>NZ_JBSEYU010000004.1:0-264908 GCF_053627955.1 Micrococcus sp. 093350064-1
ATCTGCAACATCGAAGACAAACGCGCCGCCGAACGCGCTCGGGACCGGGGCAAACCCGCCGGCCAGCGCAAAGCCCAGGGCCGGCTCGTCGAAGGTCAGGCCGTCACGAACTGGAAGCAGGCCCTCGCCCAGCTCGCCGCGGCCTACCCCGACCGGATCAACCCCTACCTGTGACCACCCCGCTTACACAGACAAGTTGACACGCCCGCCGGTCCCGGGTGGGCCGTTCACACCCATCAGACCTGGCCCGCCCGCCTCGACGACCTCGGCCCGCGCGATGACATCAATGCGGGCGGCTTGCAGATGCCCCGTGTGCTCGCGGGCAGTCATATTCGAGGAATTCAGCGGTGACTGCTGTGCCTGGATGGCGCACTTGCCCTCCTCCCCGAGGCTCGGCGGGGGCAATCCATCCCCCCTCCCGTCTGCCCTTCGCTCTCTCCCCCCGGACAACGACGTCCGTTCAGTTCCGGTTCAGCCCGAACCGGCGCGTCATCAGAGCGTCCTTGTAGTGCTTCTCCGCGGCGTCGATCTGGGCCTGCGGGGTATTGGAGCCGAACACGCGCAACAGGCTGAACGTGTACGGCTCCGGCTGGTCGGGGTCGAGCTCCAGGGCATCCCGGAGGGCGACGTTCCCACCATGCCCGTCACGGGCGTAGGCCTCCCACCGTCCGAGCACACCACGCTCACCGTCGGCCTTGCCGACGTGGCACCGGCCCGCGGTCTCGTCGGCGATCAGGTAGATCCCGCGTACGGCCTCCAGGGCGGTGCGCCAGCCTGCGTAGCGAGTCTCGGTCACCATTGACTGCAGGTCCCCGTAGCTGAGCAGCACATGGTCGAAGCCGGGGAACGCCTCGGTGGTGGGGTCGGCGATCTCGAGGACGGGGAAGCGCGCCGCCAGGGGGCCGCGCTTGGCCCAGTTCACGGGGTCTGCGGACCACTCCACCACCAGGCGCTCCTCGAGGGAGGCCAGCAGCGGCACCGGCGCAACGTCGTAGTACCGGTACCGCTCCGTGCGCTCAGCCACGACCTCCCCGCGGTTCTCGTACACGGCGGTGAGGCGAGAACGACGTCCTCCCTCCCCCATGAAGATCAGCCAGTGGCGGGCGGGCTCCTTCGGGAACTTCCCCACGTGGTGCTGCTCCCGTGTGTAGGCGAGCACCCGCTCCGGCGTGGCCGCCGCCCGCGATGGCAGCCCCGACTCCTTGTAGGTGTGGCGGATGGCCAGGATGGTGGATGAACTCATTGACCGGGCCAACGAAAAAAAGACCTCGAGAACCAACGTTTCCTCGCCGGTCTGGCCCACGAGCAAATGCGTGCGGTCCTGAGCACCACGGGCCTAGCCCATTGGCACAGCAGGCATCATCGCAGTCGCCGCCATCACTGGTCCGGATGGGCTCAGACAGATTGGTCAGATGTTGCCCCAGGTCGCTCAGCGCGCCGTCCGCAAGTAGTCCGTCCTCAGGCCACCTTCCCCGCTTCCACCTCGGCCCGCGCCCGCACCTCGGCCAGTACGGCCACCACGGCGTCCGCAGCATCCTGCGGATACACGGCATCGACGCCACCCAGTGCGAGATACGGGTCCTCGTAGAGCCGACCCGGGTCCACCACGCCGTTGCGCACCAGGTCGTCCACGAGCATGCGGGTGAAGCGGATCTGGCGCGTGGTCCACCTGCCCTCGTCCAGGAACGCGGCCAGCGCCTCTTCCGCGGCCCGCCGCTCCAACCCCACAAGACTGCGCACGAAGACGCCCAGCTCGGCGCCGGCGTGCTCACGCACCCAATCCAGCTCCGGCCGGTCAGATCCGCCCGCCGCCACCAGCATGCGACCGAGCTCCTCGAGATCCGTGGCCGTCAGCGGCTGGTTGCCGCGGAGCTTCCGCAACGCCAGGGTGTCCTCCTCGGCGCGCAGGAAGGCCATGGCCTTCTCGCGGTAGCGCTCCCAATTCATGCCCGGCCGTGCCGGCACCACGACCACCTCGTCGATCTCCCCCAGGGTGTCCACGAAGTCCGTGTACACCGGTGAGGAGCTCAGCCTCGGCAGGAACACCACCAGTCCGCGCAGGCTCTCCCGCAGCGCCTCCACGTCAACGACGCCAGCGCCTTCCCACCACAGGTCTTCCGCAACGGAGCGCAGCAGGGACTCTTCCACCTTGACGGCTGGGATAGCCAGCTGACTCAGCAACGCACCCGCGACCTCCTGGACGGATCTGCGGCAACGCTCCGCCAGGGCGGCATCACCGTCCAGGGTGGCCAACTGCCAGCGCAGGGTCACGAGGTCGAAGCGCTTCGCTGCTTCGTCCGGGTCACGCAGCGTGGAGGGCAGTCCGGCCACATGGTCGGCGAGTTCGTCGACATCCTCGGCGGTCACCGCGGCCCACGCATCGGGCTCGGACCAGCGCTCCACGTGGCGCCGGTGCTTGCGCACCAGCAGGTTCTGCATCGGCATGCCCTCCACGTAGGAGTGCAGCCAGGTGGCGTGGGCCTGGCGTACGACGCTGGCCGAGCCCGCCTCCCCATCGCCCTCGCGCGCATCCAGGGCCGCCACAATCCCGGCCCGTGCCTCGAACAACCGCTGGGTAAGGGACTTCTGCACGGAGGACCCCGGCTCGGGGAGATCCTGGTTGAAGTAAGGCAGGTTCTCTCCGAAGTCGAAGACGGTGAAGTTCTTCTTGTCCTGCCCGGGCCCGAACAGATCGGGACACAGGCGGGTGCCGCGGCCGATCATCTGCCAGAACTTGGTCTTGGAGTGGACCACCTTGAACAGCACCAGGTTCACCACCTCAGGGATGTCCACCCCGGTGTCCAGCATATCCACGCTGATGGCGATATGTGGGGCCTTGTCCGAGTCGGAGAAGTCATCCAGCAGTGCGTCGTTGAACGCGGTCTTGCTGGTGATCACCCGTGCGAACGTCCCGCCCAGCTCGGGGAACCGCGCGTTGAATCGACGCTCGATGAAGTCGGCATGATTCTGGTTCTTCGCGAACACGATGGTCTTGCCGAGCCGGTCACCGCCGGCCACCTTCTGACCGCGCTCCATGAGCAGCTCCAGGACCTTGTCCACGGTGTCTTCGTTGAAGAGGAACCTGTTGACCTGCTCGGAGTCCACGCTGTCCGGGGGGCCGTCCTCGCCCCAATCCAGCGCGTCCCACTCGGCCTTCTCCTCGTCGGAGAGGTCGGCGTAACGGATCCCCTGGCGCAGGAACTCCGTCCCCGCGGACACCCCCAGCGGCGGCACCAGGTACCCCTGCTCCACGGCCTCCTCAAGGTCGAAGGCGAAGGTGGGCACCCCGTCCTCGAGGTGGAACAGCCGGTAGGTGTTGTGGTCCACCTCGTCCTTGGGTGTAGCGGTGAGGCCCACCAGCAGGGAGTCGAACCAGTCGAAGATCGCGCCGTACTTCTGATAGACGGAGCGGTGGGCCTCGTCGATGATCACGAGGTCGAAGTACCCGGCGCCGAACCTCCGCGTCCCACCGTCCTGCCCGTCGTGCTCCAGCAGATTGAGCATGGTCGGGTAGGTCGCGGTGTAGACCCGCCCCTCCCCGCGCTTCTCGTCCTGCAGGTTCACGACGGCGGTGTCCGGCAGGTTCGCGGCAAACGCCCGTTTGGCCTGCCGTACCAGGGCCGTCCGGTCCGCGAGGAACAGGACCCGCTTGACCCAGTTCCCCCGAATCAGCTGGTCCACGAGGGCGATGGCGGTCCGGGTCTTGCCGGTGCCGGTGGCCATGACCAGCAGGGCATCGCGCTGGCGGGCGGCGAGGGCCTGCCCGACGGCGGAGATCGCCTCCAGCTGGTATGGCCGTCCCGCGATGTCCACGTTGACCGGCACGTCCGTAAGGTCCTGGCGGACGGTACGCCGCTGGATGAGGCGCTCGAGCTCGTCGGCGGTGAAGAACCCTTCAATCTCACGGGGCGGGTAGCCGCCGGCCTCGCCGAAGGCCGCATCGTCCCAGAACCAGTGGTCATAGCCGTTGGTGTAGAAGATCAGCGGGCGGCGAGCGAACTGCGCTTCAAGGGCGTCAGCGTATCGGCGGGCCTGTTCCTGGCCTTCGAGCGCGCTCTTGGTGGTGCGCTTGGCCTCCACCACGGCCAGGGGCAGACCATCGGCTCCCCAGAGAACGTAGTCCACACGCCCGGTGCCGCCGGGGGTGGGCAACCCGGTGACGGGGTACTCGCGGTCGCGAGCCTGGTCGAGGGGCCACCCGGACTCGGCGAGGAGGAGGTCGATGAAGAGAGAGCGGGTCTCCGCCTCTGCGTAGTCGTAGTCGTGAAGGTCGGGGAGTTCGCTGGTGGTGGCGGCGGCCTGGGCGGCGGCGATCTGCTCCCGCAGGGCCTGGATCTCGGCCTCGTACGCGGCGGCCTGCTGCTCGTTCTGCTCGCGGAGACGGGCGTTGTCCTCGTCCTGCTTCTTGAGCCGGGCAATCACGGCGTCGAGCTGCTCCACGCTCATGGCGGCCTTCTGCGGGGCAAGTGCGTGGTCGAACTGCGCACCGGTGGGCACGGCCTCCGGGTGCGGGCCGTGGTGGAACGCGGCCCAGACGAGCACGTGGAACAGCTCGCGCAGGATGGTGAGGGCGGCGCGGGCATCCAGCACGGAATCCTTGTGAACGGCGTTGTTGCCGGCCTTACGGAGGAAGTTGAGCTTGTCCACCACCGGGCGTCCGGCCAGGCCGGTGAAGGCTACCCCGTTGATGAGGCCGGAGAGGTCGGTCTTGTACGGGTCCTCGAGGCGATGGGTGGCGTAGACGAACTCGACGACCCGTTCGACGCAGCGCCGGGCATAGAACGCGGCCGCGCGCGGGTCGGTGCTCATGTAGCCCTCGGCCTGCGCAGCGTCCTCGTGAGCAACGGGGAGCGCCCGCTCCACCCAGTCCATGTTGCCTGCCATCAACACCCTCTCCGGCAGCTCACCACCGAGCCGCCCACTGTCATCCTGCCGGATTCACAGCTCCCCGCGGAATGCCCTGTGTTGGAGCGACGCGAACAGCTCGTCCTCCAACGCCAGTGCCCGCTCGACACGCGCTCGCTGCACGTCGATCTTCTCGACGACGGCGGCGAATTCTCTCTGCATATCGAGAGACACGTCCGGGATACGCAACTGCAACGTCCGTTTGATGTTGAGGTTGCTGATATTCGTCGTCTTATTGCCAAAGCTTCGCACGGTCGCTTGGACTCTGTCACTGTTGAACCAGGCGTAGAGGAAAGTCGGGTCGACGTCGGGGCCGGGACGAAGCGCTGAAACGAATCCGCCGATAGCCGACGGCTCCGGCAGGGAGTCAACGAAACAGCATTTTCCTACGAGGTTGTAGCTGTTCGCACTGGACACTAAGGTGTCCCCCTCTTGCAGATACTTTGCCTCGTTCTTGATGAGCTCTGCCGGGATGCGAATAAGATCCGAACTGTCCAGGCGCTTCTGCACATTCTTCGTACGCATCACGGGGACACCTGACTCAGCCACATCTTCGGGCTTGAAGGTGACGCCTCGTACGAAAGACGCAAGCTCCGATAGGGGCTGCCCGGGACCGGCCTCCCGGACGCGATCAGCGAACGCCACCTGGACAAGAGCAGCCAGTCGCTCGAGTTGCGCCCGCCGGCGCGACCGCTGCTCGTCAGCCTGGTCCAGAATCGCCGAAATGCGCCTTTGCTCCTTGAGATCAGGAAGCCTAATCGAGAGACGATACACATCATCCCGATTCAATCCTGGCACTGCCGCTGATTTATTCATTCCCTTGAGACCGAGAGCGCTAAGGATCCAATACAGCCACCGAAGATCGACGCCCTCCCCGAGAGGCACCGCCTCGTAGGCAGTATCTATAGGCCAAACATCACCGGGCACCCAGGTGACCGACCCGATTGACCCCTTCCTTCCTACGACAATCGCGGGGCCCGAACTGAGGGCTTGATCATGGAACCCCACGACGCCACTGGAGCCCACGACGGCAACAGGCCCCCCTCGGCGATCACCCTGTTTCAGCGCTTTCCCGTACTTAAGGGAAACAATGTCACCCAGCTTCACCGTCTTCACCGCAGCATCCCCTTGAGCTCCGCAGTCCCAGCGGCAATCTCGGCGTCGAGCTGTTCGAGGTCGACGAGGATCTCCAGCGGGTCCCGGTGCTCGACCTCCTCGATCTCCAACTCCTTGTACCGGTTCAGGGAGAGGTCGTACCCCTGCTCCACGATGTCCGCCTTGGGCACCAGGAAGGACTGCGCGGTCCGCGGCCGGTCCTTCTCTCCTGCCGGGTTCTGCCACCGCTGAACGAGGTCCGGCAGGTCGTTGGCCTCCACCGGCGTGCGCTTGTCGTCCAGCGAGAACCCATCGGCGCGGACGTCGTAGAACCAGACGTCGTCCGTGCTGCCGGGACCGTCGTTGCGGAAGAAGAGGATCGCCGTCGAGACCCCTGCGTAGGGCTTGAACACACCCGCAGGCAACTTCACCACCGCCTGCAGGTGATGGTCCTCCACCAGCATCCGGCGCAAGTCCTTGTGGGCCTTAGACGAGCCGAACAGCACCCCCTCCGGGACGATCACCGCCGCACGACCGCCCGGCTGCAACAGCCGCAGGAACAGGGCCAGGAAGAGCAACTCCGTCTTCTTCGTCTTCACCACGCGCTGCAGGTCAGAGCTGACGCCCTCGGCGTCGAGGGACCCGGCGAACGGCGGATTGGCGAGGATCAAGCTGTATTTGCCAGCGTCGCCGTCGCTAGCACCCTGGGCCAGGGAGTCCCGGTACGCGATGTCCGGGGACTCCACCCCGTGCATGAGCATGTTCATGCTGGCGATGCGCAGCATGGTGCTGTCGAAGTCATATCCGTGGAACATGCGCCGGTTGAAGTGCAGCCGCTGGTTCATGTCAAAGAAAAGTTCCGGGTGTTCCTCCCGCAGATACTCCGACGCGCCGACGAGGAACCCTGCCGTGCCACATGCCGGGTCCACGATCACGTCCTCCGGGGTGGGCGCCGTCATCCGCACCATGAGGTCGATGATGTGCCGCGGCGTGCGGAACTGGCCGTTCCGTCCCGCGGTGGAGAGCTTGGAGAGGAGGTATTCGTACAGGTCACCGGTGGTGTCCCGGTTTGTGAGGGGAAGCTTGTCGATCAGATCCACGGCGGTGGCGAGCATGCGCGCGTTGGGGATGGTGAAGCGGGCGTCTCGCATGTGGTGCGCGTAAGTGGAGTCCTCCCCTCCAATCTGCTGGCCGAGACGGCGCAGGAACGGGAAGACCTCGCGGTCCATGCGGGCGAAGAGTTCGTCCGAGGCGACGTTCTTCAGCTGGTGCCAGCGGAGGTGCTGGTGGTCGGCGTCGAAGATCGTCGTCTCCACCGGTTGGTTCGTGCGGCGCGCCTTGGCCTCGGCTTGCGTCTGTGCCTCATCCAGGCGACGCAGGAACAGCAGGTAGGTGATCTGCTCGATCACCTCAAGAGGGTTGCTGATGCCACCCGTGGCGAAGGCGTCCCAGACGCGGTCAACCTGGTTTTTGAGAGTTCCGGTGATCACGACGCGAGTGTACGGGGTGGGGCTTACAGCGTCCGAGGCGATGACTAGGCTGAGCACAGGGCGACACAAAGTCGCCCCGGCCCAGGGAGGAGGCGGTCCATGCCCACGGTGCGCGTCGACGTCGAGCCGGCCGTCCTGCGCTGGGCCCTCGAACGTGGGGGCATCGACCTGGCCAGCGCTACTACCGCACACCCCGACCTCGAGGCCTGGCTCAGCCGGACGAAGAAGCCCACCATGAAGCAGCTGGAACGGTTCGGGCAGAAGGTCCATGTGCCCTTCGGCATGCTGTTCCTCAGCGCTCCCCCGGCGCCGGCACCCATCCCCATCCCTGACATGCGCACGCCGGGCAGCCAGGGCGTGGATCACCCCTCCGCCGAGCTGGTGGACGTCCTGCGGGAGTGCCAGCTCCGCCAGGACTGGTACCGGGACCACATGCTCGCCATTGGCGCCAGCCCCGTGCCCCTCGTGGGCAGCGCCACGCTCCAGAACGATACAGAGGATGCCGGAACACGCCTCCGGGAGATCCTCCACTTGGACGCCCTGTCCGGCGCCGGTGACGCCTTCCGCAGCGCGCTCGTGGGCGCCTTGGAAGAGGCGGGGGTGCTGGTGATGATCAGCGGCTACGTCGGCAATGAGACCCGAAGGCCCCTGAACCCGGACGAGTTCAGGGGCTTCGCCCTGGCCGACGACCTCGCTCCACTGATCTTCGTCAACGGAACCGAGGCCAAGACCGCCCAGCACTTCACCCTCCTCCACGAGACCGCTCACCTGCTCCTCGGACACAGTGCGCTGTCTGATGCCCGCCCCGGACGCCACGCACCCTACGAGGAGGCCTGGTGCAACCGGGTGGCCGCCGCAGCCCTGGTGCCCCGCGTCGTGCTGGAGCAGCAGCAGGAGCGACTCAGCACGGAGTTCGACGAGGTGGTCGCCGATGTGGCCAAACGCTGCCAGGTGAGCCGCGCCGTCGTGGTTCTCCGGATGAAGACCTGCGGACTGATCACCCCTGCGGCCGCCGACGCGCAGCTCGCAGCGCTGGCCCGCATCCCTCACCCCCAGACCCCGGCGCCGAAGGGCGGAGGGGGCGATTATTACCGCACCGCCCGCTACCGCCTCGGCGTCCCGTTCACCACTGCCGTGGTGGCCAGCGCCCGGGAAGGCGGAACCAGCTACCGGGACGCGTTCCGCCTGCTCGGAACCCACAAGCGTGAGGTTATGGACACCCTGGCTCAGAAGATGGCCGCCGCATGATGTTCCTGCTCGACGCCAACACCTTCATCACGCCGAAGAACAGTTACTACGGGTTCGATCTCGCCCCGGGGTTCTGGACGTGGCTGGAGCGCGCTCATGCGGCAGGCTGGGTCGCCAGCGTGGAGGCCGTGCGGCAGGAGCTATGCCGGGGCGGGGATGAACTCGCCACCTGGGCGTCAAACCATCCGCAGCTCTTCCTCCCACCCACGTCAGAGGTGCCCCAGCGCATCGGCGAGTTGGCCCAGTGGACCCTGACCCGTCAGCCCGCGTATCAACAGGCCGCGCAGGACGAGTTTCTGGATGACAGCGCCGATCTGCTGTTGGTGGCGCAGGCTGCATGCATGGACGCCACCGTGGTCACCTTCGAGGTGCCCGCCCCTCAGGCGCGCAAGCGCGTGAAAATCCCTGACGCCTGTGCCGCTCTGGAGACCCGCTGCGTCGACCTGTGGGAATGCATGCGCCAGACCAGACCCCGGTTGACGCTCGACCTCGTGCCCTGAAGAACGATGCACGTCACTGATGCCGTCAGTCGACACAGTGAGTGCCTCACTCGAGTGAGTGACAGGCTCTCTGCACTCACTGACGGGGCGGTTTGGCGTCAGTGACGGCCGTCAGAACCCACCCGGGCCACCACCCGCATCACTCGCCAGGTTCGAGAACCGCGAATAGTGCCCCTGGAACCCCACCACAATGGTCTTCGTGGGCCCGTTCCTGTGCTTGGCCACGATCAGGTCCGCCTCGCCGGCGCGGGGGGACTCCTTGTCGTACACGTCCTCGCGGTGCAGCAGGATCACCATGTCCGCGTCCTGCTCGATCGAGCCCGACTCGCGCAGGTCGGACACCTGCGGCCGCTTGTCCGTGCGCTGCTCGGACCCACGGTTCAACTGGCTCAACGCGATCACCGGCACGTCGAGCTCCTTGGCCAGCAGCTTGAGGGCACGGGAGAACTCGGCTACCTCCTGCTGACGGGACTCGACCTTCTTGCCCGAGCTCATGAGCTGCAGGTAGTCGAGCACCACCATCTTGAGGTTGTTCTTCTGCTTGAGCCGCCGGCACTTGGCGCGGATCTCCATCATGGTCATGTTCGGGGAGTCGTCGATGAAGAACGGCGCCTCGTTCAGTCGCCCCACGGTTGCCGCGATCTTGGACCACTGGTCGTCCCGGATGGTGCCCTTGCGCAGGTCCTGCAGCGCGATCGTCGCCTCGGCGCTCAAGAGCCTCATGGCGATCTCGTTCTTGCCCATCTCGAGGCTGAAGAACACGGTGGCCATGTTGTGGTGGATGGCCGCGGCTCGCGCGAAGTCGAGCGCGAGCGTGGACTTGCCGACGGCGGGGCGCGCCGCGATCACGATCATCTGCCCGCCGTGCAGGCCCTGCGTCAGCTCGTCGAAGTCGTAGAAGTCGGTGGGGACGCCCGTCAGGCCCTCCCCCTGGTTGCCGGCCGCCTCGATCTCGTCGACGGCGTGCTCCATGATCTCCGCGAGGCGCACGTAGTCCTCGGACTGACGGTTCTCCGCCACCTTGTAGATCTCGGACTGCGCCTCGTTGACGATCTCCTCGACCTCGCCGTCGCCCTGATACCCCAGCTGGGTGATCTTGGTGCCGGCGGTCACGAGACGCCGCAGGACGGCTTTCTCCGCCACGATCTCCGCGTAGAAGCTCGCGTTGGCGGCGGTGGGCACGGACTGGATCAGCTCGTGCAGCACGGCGGGGCCGCCCACGCGGCTGAGCTCCTGGCGCTTGTTCAGCAGGTCCGCCACGGTGACGGCGTCCGCGGGCTCACCGCGGCCGTAGAGGTCGATGATCGCCTCGTAGATCATCTCGTGGCTGGGCCGGTAGAAGTCGTGGCCGCGCAGCAGCTCCACCACGTCCGCGATCGCGTCCTTGGAGAGCATCATGCCGCCCAGCACCGAGCGCTCCGCCTCCAGGTCCTGGGGCGGCAGGAAGCGTTCAGAGGAACGGCCGCCGTCGTAGGAGCCCGAGTCTCCGTAGTTCTCAGTCAACGTCCGGAGACTCCCTTCCCACAGCCCGCACGACGGCGGCCCTCGCCGGTCTTCCCGGCCCTGATTCCTCTGTTGTCACCGCCCGTGCCGCCGCACCCTCCTGCAGGCGGACGGTGCGACGGTCCCCGGGGCGACGGTCCGAGCGGATGCGCGCCTGTCAGTGGTCACCTGCGGCCAATACCCGCCCTCGCGTTGGGGATACCACGCGACACTACGCGCGCCGTGGAGGCTGGGCAACCGCGTTTCCCACAGGCCTTGTGGGCAACGTGTGGATTCGGCGGCGTGTCGTGTGGATCGCCTGGGGACCGCGCTGGGGACAACCGCTCGGCCAGTCCCAGAATCCGGCTCTGACCTGCGACGATGCGATCCCCAGAGCTGTGGAGGAAGATTCTCCACTCCCCTTTCGACCCGCCCGCCGGACTTGACAGCACCCCCGTTTGCGCCCTCATCACACCGCCTGGTACACGCCTATCCACACCGTCGTCCACACCCTCCACATCTGTGGACAACTCCTGTGGACAAGATGCCCGGATCTGGGGACGGCGGAGTTGACAGCCTCTGCCCGCGGCCCCGGGTCCTCCCCGTGCCCACCTCTCCCGGCCGCCCCGGGCCGCCCCGCACCGATGACTCCCGCGCATCAGTGGGCCGCCCAAGAGTCATTGGACGGAATGAAAGCACGGTGCTTGGGTGGGATGCATCATCGTGTCGTCCGCCACAGTGAGGAGCCCGCCGTGCCCCCGGCCACCACCGCCCCCTCCCCGGCCTCGCTCCCCCTCGACGGCGTCCTCGTCGCCGACTTCTCCCGCGTCCTCGCCGGCCCGCTCGCCACCATGACGCTGGCGGACCTCGGGGCGCGCGTCATCAAGGTGGAGCACCCCGTGCGCGGCGACGACACCCGCGGCTGGGCTCCGCCCCGCTCGGCGACGGGCGCCACCTACTTCGAGTCCGTGAACCGCAACAAGGAGTCGGTCGGCTGGGATCTGAAGGACCCCGAGGATCAGCGGCGGGCCGCCGCCCTGGCCGCCCGGGCCGACGTCGTGGTCCACAACCTCAAGCCCGGCACCATGGAGCGCCTCGGCCTGGGCTACGACGACGTCGCGCGGCAGAACCCGTCCGTGGTCTACGCCGCCGTCTCCGGCTTCGGCGACCGCGAGGGCCGGGACCTGCCCGGCTACGACTTCATCGTCCAGGCCGCGGGCGGGCTCATGAGCATCACCGGCGAACCGGACGCCCCGATGAAGGCGGGCGTCGCCCTCGTGGACGTGCTCACGGCCAAGGACCTCACCGCCGGCGTGCTCGCCGCCCTGCTGCGCCGCGAGCGCACCGGAGAGGGCGCCCACCTGCGGCTGAACCTGCTCTCCTCGCTGCAGGGGGCGCTCGCCAACCAGGGCCAGGCCTGGCTCGGCGCCGACGTCGTCCCGCGGCGGATGGGCAACGACCACCCCTCGATCACCCCCTATCAGCTGCTGGCGTGCCGGGACGCGCCGCTCGCCGTCGCCATCGGCAACGACGCGCAGTTCCGCACCTTCGCCGCGGCCCTCGGCGTCCCCGAGCTCGCCGAAGATCCGCGCTTCACCACGAACACGGACCGGGTCGAGCACCGCGAGGAGCTGCGCACCGCCCTGGAGGACGCGCTCTCGGCCGAGACGGCCGCCCACTGGCGGGACGTGCTGCAGACCGAACGGCTCCCGGTCGGCCTCGTGTCCACCGTCGCCGAGGGCGTCGAGCTGGCCGAGTCCCTCGGCCTCGAGCCGACCGTCGAGGTCCAGGACCGCTCCGGCGCCCCCGCCGGCCGGCAGTTCCGCCACCCGGTGCAGTGGGACCCGCCCGTCGCGCACCCGCGCCACGCGCCGCCCGCGCTCGGCGCGGACACGGCGGCCGTCAACACCTGGCTCGACGCCCGCTGACCACCCCGCAGAGAGGACCCCCGCCATGACCACCCCGTTCCACGCCGAAGCCGACTCGTTCCTCGGCCGTGCCGACGTCGTCGGCCTGGACTCCCTGTTCTCCGCCGAGGAGAAGGCCGTCGCACTGAAGGTGCGCGGTTTCGTGGACGAGCACATCCGCCCGCACATCGCCCGCTGGTACGACGACGCCGTGTTCCCGCGCGAGATCGTCCCCGAGCTGGGCCGCCTCGGCGTGCTCGGCATGCCCTACGAGGGCCACGGCATGCCCGGCCGCTCGGCGGTGGAGTACGGTCTCGCCGCCCAGGAGCTCGAGGCCGGCGACTCCGGTCTGCGCACCTTCGTCTCCGTGCAGGGCTCGCTCGCGATGGGCGCGATCCACAAGCACGGCTCCGAGGAGCAGAAGGCGCAATGGCTGCCGCGCATGACCACCGGCGAGGCCGTCGGCTGCTTCGGCCTCACCGAGCCGGGCGCCGGCTCGGACCCGGCCTCCATGACGACGACGGCCCGCCAGGAGCCCGGCGGCGACTGGGTGCTCGACGGGGTCAAGCGGTGGATCGGGCTGGCCACCCTGGCCGACGTCGCGATCATCTGGGCGCAGACCGGCGAGCCCGGCGACGGGCGCGGGGTGCGCGGCTTCGTGGTCCCCACGGACACCCCCGGATTCCGCGCGGAGGCGATCACCCAGAAGCTGTCCATGCGGGCGTCGGTGCAGTGCGAGATCCACCTCGACGGCGTGCGCCTGCCCGTCTCCGCGATGCTGCCGGCCGACTCCGCCGTCGGGCTCAAGGGCCCCTTCCAGTGCCTCAACGAGGCCCGCTACGGGATCATCTGGGGCGCGATGGGTGCGGCCCGCGACTCCTTCGACGCCGTCCTCGACTATGCGATGGAGCGGCAGCAGTTCGGGGTGCCGCTGGCCTCCCACCAGCTGACGCAGGCCAAGCTCGCGGACATGGCCGTGGCCATCGGCAAGGGCTACCTGCTGGCGCACCAGATCGGCCGCGCCAAGGACGCCGGCCCGCTCACCCCCGCCATGATCTCGGCGGGCAAGCTGGACAACTGCCGCGTGGCCATCGGCATCGCGCGGGAGGCCCGCGAGATGCTCGGCGGCAACGGCATCACCCTGGAGCACTCGCCGCTGCGGCACGCGAACAACCTCGAGTCCGTGCGCACCTACGAGGGCACGGACGAGGTCCACCAGCTCACGCTCGGCCGGCACCTCACGGGCATCGGCGCGTTCGCCCCGGCCCGCTGAGCCTCGCGCCCGGGCTCAGGCGTCGTCGGCGGGCGCCTCGGGCGCCGGGGCCTCCTCGGCGACGGAGGCGAGGATCGGGGTGGCGGGCAGCTTCCGCACGCGCTTGGGGCGGCGGGCGCGGGCGGGGATGAGGGCGCGCATGTTCTCGGTCTTGCCGAAGCAGAGCAGCCGGTCGCCCTCCTCGAGTACCTTGGTGTCCGCGGGGTTGGGGAACACGGAGGTGCCGCGGTGCAGGGTGAGCACCTGCAGGTCCTTCGCGAGGAGCCCGGAGTCCTCGATGGACTGGCCCACCCAGCCGGAGCCGGCGTGCACGGTGATCTCACCGACCCCGTACCCGGTGGACACGGCCAGGCGCTGGCGCACATCGATGTCCGGGAAGCCGGCCTGGTCCGCCACGTAGTCGATGATCGCGCCGGCCACGTCCAGGTCCGTGGCGGCCTCGATGCCCTGCAGCCCCGGGGAGGAGTTCACCTCCATGACCAGCGGGCCGTGCTCGCCCTCGAGCATGTCCACGCCGGCCACCCGCAGGCCCATGATGTGCGCCGCCCGCACGGCGGTCTCCGCGTACTCGGGCGAGAGCTCGACGCGCTCCACGGTGCCGCCGCGGTGCACGTTGGAGCGGAACTCGTCCCCCTGGGCCCGGCGGCGCATCGCGGCCACCACGCGGTCCCCCACCACGAGGGCGCGGATGTCCGTGCCCTTGGACTCCTCCACGAACCGCTGGATGAGCACCTGCTGGTTGGTGCCGTGCAGCGTCTCGATGATCGCCTCGGCCACCTTCTTGGTCGGCGCCAGGATCACGCCGATGCCCTGGGTGCCCTCGAGCAGCTTGATCACCACGGGCGCCCCGCCCACCATGTCGATCGCCGTGGAGACCTCGCCGCGGTTGCGCACGAACACGGTGGCGGGCATATCGATCTCGTGGCGGGAGAGGATCTGGGTGGCCCGCAGCTTGTCCCGCGAGTTCATGATCCCGGCGGCCGTGTTGGGCGTGTAGACGTCCATCTGCTCGAACTGGCGCACCACGGCGGTGCCGAAGTAGGTCACCGAGTTGCCGATGCGCGGCAGCACGGCGTCATAGCCGGAGAGGGGGCGGCCGCGGAACATCAGATCGGGCTCGTCCGAGCTGAGGTCGATGCCGAAGCGCAGGGTGTCCAGGACCTTCACCTGGTGGCCGCGCTCGAGCGCCGCGGTCTTGAGGCGCTGCGTCGAGTAGGCGCGCAGGGAACGGGAGAGGATGGCGAGCTTCATGACCGCTTTCCTGGGAGGATGAGGGGCGTGTCTGAATCTAAGCACACGGCCCCGGCCCCCCACGGCGCGCCCCCCACCGACGACGGCGCCGCTCGCCCGGGGCTGGTCGGCTGGCGCGAATGGGTCGGCCTGCCCGCCGCCCACACCCCCTGGATCAAGGCCAAGATCGACACCGGCGCCCGCACCTCGGCGCTCCACGCCTTCGGCATCGAGCGGTTCACCCGCGACGGCGCCGCCTGGGTCCGGTTCGAGGTGCACCCGTGGCAGACCTCGGCCGCGGACGCGCGGACGGCCGAGCTGCCGGTGGCCGATCTGCGCACGGTCCGCTCCTCGAACGGCGAGGCGCAGGAGCGCGTCGTCGTCGTGATGCCGCTGACCCTGGCCGGCCGCACGATCGAGGCGGAGGTGACCCTGACCCATCGGGACGAGATGGGCTTCCGCATGCTCGTGGGCCGCACCGCGCTGGCCGCCGGCGGCCTCCTCGTGGACCCCGCCGCCTCGTACGTGGGCGGGCAGCCGCCGCGCGGCGTGCGCCGCCGGAACCGGGGACGCGCGTGAGCCGTCGCCCCGCCCGCGCCCCCTTCGCGTTCGGCGGGGTCGAGATCCCGGCAGGCCGCCGCCACGAGCTGTCCCTGCCGATCTCCCAGCTCGTCACCGGCGCGGACGTCACCCTGCCCGTGCATGTGCTGCACGGCCGCGAGGACGGGCCCACCGTGTGGGTCTCCGCCGCGATCCACGGGGACGAGGTGGCCGGCATCGAGATCGTCCGCCGCGTCCTGGAGCGGCTGCAGCCCAAAAACCTGCGCGGCACCCTGCTGGCCGTGCCCATCGTCAACGTGCTCGGCGTGATGGCCGGGGACCGCTACCTGCCGGACCGCCGCGACCTGAACCGCTCCTTCCCCGGCTCTGCCCGGGGCTCGCTGGCCTCGCGCATCGCGCACCTGATGATGACCGAGGTGATCGGCCGCTGCACCGTGGGCATCGACCTGCACACCGGTGCGGACCGCCGCTCCAACCTGCCGCAGATCCGCTGCGACCTGGAGGACCCCCAGACCCGCGCGCTCGCCGAGGCGTTCGGCGCGCCCGTGCTCTTCCACGCCCGCCTGCGGGACGGCTCCCTGCGCGCCGCGGCCCGCGAGACCGGCGCGCGTGTGCTGCTCTACGAGGCCGGTGAGGCCTGGCGGTTCGACGAGTACGCGATCGCCCCCGGCGTGGACGGGGTCCTGCGCGTGCTCGCGGCGCTGGACATGGTGGATCCCGCGGACGTCGGGCTCACCGAGCCCGGGCCGGACGCCGTCGTCGACGCCCCCGGTCCGCTGCCCGGCGAGGTCCCCGAGGAGCGGACCACGGACGTGCCCGAGGCGACCGACGCCACCGGCGAGGACACCGCCGCCGTGCACCCCGACGTCGTCGACGGCGAGCAGGACTCCCCGTACCTGGTGTGGCAGTCCACGTGGGTGCGCGCCCGCGCGGACGGCCTCGTGCACCTGGACGTCTCCCTCGGCGAACGCGTGAGCGCCGGGGACCGGATCGGCGCGCTCTACAACTCGTTCGGCCGCCGCCTCGCGCACGTGAAGGCCGAGCTGACCGGCGTGGTCATCGGCCGCACCGAGGCACCCCTGGTGCACCGCGGCGACGCCCTCGTGCACATCGGGGGATGGGACGCATGAGCAGCGGCGGGGCGCCGTCCGCGCGTCGGAGCCGCCCGGCTCAGGCCGGGGACGGGCGGCGGGCGATGGCCCGGCCGCCGTGCACGAGCCGGTAGTAGAGCAGCAGCGCCACCCCGACCCCGCCGGAGAGCAGGTACATCACCGGGATCCCGACGGCGGCCACCACCGCGCCGAGCACCATGGGGCCGAGGCCGGTGCCGAGGTCCAGGAGCAGGAAGAACGTGCCCGTGGCGACGCCGATCTCGGTGGGCCGGACCACCTTGATCGCGATGGTCTGGAACACGCTCACCACGGGCCCGTAGGTCAGCCCCAGCAGGGCGCCGGCCACGAGCATGCCCGCCGGCTCCCGCCACAGCGCCAGCACCGCGTAGGAGACCGCCATCCCCGCGAGGATCGGGTAGACGACGGCGTTGTCCCCGTGCCGGTCGTGCAGCACGCCCAGGACGGCGCGGCCCACGATGGTGCCCGCGGCGAAGAGCAGGAAGAACAGGCTCGGCACCATCGCCGGGTAGCCCTGCTGCTGCGCGAACGTGGCCATGAACGCGAGGATGCCGCCGTACATGAACCCGGAGGCCAGGGCCACGCCCGCCGCCGGCGCCACCTCCGCGGAGAACACGTCCGCCCGGTGCAGCCGGAACCGGCCCGTCAGCGGCGGCTCGGGCACGCGCAGGAACAGGGCGATCAGCAGGGCCATGCCCGTGAAGCCGATGCACGCCCAGAACAGGGCGTCGTAGCCGAGGGTGGTGCTCAGCTGCAGGGCCACCATCGGCCCGACGGCGCCCGCGAGCGTCATGGACGTGGAGAACCAGCCGGTGCCCTCGGAGCGGCGCACGGGCGGGACGATCCGCTGCACGGCCGTGGCCAGCACGGTGCCGGCCGCGCCGAAGCACATGCCGTTGAGCAGCCGGACCGCGGTCAGCGTGGCCAGGGAGTCCGCCCAGAGGTACGCCGCCGTCGTGAGGACGTAGCAGGCCAAGGCGACGAGCAGGACCCGCCGCCGCCCCCACGCGAAGGTGGCGGGCGTCGTCGTCATGCGGGTGAGGACCGCGCCCAGCACGAACGCCCCCACCACGACGCCGGCCTCCGCGTCCGACGCGCCGAAGGACGTGACGGCGTAGAGCGCCATCGCGGTCATGAGCGTGTAGAAGATCATCGCCACGAACAGGTAGGTGGCGCTGACGAGGATGAACGGGCGCGTCCACAGGGGCGGGCGCGGGGCCGCCGTCGAGCCGGCGGGGTCGGAGGGCGGTGGGGCGGAGGGCATGATCTCCATGTTCCCCCACGGCACGAGGCCCCGGCCCGCTCGTGAAGAGCGGACCGGGGCCTCGGGTGAGCGTCGCGGGCGCGACGGGCTCAGAAGCGGATGATCACTTCTTGGCCTTGGCGGCCACGACCTGGAGCTGGACGGTCGCGATGACGTCCTCGTGCAGGCGGACCTGGGCCTCGTGGTTGCCCACGGACTTGATGTGCGCCGGCAGGGTGATCGAGCGCTTGTCCACGGAGCCGAGGCCGGCGGCCTCGATCGCCTCGGCGACGTCGGCGGTCTGGACGGCGCCGAACAGGCGACCCTCCGCACCGGCGGTGCGCTCGAGCTTCACGGTGGCGGACTGGAGCTGCGCGGCCTGGGCCTGCGCGTCCTCCAGGTTCGCCACGGCGCGGGCCGCGCGGGCCTTCTGCAGGGACTCGACCTGCTTCTCCCCGCCCTTGGTCCACACGGTGGCGAAACCGCGCGGGAGCAGGTAGTTGCGGGCGTACCCGTTCTTGACCTCGACCACGTCACCGGAGGTGCCGAGACCGGCCACTTCCTGGGTCAGGATGAGCTTTGCCATCTGGGTGTTCCTTCCTTCGCTCGCTCGATCAGCCGCGGCCGGCGCCGGCGTAGGGCAGCAGGGCCACCTCGCGGGCGTTCTTGACGGCCTGGGCGATCTTGCGCTGCTCCTGGACGGTCACGCCGGTCACGCGACGGGCACGGATCTTCCCGCGGTCGGAGATGAACTTGCGCAGCAGGGCCACGTCCTTGTAGTCGATCTCGGTGATCTTGGCGGCCTTGAGCGGGTTGGACTTCGGTTTGGGCTTGCGGAGTTCAGCCTTCGCCATCGTGGTGCTCCTTCAGAGTTCTCTGGAGCCCGCAGAACGGTTCTGCGGGATGGGATCACGCGGCGTCCCGTGCGGGGCACGGGGCCGTGTGCAGTGCGGCCTGGCGGTGCCGGGTCGCGGGTGGGATGGGCCGCCCGGGGGCGGCCCTCCGGGCGACGCGCGCCCGGACGGAGAGGTCCGTGGTGGTCCGTGTCCGTCGCGGCCGTGGGGGCCGCGCCCGGTCAATGCAGGATCAGAACGGGGGCTCGTTGGAGGACGGGGTGTCCCATCCGCCGCCACCGCCGCCGGACCAGGGGTCCTGCGGTGCGGCCTGGCCGCCGCCCTGCTGCTGGCCGCCCCAGCCGCCGCCCTGCTGGGCGCCGCCGAAGCCGCCGTCGCTGTTCCCCCCGAAGCCGCCGCCGGCCGGGGCGCCGCCGAAGCCGCCCCCCTGCTGACCGCCGCCGAAGCCACCGCCGCCGCCACCGCCGCGCTGGGCGCGGGTGACCTTGGCCGTGGCGAACCGCAGCGCCGGGCCGACCTCGTCCACGTCCAGCTCCCAGCTGGTGCGACGGTTGCCGTCCCGGTCGTCGTAGGAGCGCGCCCTGAGGCGGCCCTGCACGATCACGCGCATGCCCTTGGTCAGCGACTCCGCCACGTTCTCCGCGGCCTCGCGCCAGACCGAGCAGCGCAGGAACAGCGCTTCGCCGTCCTTCCACTCGTTGGTCTGGCGGTCGAACGTGCGGGGCGTGGACGCGACGGTGAAGTTCGCGACGGCCGCGCCGTTCGGGGTGAAGCGCAGCTCCGGGTCGGCGGTGAGGTTGCCGACCACGGTGATGACGGTCTCGCCTGCCATGGTCACTCCTGTCTTCGGGGGTTCTGCCGGTCAGTGACCGGATCCGGGGATCCGGGACTGCTCAGCGGGGTTCCGGTGGGGGCGTCGGGGACTGATCCGATGCTCTCAGACCCTCCGGACACGGTACGAGGATCACTCAGCGGTGATCTTCTGCTCCTCCGGACGGATGATCTTGGTGCGCAGGATCGTCTCGTTGAGGTTCAGCAGACGGTCCAGCTCCTGGGTGGCGGCCGGCTCCGACTGGAAGTTGACGACCACGTAGATGGCCTCGGACTTCTTCTGGATCTCGTAGGCGGTCTTGCGGCGACCCCACACGTCGATGTTGTCGACGGTGCCGCCGGCGTTCGTGACGACCTCGAGGTACTTCTTCAGGGTCGGCTCCACGGTGCGCTCGTCGACCTCAGGGTCGATCAGCACCATCAGCTCATAAGCACGCATGCGAACCCACCTCCTCTGGGCTTGCGGCCGCGGTCTCTCCGCGGCAGGAGGTTCTGTGCTCGTCGTCCGTGTGATGCTCCGCGCTCTTCGGCGGCACGCAGACAACCTGATCCATCCTAGCAGTTCGAGGGAGGGGCACTGGCGCGGCCCTGGCGTCGCGTCCACCCGCGCGGGCGCCTCCCGCGCGTCGAGCCCGCGAGCCAGATAATTCAGTCGTTTTCCGGCCGCTTCTACGACCGAAATCTCTGGCTCGCGGCCATCCAGGAGCAGAAATCTCTGGCTCGCGCCCCCACGCGCAGCCTCACACCCCGCGGAAGAACTCCCGCACGGCCGCCGTCAGGTGCTCCACGTCCCGCACGCCGCACATCTCGCGCGCCGAGTGCATGGACAGCAGGCCCAGGCCCACGTCCACGGTCCGGATGCCCAGGCGGGTCGCCGAGATCGGGCCGATGGTGGAGCCGCAGGGGACGTCGTTGTGGGAGACGAACTCCTGGAAC
Source organism: Micrococcus sp. 093350064-1 (assembly GCF_053627955.1). Taxonomy (NCBI): domain Bacteria; kingdom Bacillati; phylum Actinomycetota; class Actinomycetes; order Micrococcales; family Micrococcaceae; genus Micrococcus; species Micrococcus sp. 093350064-1. Next base: position 20,686 of record NZ_JBSEYU010000004.1, read on the forward strand.
GGCACCCCCGCCACGCCGCACCAGCGGGCGAACGCGGCCTCACCCCCGGCGTCGGTGGCGTAGCGCTGGTTGGCGTTGATCTTCAGCAGCGGGCCGTGGTTCACGCGCGGGTGGTTCACGGGGTCATGCCGCTCGGCGTAGTTCGGGTGCACCAGGTGGCCGGCGTCCGCGGACAGCAGCCAGGACCCCGCGATCGCCCGCGCCCGGCCCTGCCCGGCCACGCCGAGCGCCTCGAGCACGCGCCCCATGACCTCCTCGAGCAGCGGCCCGGCCGCCCCGGACCGCGACGCCGACCCCAGCTCCTCGTGGTCGAACGCGGCGAGCAGCGGGATCACCGGGGCGCCGGCCGCCTCACCGGCCACCCCGCCCGCGACGGTCCCCTCGTACGCGATCGCCCCCTCGGCGCCGCCGTGCTCGCGCGCCAGCTCCTCGAGCGCCACGAGGCCCGCGTGCACCGAGCTCAGGTTGTCCAGCCGACCCGACGCGAAGAACTCGCCCGCCAGCCCGAAGAGTCCGGGCGCCTGGGCGTCGGCCACCACGACGTCGTGCCCGCGCACCGCGGCCGGGTCCACGCCGGCGGCGGCCGCGAGCGCGGTCAGCACGTCACCGGGCACGCGGGCGGCCAGACCGTCGGCCTCCGCCTCGCCGGCGCCCTCGCCGCGCGGGGCGAGCGCCCCCACGACGGGGTTCGTGTGCCGCTGCCGCTTCAGCGTCAGCCCCTCGTTGACCTCGCGGTCCAGGTGGATGGCCAGCTGCGGGATGCGCCCCACGGGCCCGGTCGCGGCGAGCACCTGCGTGCCGTCGTCGAGGGCGAGACGCCCGGCGAAGCGCAGCTCGCGGTCCAGCCACGAGTTCAGCAGCGGGCCGCCGTACACCTCGACGCCGGCCTGCACCCAGCCGTCGGCCGTCACGGTGGCCGGGTTCGGCTTGAGCTTGAACCCCGGCGAGTCCGTGTGCACGCCGAGGACGCGGAACACCGGCACGACGCCGGCGCTCGGCCCCGCCTCGTCCGGCCCGGCCGAGCGCGCCTCAGCGCCCTCGTCCCGGCCCAGCGCGTCCACACCCGTCGGCACGATCCAGGCCACCGCCGCGCCGTCGCGCACCACCACGTAGCCGCCCGGGGCCGCCGGGAAGTCGGCCGTCTCATCCAGACGGGTGAAGCCGACGGCCTCCAGGCGGCGTGCGACCTCCTCCGCGGCGTGGTAGCTGGAGGGCGAGGCGGTCACGAACTCGGCCAGGTCCCGCAGGTGGGCGGGCAGCTCGGCGGCGGTGTCACGGGTCACGGGGGTCATGCCCCGACCGTACCGCGCCCCACCGCCCCGTCCGACTACCCTGGCCCGCAAGCGGGCCCGCCGCATCGCCCGCCCCGTCAGCGCAGGAGGAGCCCGCCGTGGACATCATGATCGCCGTCGCCGTGGGGGTCTTCCTCCTGGTGGCGTGGACCGTGGGCGGCTGGACCATCGTGCGGCTGGGCTTCACCCGGGACGGGGACGCGGCCCGCGCCCCCGCCCACGACGCACACGACGACGGCGCCGCGCGTCCGGCGCACCCCGGCGCGGCCGCGGACCCGGCCACCGACCCCCACGTGATCTGGCGCGAGCAGATGAAGGCGGCCACGGCCGCCTCCGGGGCGCAGTGCGTCTGTCCGCCGCCGCCCCGCGAGGACGGCGCCGCCGAGGCGGGGACGACCGCGGCGCCGTCGTCCCCGGACTGCCCGATCCACCGCTGGGACTACGCCTGAACCGCGGCCGGCCGGTCTGAGCGCCCCCGGGCCGGGCCGGCGTACGCGCCGGCGAGCGGGTCGGTGTCCGGGTGGCCGCCGTGGTCGCGCTTCACGAGGTCTTCTGCCGGGTGCAGCATCTCCCACACGACGCGCCCGCACAGCCACAGCACCGCGAGCATGTGGGCGAGGATCGCGGCCACGTAGACGGAGTCGTCCATGGAGTGCTGCGGCGGGGTCTCGGCCACCCCCTTGGCCAGGTACATCCACACGGCGAAGAAGTGCAGCGCCTCCACCGTCTGCCACACCCAGAAGTCCCGCCAGCGCGGCAGGGCGAGCGCCAGGAGCGGGATCAGCCAGACCACGAACTGCGGTGAGTACACCTTGTTGGTGAGCACGAACGCCGCCACCACCAGGAACGTCAGCTGGGCCAGCCGTGGGGTGTGCCGCACCCGCACGCCGAGCACGAAGATCCCGAGGCAGCACACCGCGAAGGTGCCGTAGGCCAGCAGGGTCAGGGAGTCCTCCGGCACGAACGCCCACCCGGCCTGCGCGGCGGTCACGTCCCACGCGTGCCACACGCTGGACAGGCCCGGCCCGCGCTCGCCGGAGAAGGTGAAGAACACGGACCACGCCTGGAAGTTCACCGCCATGAGCGGCACGTTGACCGCCGCCCACGCCGCCACCGTGCCCCCGGCCGCGAGCAGGAACGGCCGCCACCGCCGCGAGCGCACCGCCAGGATCAGCAGCGGCCCCAGGATCAGCAGCGGATACAGCTTCATGGCCGCGCCGAGGCCGAACAGCACCCCCGCCGTCAGGGACCGGCCGCGCGACCACGCGTACATGCCGCACGCCAGCAGGGCCACGGCCCACAGGTCCCAGTTGATGGTGCCGGCCAGCACGATCCCCGGGGCCACGGCCACCATGAGCCCGTCCGTCCACCGGCGCCCCGCCATCCGGACGGTCAGCACCGCGACAACGGCCCACAGCACCACCACGAATCCGAGGTTCACGAGCCAGAACACCACCGTGCCCTGCTCCGGCGAGAACGGCAGCGCCTGCGTGATCCAGGCCGCCACCGAGCCCACGACGGACATCAGCACGGGGTACTCGAACGTGGAGCCCGCCCGGAACGGCGCCCAGGGGTCCGCCGCGAACCCGCGCCCGCCGTAGAGCGCGGCCCAGTCCGAGTAGCAGCCCGCGTAGTAGACGTCCGGGGCGCCCCAGCCGTGCAGCAGGCACGGCGACTTCTGCAGCACGGTCACGACGGCGGCCAGAGCCACCAGCAGCCCCGTCAGCGCCGCGGGCCCGGCCCAGGAGCCGGTCCCCCGTCCGGGGCCGTTCGCCGCGAGGCCGCCGGCGAGCTGGAAGCGGCCGCCGCGCTCGCCGGGGGCGGGCAGGGTCCCGGACGGTGCGCTGTCAGCGGAACGCCCGGCGGGGGCACCCGGGTCGGCCACGGCGTCGCACGGGGCGCCGTCCGCGGCGTGAGTAGGCGGCTCGCTGGGGGTCGCGGCATGCGCGGGGGCCGGTCTCATGCCCCCATCCTAGGAAGCCGCCCGGACACCGGACGGGCGGGGCCGCCGTCGTCGGTCGTAGACTGGCGGGGTTGATCCCCGGGTGAGCGCCCCGCCGAACGGTGTGGGCCCCCTGCGCGCGCTCCGCGTGCCCGCACCCGTTCCGGACAGTCGAGGAGAGAACCAGACCGTGGCCACCAACCCCATCCGCGTCGCCATCGCCGGCGTGGGCAACTGCGCAACATCCCTCATCCAGGGTGTGGAGTACTACCGCGAGGCGAAGGCCACGGACACGGTCCCGGGCCTGATGCACGTGCAGTTCGGCGACTACCACGTGTCCGACCTCGAGTTCGTGGCCGCGTTCGACGTGGACGCGAAGAAGGTCGGCCTGGACCTGTCCGAGGCCATCACCGCCTCCGAGAACAACACCATCAAGATCGCGGACGTGCCCCACGCGGACGTCACCGTCCAGCGCGGCCCCACCCTGGACGGCCTCGGCAAGTACTACGCCGAGACCATCGAGGAGTCGGAGGCCGAGCCCGTGGACGTGGCCCAGGCCCTCCGCGACGCGGAGGTGGACGTGCTGGTCTGCTACCTGCCCGTCGGCTCGCAGCGGGCCACCGAGCACTACGCCCAGGCCGCGATCGACGCCGGCGTCGCGTTCGTGAACGCCCTGCCCGTGTTCATCGCCGGCACCCCGGAGTGGGCCGAGAAGTTCACCGCCGCGGGTGTGCCGATCGTGGGCGACGACATCAAGTCCCAGATCGGCGCCACCATCACCCACCGCGTGATGGCCAAGCTGTTCCAGGATCGCGGCGTCACCCTGGACCGCACCTACCAGCTCAACGTGGGCGGCAACATGGACTTCAAGAACATGCTCGAGCGCGAGCGCCTGGAGTCCAAGAAGATCTCCAAGACGCAGGCCGTCACCTCCAACACCTCCGCGCAGCTGGGCGAGAAGGACGTGCACATCGGCCCGTCCGACTACGTGGCCTGGCTCGACGACCGCAAGTGGGCGTTCGTGCGTCTCGAGGGCCGCAACTTCGGCGACGCCCCCGTCTCGCTCGAGTACAAGCTCGAGGTGTGGGACTCCCCCAACTCGGCCGGCGTGATCATCGACGCCGTGCGCGCCGCGAAGATCGCCCTGGACCGCGGCATCGGCGGCCCGATCCTCTCGGCCTCGTCCTACTTCATGAAGTCCCCGCCCGTGCAGCACAACGACGACGCGGCGCACGAGCTCGTGGAGGCCTTCATCCGCGGCGACATCGAGCGCTGACCTGCCCGGTCCCCGCGGACCGCGCACGACGCCGGCCCGTCACCTTCCCCGTGGAGGTGACGGGCCGGCGTCGTCGTGGGGGCGCGTGCCGCCCCGGCCACCGCGCTCAGCGCCGCGCGCCGAGCCGGTCCTCGATGGTGAGCCGGACGAGCTGGGCGTACATGGCCTGGCCGTCGGCGCGGGGGTGCACGCCGTCGGCGGAGAAGTCCGTGACGTGCTGCTTCGCCGCGGTGTCCCAGTCCGCCAGGACGATCCGGTCCGGGTGGGCCTTGGCCTGCGCCTCCATCTGCACCTGCACGTCCGCGATCCAGTCCATCGGGCCGTGCGGCACCACGAGCACGAGCAGCCGGTCCTCGCCGACGGCCGCCAGGATCTTCTCCCAGTCGCCCCGGTGGGTGGTGCCGTTGGCGCCCAGGGCCACCACGACGACGTCGCTCAGCTGGCCGTCCGCCTTGAGCTTCTCGATCTCGTCCGCGGCGTCCCAGATCTGGTAGCCCACCTCCGCCTCCAGCAGCATCCCCGGCAGCTGCTCCAGGAGCGTGGGCGCGGCCGAGAGCGAGACGGAGTCGCCGATCAGGGTGACGTCCGTGCCGAGCTCGGACGGCGGCAGGGCCGCGGTGAGCTGCTCCTTGGAGTACGTGGGGCGCGTGACGGCCGGGTCGCCGAGCCCGAGCCCGGACGGCTCGGCGGACGATCCGGGCGAGGACGTCGCGCCGGCGGAGCCCTCCGCGTCCCCGGGGGCGGCCGAGCCGGGCGAGGCCGAGGCCGACGCCTCGGCCCGCTTCGACTGCTCCGCCGCGCGGGACTCGCGGGCCGCCTGCTGCGCCGCCTCGGCGGCCTTGAGGGACTCCTCCGCCTGGGCGATGTCCTGCTCGAGCTGGGTCTGCGCGGGCGAGTGCACCACGGCGGCCACGGCCGCCGTGGGGACGGCCACGAGCCCCAGCGCCGTGGCGGCGGCCGCGAGCCGGCCGATCGACCCGGCCCCGCCCGCGAGCGCCCGCCGCATGGACGCGCCCCAGCGGCCGAAGGCGCCCGTGAACCCCTCGTGGAGGATGGGCTCCTCGATCAGCCGGGTGCTCAGGTCGGCGATCAGGGCGGTCAGCAGCAGGATCGCGCCGGCGGCCACGGGCTCGACCCACCCGGGGGCGTCCACGGGCACCATCACGCGCATGATCACGAGCAGCGGCCAGTGCCACAGGTACGCGGCGTAGGAGCGGCGCCCCCACCAGCGCAGGAACCTGTTGCCCAGCGCGCGAGAGAGCGAGTCGCGCCGGTCGCCCTGCACGACGTGCCAGACGATGAACGCGACGACGGCGGACAGGCCCGCCAGCACCCCGCGGTACGTGCTCGCGTGGCCGCCGTCGACCAGGGCGAAGCCCGCCGCGAGCACCGCGACGGCGCCCCACGCGACGGCCACCCGCGTGGCCGAGGTCCGCGGCTCGGGGCCGCCGTGCTCGGGCCGGGGCACGTGGGCCAGACCGATCGCCACGCACGCGCCGAACAGCAGGCCGAAGGCGTGGGTGTCCGTGCCGAAGTAGAGGCGGGCCTGCTCGAACCCGTGCCACGAGCCCCAGGCCATCCACGCCGCGGAGGCCACGGCCGCGACCGCGACCGCGAGGATGCGGCGTCGGTCCGCCACCCGCCCCGAGTTCACCGTGCTGCGCGGCGGCCAGGTGAGCAGGAGCAGCCCCCAGAGGAGCAGGGGCCAGAGGATGTAGAACTGCTCCTCGATCGCCAGGGACCACAGGTGCTCGAACAGGGGCGGCGAGGCGCGGTTGAAGTAGTCCCCGCCCTCGAGGATCATCACCCAGTTGCTGGTGTAGGTCAGGGCGCCGAACCATTGGCGGCCCAGGCCCGCGGGGAACTCGTCCACCGCCAGCCACGCGAGCGCGGTGGTGCCCACGAGCGCCATCAGCATGGCCGGGATGAGTCGCCGGACGCGCTTCATCCAGAAGGTGCCCAGCGCCACGCCCCGGCCTGCGTCCACACCACGGACCAGGCCGGTGGTGATGAGGAAGCCGGAGAGCACGAAGAACATGTCCACGCCCACGAACCCGCCGCGCAGGAAGGTGGGCCAGGCGTGGAAGACGAGCACGGCGAGCACCGCGATCCCCCGCAGCCCGTCGAGGGCGGTGACCCGTCCGGGGCCGCGACTGACCCGCGTGCCGACCTTGACGGCGGGCACGCCGTCCTGGGGCGGCAGGGCATGGCGGGGCGCGGACGCGGTGCGCTGGTCGGAACTCACAGCGGTCGATCATCCCATCCGGACCTGGATGGGCCAAAGCCTCCGGCTATCCCCACCCACCCCACCGGGTTGGGGGCGGTTTCCGGCGGTATTCCGCTCCCAAAGCACCGGTTTCCGCCCCGGAAGCGGGGGGCGGGCGCCGGTCAGTGGTTCCGCAGCGCCTCGATGAGCTCGTCCTTGGTCATGGTGGAGCGGCCCTCGATGTCGAGCTCGCGGGCCCGCTTCGCGAGCTCGTCCTTGGTCCAGTCCTCGTAGGAGCCGGCCTCGCCGCCGCGCTCGGCGACCTCGTCCCGGCCGTCCCGGGCGGACGCGTTGGCGATCCGCGCGGCCTTCTCCTCGCTCGCGCCCTCGCGGCGCAGCGCCTCGTAGACCTCGGGGTCCTTGATGCTGGAGGTGCCGGGGCCCATGGGGGCGCCGTTCTTCTCGGTCTTCTTCTCAGCCATGCGGCCAGTGTGGTCCCGGCCCGACGACGGGTGGAAGGTCCGCCGCGCCGCCTCAGTCCTGCTGGGCCTCCGGCTGCTCGGCCCACCAGCGCCGCAGCTCCGCCTCGGCCTCGGCCTGCTCGTGCGGGCCCTCGTCGAGGCGCCACTCGAGCAGGTGGTTGTACGCCCGCCCCACCACCGGGCCCGGGCGGATCCCCAGCAGCGCCATGATCTGCTGCCCGTCCAGATCCGGCCGCACGGCGGCGAGCTCCTCGGCCTCGGCGATCTCGGCGATGCGCCGCTCGAGGTCGTCGTACGCGTGGGCCAGCCGCTCGGCCTTGCGCCGGTTGCGGGTGGTCACGTCCGAGCGGGTCAGCGCGTGCAGGCGGGGCAGCAGATCGCCGGCGTCGTGGGCGTACCGGCGGACGGCGGAGTCGGTCCAGCCGGCGTCGCCGTAGCCGTAGAACCGCATGTGCAGCTCCACCAGGCGAGCCACCGCCTTGATCGTGTCGTTGTCGAACTTCAGGGCACGCAGCCGCTTGCGGACGAGCTTGGCCCCCACGGTCTCGTGGTGCCGGAAGGTGACGGCCCCGCCCTTCTCGAAGCGGCGCGTGGCCGGCTTGCCGACGTCGTGGAGCAGCGCCGCCAGACGCAGCACGGGGTCGGGGGTCGACGGCGCGTACTCACCCTCCAGCTCCATGGCCTGCTCCAGCACGGTCAGGGAGTGGGCGTAGACGTCCTTGTGGCGGTGGTGCTCGTCCGACTCGAGCTGCAGGGCGGGCAGCTCGGGCAGGACGTGGTCGGCCAGGCCGGTGCGCACGAGCAGGTCGAGGCCGGCGCGCGGGTGCGCCCCGCACACGAGCTTGACGAGCTCCTCGCGGACGCGTTCGGCGGAGATGATCGTGATCCGCTCGGCCATCGCGGTCATGGCCTGCTCCACCTCGGGGGCCACGGCGAAGCCGAGCTGGGAGGCGAACCGGGCGGCGCGCATCATGCGCAGCGGATCGTCGGAGAAGGAGTCCTCGGGGGTGCCGGGGGTGCGCAGCACGCCGGCGTGCAGGTCCCGCATGCCGCCGAAGGGGTCCACGAGCTCGAGGGCGGGCAGGCGCAGGGCCATGGCGTTGACGGTGAAGTCGCGGCGCAGCAGGTCGTCCTCGAGGCTGTCGCCGAAGGCCACCTGCGGCTTGCGGCTGGCCGGGTCGTACTGCTCGGCCCGGTAGGTGGTCACCTCGAGCTGCCAGCCGGCCTTGCGGAAGCCGATGGTCCCGAACCGCCGCCCCACGTCCCACGTGGCGTCCGCCCAGCCGGCGCCCACGGCCTCGGACGCGTCCGGGTCGGCGTCCGTGGTGAAGTCCAGGTCCGGCGATGTCCGCCCCAGGAAGAGGTCGCGGACCGGGCCGCCCACCAGGGAGAGCTCGTGGCCGGCGGCCTCGAACCTCCGCCCCAGCTCCACGACGACGGCGGGCAGGGTGGCGTCCGCGGGGAAGCCGGGGGGCAGCGCGTGGGTGGCGGTGGTCAGATCCATGATGCCTACAAGGGTGCCAGACGGTCCCGGCACGGGCCCGCGCGGGCCGGGCTAGAGTTGACGGCATGACCCGCCCCGATCCCTCCGCGCACCGGGGCGCCCCCCTGCCCTCCGCGCTGGGGGCGTGGCGTCGCCGGCCGCAGCCGCCTCTGCGCCCCGTCACCCCGGCCCCCGCGGGACCCCGTTCCGCCGCAGCCGCCTCCCTGCCCACGGTGGAGGAGGTCTCCGCCGGCGGCGTCATCGTCCGCGAGCATGACGGCGGCCTCGAGGTGGCCGTGATCGCCCGCTACAACCGCGGTGGCCGGCTCGAGTGGTGCCTGCCCAAGGGCCATCCCGAGGGCGAGGAGGACCACCGGCAGGCGGCCGTGCGCGAGGTGGAGGAGGAGACCGGGATCGCCGGCCACATCCTCGAGCCGCTCGGCGCGATCGACTACTGGTTCACAGTCGCCCGGCACCGCGTCCACAAGACCGTGCACCACTTCCTGCTGCGCGCCACGGGCGGCGAGCTGACCACGGAGAACGACCCGGACCACGAGGCCGTGGACGTCGCGTGGGTGCGCCTCGAGGACGTCGCGCGCCGCCTCTCCTTCGCCAACGAGCGCCGGATCGTCGACCTGGCCCGCCAGGTGGTCGACCAGCACTTCCCCCCGGGCGGTGCCCGGGGCCCCCGCCCCTGATCCACCGCCCCCGGCACGGGGCCTTCCGACCACGATTGGGTGACCCTTGAGCAGCAGACCCGCCCCGCGCCGAGCGCAGGACCCCGCCCACGCCGGCGTCGCCGACGAGGAGCCGACGACGACGGACCCCGCCCCCGCCACGGATCCGGCCGCCGTGGACCCCGCGGACGAGACCCCCGAGGGCGAGCGCCGCGCCGGCCGGTCCACCGCGATCATGGCCTCCGGCACGCTCCTCTCCCGCGTGCTGGGCCTTGTCCGTGCGACGCTGGTGACGGTGGCGATCGGCCTGTCCACGGACATGGCCGACATCTTCGAGATCGCCAACTCCCTGCCGAACGTGATCTACCTGCTCCTGGTGGGCGGCGTGTTCAACGTCGTGCTCGTGCCGCAGCTAATCAAGCACGCCCGCGACGCCGACCGGGGCGCGGACTACACCTCCCGCCTGATGACGCTCGGCACGCTCGTGATGCTCGCCGGCACGGTGGTGGTCATGCTGGCGGCGGCCCCGCTCATGACGGCCCTGACCCGCGGCTGGTCGCCGGAGAAGCTCGAGATGGCCACCGTGTTCGCCCTGTGGTGTCTGCCCCAGGTGTTCTTCTACGGCATGTACGCGTTGGTGGGGCAGGTGCTCAACGCCAACGGGCGCTTCGGCGCCTACATGTGGGCGCCGGTGCTGAACAACGTCGTCGCGATCGGCGCGATCGTGCTGTACCTGGGCATGTTCGGGGCGTACCGGGCCGGGGACGACCTCGCCGGGTGGACGAGCGCACAGACGGTCGTGCTGGCCGGCGGCCACACCCTGGGCGTCGTGCTGCAGGCCGTGATCCTCTTCCTGCCGCTGCGCGGGCTCGGCCTGGGCCTGCGCCCGAGGTTCGGCTGGAAGGGCATCGGCCTGCGGGACACCGGCCGGATCGCCGGGTACACCCTGGTCACGATGGTCGCCACGAACGTGGTGCTCCTGCTGTGCCAGCGGTACGTCACCTCCGCCACGGAGGCCCGCGACCGCGGCGAGCTGCGCATCCCCGGCACGGAGACCTGGAGCGCCGAGATGGCGCAGGCGGCCATCCCCGGTGTGGCCGCGTACAACATGGCGATGCTGATGGCCGTGCTGCCCCATTCGGTGTTCGTGCTCTCCCTGGCCACCGTGCTCTTCAACCGGCTGGCCCGCGCCATGGGCCGCCAGGACATGTCCGCGGTGCGGCGCACGACGGCGCAGGGTCTGCGCGCGTTCACCGTGCCGCTGATGTTCTGCCTCGCCGGCGTGGTGGTCCTGGCGGGCCCCCTGGGCCGCGTCTTCGGCTCGACGGCCGAGACGGCGATGGTGGCCGGCGTCGCGGTGGGCTCGGTCCTGCTCGCGCTGGCGCTGTCCATCCCGTTCCGCTCGGGCTCCTTCTACCTGCTGCGCGTGTTCTACGCCGCCGAGGACGCCAAGGTGCCGATGGTGGTCCAGGTCAGCGGCTCGCTCCTGATGCTGCTGCTCTCGTGGGCGGGCGCGATGCTGCTGCCGCTGTGGTCCATGGCCCTGTGGGTCGCGGTCGCCTCGTCCGTCTCGTACGTGTACCAGTTCGTCCTGACCCATGTGCTCACCGTGCGCCGGTTCGGGGACTACGGCCTCGCATCCGTGCTGCGTGCCCACGTCCAGACCGGCCTGGCCGCGCTGGCCGCGGCGGCCGCGGGCGTCGTCGTCGTGTGGCTGCTGGGCGGGTACACCGGCGGGTTCGCGTGGAACTCCATCGGGACGGCGCTGCTCACGTGCGCGGTGGCCGCCGTGGCGATGGGTCCGGTGTACCTGATGGTGCTGCGGGCCATGCGGTTCCCCGAGCTGGACGACGCCCTCCGGCCGCTCGTCGCCCGCGTGCCGGCGCTGGGTCGTCTGCTGCGCGTCGGCTGATCTCTGGCCGCGACGGCCACGCCACGTATCATCGGATTCCGACCCCGTCGTCAGGAGAAGAGCCCGTGCCCCAGCCCATCGCCGTCGGCGCCGTCCTGGGCGGCCGCTATCGCATCACCCAGCACGTGGTGACGTCCGCGGACCAGGACATGGTGTTCCTGGGCACGGACCAGGTGCTCAACCGCCGCGTCACCGTGCTCGTGGCCTCACGTGAGAACGCCACGCAGGTGGCCTCGTCCGCGCGGGAGCTGGCCACGGGCGAGCGCACCGACGACGTGCAGGTGCTCGACCTGGGGCTGTCCGAGGGCCGCACGTACCTGATCGCCGGCGGGGACCCCGACCCGGACGTCCTGCTGGGTCTGGCGTACCCGCAGGAGCTGTACGTGGAGCCGTTCCAGACGGACAGCCTCGGCTCCGAGCTGTTCGGCGAGTCGCGGACCGGAGACCCCCACGCCTACGACGACGACGAGGCGTACTACACCGACCTCGACCGCCGGCTCCGCGCGGACGAGGACGAGGCCCAGCGTCGTCCCGGGTTCCTGAACCGCCTCTCCGAGCGCCTCGCCGAGCGGGTCCGTCCCTCCGACGGCACCGCGGCGAAGGCGGCCGCCGGGGCGTCGGCCCTGGCCGCGGCGGACGCCGCCACCCGGAAGCAGCAGGAGGAGCGCGAGCGGGCCGAGCGGGAGGCCGCCGAGCGGGCCGAGCGGGAGCGCAAGGAGGCCGAGGAGAGGGCCCGCGCCGAACGGGAGGCCGCGGAGCGGGCCGAGCGGGAGCGCAAGGAGGCCGCCGAGCGCGCAGAACGCGAGCGCCGGGAGGCGGAGGAGCGTGCCGAGGAGGAGCGCCGCGCCGAGGCCGAGCGCGCCCGTCGCCAGGCGGAGCAGGAGGCTGAGGATCGGGCCGCGCGCGAGCGAGAGGCCGAGCAGGCCCGGCTGGCCGCGGAGCGGGAGGAGGCCGAGCGCCGCGAGCTCGAGCGCCGGGCCGAGGCCCGCCGTCGTGCCGAGGAGGAGCGGGCCCGGGAGGCCGAGCGGCGCGAGGCTGAGAAGCGCGCGGCCCAGGAACGCGAGGCCGCGGAGCGCGAAGCTGAGAAGCGCGAGGCCCAGGCGGGCACCGCCGCACTCCCGGTTGTCGCGGCGGGGGCCGCCGCCGCGCAGACCACCGACGCCGATGCCGACGGGGCCACGCCGCCCGTCGAGCCCGTCGAGCCCGTGGCGGCCGAGAAGACCGACGCGCCGGAGCCGGTCGCCCCGGACACCGAGGCGATCCCCGTGCGGCGCCAGCGCCCCGTCCCCCGCCGAGCGATCGTGGCCGAGTCCGCGCCGCCCGTCCACGAGGAGTCCCGCGGCACGGCCGCGCCGGTGGCTGCCGGGGCCGGGGCCGCAACGACGGCCGCCGGTGCGACGGCCGCCGCCGCGGCTCCGAATGCTGAAGCTGCCCCGGCCACCACCGGGGGCGACGACGGCGCCACGGTGGCCGACCCGGGCGACGGCAACGGCCGCACGCGCGGCGGCGGTCCGCTGGCCCTGCTCCTCGTGCTCGGCCTGCTGGCCGCACTCGTCGTGGGCGGGGTGCTGCTGGCCCAGAACCTGCGCGGCGGGCCGGCCCCGCAGGCCGCGGCCGCGTCGTCCGAGTCTGAGTCTGCGTCGTCCGAGTCCGCATCGGACACCCCGTCGCCGTCGGAGAGCACCAGCCCCTCCCCCACCCCGACCAGCGAGAGCGCCGCGGCCGCCCCGCAGCCCGTCCAGGCTCTGCGCTCGGTGCCGGACCTGCCGGAGCACGAGGCCGAGCACGACGCGGACCTGAGCAACCTCATCGACGGCGACCCCACCACCGTGTGGCGCACCTTCGCCTACGCACGGCCGAACTTCGGCGGCTATGTGGAGAGCATGAACCTCGTGGTCCAGCTCGAGGAGCGCACCGAGGTGAACGAGGTGACCCTGCAGAGCACGGGGGCCACCGGTGGCGCCTGGTTCGCCTACATCGCCGACTCCCCCGAGGGCGCGAACGCCAAGGAGATCGGCAACGGCACCTTCGACCAGGACACCGTCTCCATCCCCGTGCCCTTCGAGGGCGCCGAGGCCGAGGCCGAGTACGTGATCGTCAGCCTCACCTCGCTGCCCCAGCTGGAGGGCACGACGTCGGACCTCCCGTTCGGCCTGCGCCTCGGCGAGATCGCCGTCCGCTGACCCCGCGCCCGGGCGACGGCGCGCCGGACCTTCCGGCCGCCGTCGCCGGACGTCGTCGCACCGCGGCCCGACACCGCGGAATACCCGCCCGTGGCTCCGCCGTTGTCCTGGAGGAGCGCCCACCACCCCGATCCACTGGAGGAACCCGTGGCCCCCACCGCCCAGGACCAGAGCGTCCACAACGTCGTGATCGTCGGATCCGGCCCCGCCGGATACACCGCGGCGATCTACACCGCCCGCGCCGACCTCTCCCCCGTCCTCGTGGCCGGGGCGGTGACCGCGGGCGGCGAGCTGATGAACACCACCGAGGTGGAGAACTTCCCGGGCTTCCCGGAGGGTGTGCAGGGGCCCGAGCTGATGGCGAACCTCGAGGCCCAGGCCCGCCGGTTCAACACGGAGGTGGTCTACGACGACGTCGTGCAGGCCGACCTGACGTCGAACCCCAAGGTGCTCACGCTCGGCGACGGCACCCAGCTGCGCACCCACGCGGTCATCCTCACGACCGGCTCCGCCTACCGGAAGCTCGGCGTTCCCGGCGAGGAGCGCCTCTCCGGCCACGGCGTCAGCTGGTGCGCCACGTGCGACGGCTTCTTCTTCCGCGAGCAGGAGATCGCGGTCGTGGGCGGCGGCGACTCCGCCATGGAGGAGGCCCTGTTCCTCACGAAGTTCGCGTCCAAGGTGACCGTGCTGGTCCGCAAGGACGAGCTGCGCGCCTCCAAGGTGATGGCCCACCGGGCCATGGAGAACGAGAAGATCGAGTTCCGCTGGAACACCGAGGTCACGGAGGTGACGGGTGACGACAAGGTCAACACCCTCCGCCTGCGGGACACCCGCACCGGCGAGGCGTCCACGCTGGACGTGACCGGCCTGTTCGTGGCCATCGGCCAGGACCCGCGCACGGACCTGGTGCAGGGCCAGGTGGAGCTCACGGAGCACGGCACGATCCGCATCGACCATCCGTCCTCGCGGACCTCCCAGCCGGGCGTCTTCGCCGCCGGCGACGTCACGGACCACACCTACCGCCAGGCCATCACCGCCGCCGGCTCGGGCTGCGTGGCCGCCCAGGACGTGGAGCACTACCTCGCGACCGTGGCCGACGTGGAGGAGGCCGCGCCGGCCGGCCCGGAGTCGGACGCGGTTCCGGCATGAGCCACTGACTCATCACCCCTGACCGAGCGTCATGAGTCATGTCGATAACACCCCTGTCCACCCCCGTCAGACACAGAACAACCCCCAGGAGGCTGCCATGAGCACCATCACCGTCACCGACGCCGACTTCGACCAGAAGGTCCTCCAGTCCGAGCTGCCCGTCCTCGTGGACTTCTGGGCCGAGTGGTGCGGCCCGTGCCGCATGCTCGGGCCCGTCCTGGAGGACATGGCCGTGGAGCACGAGGGCAAGGCCGTGATCGCCAAGCTCAACGTGGACGAGAACCCGGCCATCGCCGCGCGCTACGGCGTCACCTCCATCCCGCTCGTCGTGGGCTTCCAGAACGGCGAGAAGGTCGTCGAGTCCGTGGGCGCCAAGCCCAAGGCCGCGCTGGAGAAGGAGTTCTCGGCCCTGCTCGGCTGAGCCCCTCCCCCACTCACCACGACGGCC
The DNA here is from genome assembly GCF_053627955.1 of Micrococcus sp. 093350064-1. Taxonomy (NCBI): domain Bacteria; kingdom Bacillati; phylum Actinomycetota; class Actinomycetes; order Micrococcales; family Micrococcaceae; genus Micrococcus; species Micrococcus sp. 093350064-1. The sequence goes on from NZ_JBSEYU010000004.1 coordinate 35,736, forward strand.
CCGCCACCCGAGAGGGTGGCGGGGCCGTCGCGCGTCGATCTTCAGGACAAGCGGCGGGTGCCCGTGGACGCCGTCCGCGGGAGGTCCGGATCAGGACTTCTTGCCCTTCCCCTTGCCGTCCTCGCCGTCCTGAATGAGGTCCATGATGCGGTTCAGGTCCTCCACGGTGGTGAAGTCGATGGCAATGCGGCCCTTGCGCGCGCCGAGGGTGATCTTTACGGCGGTGTCCAGGCGGCTGGTGAGCGCGGTGGCGTAGTGGTCCAGGCGCTCGTGGCGGGCGTCGTCCGTGCTGCGCCGCGGCGTGCGGCCCGGCCGGAGCCCGCCCTGCAGCTGCGCGACCGCCTCCTCCGTGGCCCGGACGGACAAGCCCTCCGACTGGATCCGCTGCGCCAGACGCTCCATGTCCGACGGGTCCGTGAGACCGAGCAGCGCACGCGCATGGCCGGCCGAGAGCGTGCCGGCGGCCACGCGACGCTGCACGAGGGGCGGCAGCTTGAGCAGCCGCAGCGTGTTGGAGATCTGCGGACGGGAGCGGCCGATGCGCTGGGAGAGCTCCTCCTGCGTGCAGGCGAAGTCCTCCATGAGCTGCTGGTAGGCGGCGGCCTCTTCGAGCGGGTTCAGCTGGGAGCGGTGCAGGTTCTCCAGCAGGGCGTCCCGCAGGAGGTCCTGGTCCGGGGTCTGGCGGACGATCGCCGGGATGGTGTCCAGACCCGCCTTCTGGGTGGCGCGCCACCGGCGCTCGCCCATGATCAGCTCGTAGGGGGTGGGACCGTCCACCTCGCGCACGACGATCGGCTGCAGGATGCCGACTTCGCGGATCGAGGTGACCAGTTCCGCCATGTGGTCCTCGTCGAACACCTCACGCGGCTGCCGGGGGTTGGGATGGATGTCCCCCACCGGGATCTCCCGCAGGACCGCGATGTCCGCGGACACGGTCCCCTCAGTCGTGGCGGAGTCAGTGGTTGTGTCCACCGGTTCCTTCCTCGACGACGTCGCGGAGGCGGCACGCTTGCTGGGCGCCTTCACCGTCGGCATGGCCGGGCGCCCCTTGGTCGGCCGCGCCGCAGGTGCCTCCTCGGAGTCTGCGGAGAAGAACACGTCGACGGGACGCTGCGCGGGTCGCGAGGCACGCTTCGACGAGGTGGGCCCTGCCTTCGTGGCGGACGTGGTGTTCCGGCCAGTCGCAGCCGTTGATTTCCCGGCCTGTGTCGTTCGGCCCGCGGTCTTCCGCTGCGAGGCCGACGGGGCGGGCTCGTTGGACTCCCCTGGCGTCTCGGTCGTCGCGGTGCTCCGCGTCGATGTCGTGGTGGCCTCCGCTGCCGCAGCAGTCTTCGGGCCGCTCTTCACCGGCACCGCAGAGTCCTTCGGGGAGGAGGCCTCGGCGTTCTCTTCCGGGGCTTCTACAGTGCTCTGGATCAGGGCGCCGAGGCCTCGCCCCAGGCCTCCTCGACGGCTCGTCTTCAACGGGTCCTCCTGCAGTGAGTGGGTCTGCGATCAGTGTAGGTGAGCGGCCTGGTCTCGATGGTCCCGGGCGGCGGGAAGACACTTCTCAAGGTGCTCTGGCCCTGACCGCCGGGGGGCGCGCGAGGGCCTGACACGTGCAAGGGGCGCGGCGAGGTTCTGGCCTCGGTTCTGGGGTGAGACGTCCGTATTGGGCCCGGATGGCAGGATGTGGGCGCGCCGGCGGCAGCTGCTGCGGGCGTGAGTGTTTCACGTGGAACACTCCGAGTGGGGGCGCTTCGGAAGGGTGCCGCTGCAATCCTCAAGACCTCCTCGTGTTCCCTCTCGAGGTTCACTCGTTTCACATGAAACGCGAGCCCGCGTCGACGAGCGGGTGATACCCGAATCACGGTTGTTCGGTTTGTTTTCCATGTGCTCCCCGGCCGATCAGCCCTCCGTGCGGACGTTACTCAGATTGCTGGTTACCCGCATGATGATGTGCCTCATCGGGTGCGCAATGGCGGACCAGCAGCGAAGCACTCGTCCCACTCCCCCGCGGTGCGATGTGAACACTCGAATCACCGAACGGATGAGCTCGGCTACTCGTCGCTTCGCCGTCAGTGCTTCCTCGCACCCGCGCAGCTGACGAATTGAACGCTGCTTCACCATCCGCGTTTCACGTGAAACACGGACGAATCTGTCATCCAAGTACGACATGAGTTCGGGTGGGCCACGTGCTCGCTCACCCGCGAGTCAGTGCCACATTCCTGCTTCATTCTCGGTCAGCTCGCTCCCGGCACGGAACGTGTGCTCCTTGGATCGCCCGAGGTGGTGACCTCGCGGCACGGCCCTTTGTCCCGGAGCTCGTTTCACGTGAAACGTATCGTTCGAAGATTCGACCGCGCGCTCATGCCATGGAAGCCTGCCCACCAGCGGGTCGCATCCCGAGGCCGGCGTGCGCAGGGCCCTCTATATCTTGAGAGGTTCACACTTGCCACGTCGCTGGTGATACTGGCTCGATCTAGTGAGCCCCGATCACCGGTCGTTCGGTTTCACGTGAAACGTGCTGGGAGGGAACGCCGGGTCGCGGGTTCGGTGCCGGGGCAGCGTGCACCCACTTCCGCCATTGACGGTATTGCTCGATGTGGTCGCCGATGTCACGGGCGGCAGTACAGTGACGAGGCGGGCGCTCCACCCGACCTACCGAATCCATTCGTCCTGTCAGCTGAGGCCGCCCATCAAAGTCGCAGGACCGCCTCGTGTGGAAACTGGGTCTTCAATGCCTCCATCCGCGGACAGCTGCGGTCAGGGATCGACGCTAGGTGAGCGCGGAACCACCGTGTTTCACGTGAAACCCCCGGCGACCGGCCGATTACTCGACGCCCTGGTTCCCACGTCGCTGCAAGCGACAGAACCACACGGCCCGCCCCATCCCGCACGGAGCCGCCGCGGGCTCCCCGAGGGTCTCCACCGCAGTCACCATTCACACACCGTCCCCGTACCCAGCCGTCAGACGTCACAGGAGACTGAGCAGGGCTCATCAGCACCGCAGAGGCATCTACGGCCGCACACCCTAGACGTCCCCTGTCCACAGATGTTGTCCACATATCAACATCGACGTTCGCTGGTGACCACGTCAAGACGCGTGTTGGCCAGCGCAACCACTTGCCTCTGTATACATTGGGGGCACACGACCGCTCTTCCTCACTCGAGGATCTCTTTCTCCGCACACAGGAATGCACAGCAGAACTGTCCTTCAGGCGCCGCCAATCGGCCCCTCCAACTCAGGCGAATCACAGCAGACCCCCTCGCCGCTTACGTCCCCTCTCGCACACGCTGACTGGCAGACCGGCCGCGCACCCTCGCGACGGCACTCTGACTCGTGCTCCGCTCTGGCCCCCGATTCCCTGCACGTCCCCGAACGCGAGGAGGTTTGACCGTGGGGGAGAGGGGGCACCCAGCCACGGCACGCGGCCTGCTCGACGGCTGCATTCTCGGGGCTGCAGCGCACCCGGGTGAAGGAGGAGGGACGGACCATACCCTGCACGGCCGCGCCCGGCGGCCAGGACGTTCCCCACACGTCGCGCAGCCCTCGCGGAGCACTTCAACGCAGCGTGCACCGCCGGCCCTCACAGCCGCCGTCGCCGCCCCTCCGCCATGCCGTTCACCCCGTGAGTTCGTGCGTCGCCGCCCGCGGCTGCACCCAGGCCTCGCGACAGGTGCGCCTGGCCGGCGGCGGAGGGGCCGGGCCAGGGGAGGAGAGGGGAGCGCGTCAGACGGAAGCGGTCTACCACGGGCACCCCTCCCCATCGTCCCGCCGCGGCGGCACCACGCTCGCACCCTCAGAGAAGGTCGTTTCACGTGAAACACGAACTTCCGATATGCCCAGCGCTTCCGCTTGTCTTCCCCCTCCCCCCCCCATCTTCCGGGCCACGCTCACTCACGACGAAGCCCGCCGGGGGATCGCTCCCTCCGGCGGGCTTCGTCGTCGTCAGCAGCGCCACCCGGCGACCACCGCAGCGGCCGCCTGGGCGTCAGCCCTTCAGGGCCGTCGGCGCACCGCGGCCGGCGATCTCCGCGGCCGCCTCCCGGTACGCCACGGCGCCGGCCGAGGTCGGGTCGTAGGTCAGCACCGTCTGCTGATAGCTGGGGGCCTCGGAGATGCGGACGTTGCGGGGGATCGCGGTGTTCAGCAGCTGCTCCGGGAAGTGCGTCCGGACCTCCTCCGCCACCTGCACGGCGAGGTTGGTCCGCGCGTCGAACATCGTCAGCAGGATGGTGCTCACCTGGAGGCGCGGGTTCAGGTGTTTCTGGATCATCTGCACGTTCTTGAGCAGCTGCGAGAGGCCCTCGAGGGCGTAGTACTCGGCCTGGATCGGGATGAGCACCTCCTCGGCCGCCACGAACGCGTTGACCGTCAGCAGGCCCAGGGACGGCGGGCAGTCGATGAACACGTAGTCCAGCCGCTCCTGCCCGACCTCCTCGCGCCAGGCGGTGTACGCCTCGAGCGCCCGCGACAGTCGCTGTTCGCGGGCCACCAGGGAGACCAGCTCGATCTCGGCACCGGCCAGGTCGATGGTCGCGGGCACCACCTGAAGGCCATCTACGTCCGGGGCGTCCTGCACGACGTCCTGGATCTCCATCTCGCCCAGGAGCACGTCGTACACGGAGGCCACGTCTCCGGTGTGGGGGATGTTCAGCGCGGTGGACGCATTGCCCTGCGGGTCGATGTCGACCACCATCACCCGCATGCCCGCGCGGGCGAGGGCCGCGGCCAGGTTGACCGTCGTCGTCGTCTTGCCGACGCCGCCCTTCTGATTGGACGTCGTGAACACGCGGGTGCGGTCGGGGCGCGTCAGACGGCGACGCTGGAGCCGCGCGGGCTCCTCGACGTCGGCGCCGCCCTTCTCGGCGGTCCGGCCGGTCCACTTCTGGCGCAGGGCCCTCCAGGCCCCACCCCGGCTCTCCTGCTCCTGCGCCATGCGGCTCTACCTCCTGGGTCGCGGGTGTGCGGATCTGCTGCCGCCCGGCCCGTCCCGGTGGGGGAGGGGTCAGCGGGGACGCGCGCTGACGCGCACGACGGTGGTGGTCTCGGGCAGCAGGCCCTCGCCCACCGTGAGGATCTCGGGCTCGGCACCACCATACTTGCGCAGGACCTTGCGGGCGGCGGCGATCTCGTCGGCCGCGGAGCGGCCCTTGATGGCCAGCAGCTCCCCGGCGCCCTGCAGCATCGGCATGGTCAGCGGCACGAGGGTCTTCAGCGCGGACACGGCGCGGGCGGTCACGACGTCGACGTCGAGGTTCCCGGAGACCTGCTCGGCGCGGCCGCGGATCACGTCCACGTTCTCCAGGCCGAGGTCGGCGACCACCATGTCCAGCCACTCCACGCGCCGCTCGAGCGGCTCGATGAGCAGGAACTGGCAGTCGGGGCGCGCGAGCGCGAGGCACAGGCCGGGCAGGCCCGCACCGGAGCCGACGTCGGCCACGAGCGCACCCTGCGGGAGGAGCTCCTCGACCACGGCGCAGTTCAGGACGTGGCGCTCCCAGAGACGGGGCGCCTCGCGCGGACCGATCAGGCCCCACTCGATGCCGGTGTCCGCCAGGTGGGCCACGTACGCCTCGGCCCGGGGGAGGGCCTCGCCGAACAGCTCGACGGCGGCCGGCCGCAGCGCATCGGTCAGCGGCGGTGCCGGCTGTCCCACGGGTGCGGGACGGTCGCCCCGGTCCCGCGGATCCAGCCCGGGGCGCCGCTCGTAGGCCGAGCCCCGCTCAGTCATCGGCGGAGATGACCACGTGCCGGCGGGCGCCCTCGCCCTCCGACTCGGAGGTCAGGCCGGCGTCCGCGACGACGTCGTGGACGATCTTGCGCTCGTACGCGCCCATGGGCTCGAGGTGCACGGGTCCCTCGCCGGCGCGGACGCGCTCGACGGCCGCCTGGGCGGCGGTGCGCAGGGCGACGTTTCGGCGCTCCCGGTGCCCGCAGACGTCCAGGATCAGCCGGGAGCGGTGCCCCGTGGCGGCGAGCACGGCCAGCCGGACGAGCTCCTGCAGGGCCTCCAGGGTGCGGCCGTCGGGGCCGACGAGGCCGTCCAGGCGCTCGTCGTGGTCCTCGGAGACGACGGACACGTACGTGCGCCCGTCGCGGACCTCGATGTCGATGTCCCCGTCCAGGTCCGCGATGTCGAGCAGCTCCTCGACGTAGTCCGCGGCGACGTCGCCCTCCTGCTCGAGGCGGCGCACCGCCTCCGAGACGGCGGCATCGTCCTGCTCCGCGACGCGAGAGCCCTGGCCCGCGGGGGTCTCGACGACGGCGTCCTCGGCCTCGGGGGCCGGGGTCACGTTCTCGGCGGACATGCTCACTTCCTCCTGCGGTTCTTGCGCTGGGGCTGGACGCGCTGACCCGACTGGCGGACGACCTCACCGTTCAGCACGGCACCGCCGCGGCCCGCCTGGGTGTGCGCGGACGAGGGCGTGGCCTCGGCGTTCGACACCTTCTGGCCCACGGGGGGCAGGCCCTTGGCGGCGCGGCGCTCGTTGAGCTCCTTCTCGGCGAGGGAGCCCGGGGTCGGGTTGTTGCGGATGATCCACCACTGCTGGCCGACGGCCCAGAAGTTGGAGTAGGTCCAGTACAGGAGCACGCCGATGGGGAAGTTGATGCCGCCGATGCCGAAGATCAGGGGCATGGCGTAGAGCATGATCTGCTGCGTCTGCATCATCGGGCCGGAGAGGGCCTGCTGCGTCATGTTCTTCGTCATGAGCATCTTCTGCATGAAGAACATCGAGCCCGACATCAGCAGGATCAGCACGATCGCCGTGACGATCACGGGCGTGCTGCCCGGCGCGCCGAGCGAGTTCATGAAGGTGTCCGACATGCGGGCGCCGAAGATCGTGGAGCCCTCGAAGGAGCGGATCTGGTCCGCGGACAGGGCGTCCATGGCCTCGCCGCGCTCGGCCGCGCCGCGGGCGCCGATCAGCACCTGGTACAGCGCGAAGAAGAACGGCATCTGGATCAGCAGCGGCAGGCAGGCGGCGAACGGGTTCGCCTTGTGCTCCTTCATGAGCGCCTGCTGCTCCATGGCCATGGCCTGGCGGGAGAGCTGGTCCTTCTTGCCCTTGTACTTGGCCTGCAGCTTCTGCAGCTCGGGCTGGATGGCCTGCATGGCGCGCTGCGCCTTGATCTGCTTGACGAACAGCGGGATCAGCAGGGTGCGGATGAGCACCACCAGCAGGAGGATGGACAGGGCCCACGTCCAGCCGGAGTCCACGGGCAGGCCCGCGAACTCCAGGATGCTGTGGAACGCCCCGAGCAGCCAGGACATCAGCCAGCGGAACGGGGAGAGGATGGCTTCGAACATGGGGGTCAATCCTCCTGCGGGAGATCAGGTGGGATGGGAGGGTGGTTCAGGGCGAGGATGCGCGGCTGCCGGCCCGGCGGCCAGCGTCGGTGCCCGGGCGGGACCGGGTCCACGCCGCCGTCGTTCCAGGGATGGCACCGGCCGATGCGCCGCGCGGCGAGCCACGACCCCTTCACCGCGCCGTGCACGTGCACGGCCTCCAGCCCGTAGGCGGAGCAGCTGGGGAAGAACCGGCACACGGGTCCGTACAGCGGGGAGACCACGGCCCGATAGACCGTGAGCAGGCCCGCCAGCAGGGCGGACGGCAGCGCGCGCAGCGGCCCCCACTCACGGGAGGGCTCGAGCACGACGAAGGGCGAGGGCGTGACGGTCATCTACGCGTGCTCCGAGGCGGCGGGCAGGTGCGGCTTCAGGGCCTTGCCGAGCGCGCCGACGGTCTCGCGGCGCAGCAGCGCGTAGTCCGCCTCGGCGGCGGCCGGCAGCGCGCGGACCTGCACCAGAACCGGCAGGTCGCGCAGCGGGGGCAGACGCATCTGATCCGCGACGACGGCGCGCAGCCGCCGCTTCACCCGGTTGCGGGTCACCGCGTTCCCCACGGCCTTGGACACGACGAACCCGGCCCGCGGCCGAGGGGCGCTCGGCGACGTGGACCGGGTCTGATCGGGGTCCGTGGCGACGCTCACCACGACGGTGCGCCGACCCGCGCGGGTGCCGGTGCGACCGAGGTGACGGAACTCCGCGGGCGTGCGGACGCGACGGTCACGGGGCAGCACGGGGCGCGCCGTCCCTGGACCGAGGTCCTCAGGCGGACAGCTCGGCGCGGTTCTTGCCGCGGCGAGCGGACAGGATGGCGCGGCCGGCGCGGGTGCGCATGCGGGCACGGAAGCCGTGCTTGCGGGCACGACGGCGGTTGTTGGGCTGGAACGTGCGCTTGGTCACTGTGATCTCTCCACGACGTGTTGTGTGCCTTCGACCGTCGACCTGAGCAGGTGGACCAGGGGGAAGGACCGGTGAGGCTCTGACATGAAATCCCCGGCGGGCACGATCAACCGACACCCGGGGGACCAGACAACTCTAGTGGCCGGGGTACGCAGGGGTCAAACGGGTGCGCGCGGATCCCGGACGCCCGTGGGCGCCCGGGACGGTCGTCCACAGGATGATAGGGGTTGTCCACCGTCTGTGCACAACCCTGTGGACAACCGTTAGACTCCGAGCACCGTCGTCCGTCTCGCGCAGCCGCCCCCGTCCTCGGGGACGTCTGCCCCAGGAAAGGAAGCCTCCGTGGTGGCAGACCAGGCCGTGCTCAGCTCGTGGCGCTCCGTCGTGGGCTCCCTCGAGGACGACGCGCGGGTCAGCGCCCGCCTCATGGGCTTCGTCTACCTGGCCCAGCCGCAGGGCCTCATCGGCAACACGCTCCTGCTGGCCGTGCCGAACGAGACCACCCGCGAGACGCTCCAGGGCACCCAGGTGGCCGACGCCCTTACGGACGCCCTGACCAAGGAGTTCCGCGAGGAGATCCTGCTGGCCATCTCGATCGACGCGAACCTGCAGCCGCCGCGGACCCCCTCGTCCGAGGCCCGCCGCTCCTCCCTCGCGGGCGGACCGGCCGCCGCCGCGGTGCCGGACGTCGAGCTGCCCCCGGCTGCGACCGCCGCCACCTCCCGCCGCGCCGTCGCCGAGGAGCTGCCGGGCTTCCGCATCGAGCCGCCGGCCGACGTCGCGCCCGCTGCGACCGCGGCCCCGAGCGGGAACGGCAAGCCGACCCCCGCGCCGCCGTCGACGTCCGCGGAGACCAGCCGCCTCAACGACCGCTACCACTTCGAGACGTTCGTGATCGGCTCGTCCAACCGGTTCGCGCACGCCGCCGCGAACGCGGTGGCCGAGGCGCCGGCGAAGGCGTACAACCCGCTGTTCATCTACGGCGAGTCCGGCCTGGGCAAGACGCACCTGCTGCACGCGATCGGGCACTACGCCCGTCGCCTCTACCCGGGCCTGCGGGTGCGGTACGTGAACTCGGAGGAGTTCACCAACGACTTCATCAACTCCATCCGCCACGACGAGGGCGCCTCGTTCAAGCAGGTCTACCGCAACGTGGACATCCTGCTGATCGACGACATCCAGTTCCTGGCGGACAAGGAGGCGACGGTCGAGGAGTTCTTCCACACCTTCAACACGCTCTACAACAACAACAAGCAGGTGGTCATCACCTCGGACCTGCCGCCCAAGCAGCTCTCCGGGTTCGAGGACCGGCTGCGCTCCCGCTTCGAGTGGGGGCTGATCACGGACATCCAGCCGCCGGACCTCGAGACGCGCATCGCGATCCTCCGGAAGAAGGCGGAGGCTGAGGGTCTCGTGGCCCCGCCGGAGGCGCTGGAGTACATCGCCTCGCGCATCTCCACGAACATCCGCGAGCTCGAGGGCGCGCTGATCCGCGTGACCGCGTTCGCCTCGCTCAACCGGCAGACCGTGGACATCGAGCTGGCCGAGCATGTGCTCAAGGACCTGATCACGGACGAGACGGCGCACGAGATCACGCCGGAGCTGATCCTGCACGCCACGGGGGAGTACTTCAATCTCACCCTCGAGGAGCTGACCAGCAAGTCCCGCACCCGCACGCTGGTGACGGCGCGGCAGATCGCCATGTACCTGCTGCGCGAGCTGACCGAGATGTCGCTGCCCAAGATCGGTCAGGTCCTGGGCGGCCGCGACCACACCACCGTCATCCACGCGGACCGCAAGATCCGCGAGCTGATGGCCGAGCGGCGGACGATCTACAACCAGGTCACCGAGCTCACCAACGAGATCAAGCGGAAACAGCGCGGCGCCTGAGCCACCCACTGCCCCCTCGAGTCCCGGTTCGAACCTTCGACCGGGACTCGAGTCTTCTTCCACATTGTCCACCGGTGTGGACAACTCTGTGGAGAACCCCCGGTGCTGTGGACAACCTCCGCCCCTGTGGATGGCGGAATCAGGCCGCTCACGCCGCGTCCACACCCCTGGGGACGACGACGGCGCACAGGCTGGTGAATCACACGGATGTCATTCGGTTGCCCACATGTATCCACAGGTCTCCACAGCCGAAAACCGCATGATCTCGCGGGTTTCGACGGGTGTGGACGTGCCCTGTGGACAGGAATGTGGACAACTGGGGGGGTGGATCCGGGGATGAGTCTGGACAACTCCGGACGAGCCTGTGCAGAGCGGGGGGAGGGCCTCCGGGGCTTGTCCACACCGGATGCACACCCCGAACGAGCGGGTGTCCACACGGTTCCCCCAACCGGATCCGCATGGTGGCGCGGCAGAACGGCGTTCTCCACAGGATCCACACCCGCTACCACTACTTCTGATCCCCCTTCAGAGATTCCGCCAAGCAACATCATCTCCGCCACCCCACACCGAGCTGAGCGCCTCGAGAGCCCGGGCTGCGCCCGTGCGGTCGGAATCCTTGGAATCACACGCTTGTCATTCGCTTCCGACCTGACACCCGCCGCGCGGACCGCCTATGCTGAGGCCCGCGTGTCGCCGTTCCCCCCGGGCCCGCAACCCCCGTCATCACCCCCAGAGAGGCAGTGCAGCTCGTGAAGTTCACCGTCGAACGCGACATCCTCACCGACGCCGTCTCCTGGGCCGCCCGCTCCCTGTCCCCGCGCCCGCCGGTGCCGGTGCTCTCGGGCCTGCTGATCACGGCCGAGGCCGGCGTCGTGTCCATCGCGAGCTTCGACTACGAGACCTCCGCGCGCCTGGAGATCGAGGCCGACGTCGAGACCGCGGGCCAGGTGCTCGTCTCCGGCCGCCTGCTGAACGACATCGTCCGCTCCCTGCCGCAGGCCCAGGTCACGGTGGAGCTCGACGGCGGCAAGGTGCTCGTCACCTGCCGCTCCTCCCGCTTCGCCCTGGCCACGATGCCCGTGGGCGACTACCCGGCCCTGCCCGAGCTGCCGGCCCCCGCGGGCACCGTGGACGGCGCCGCGTTCGCCCACGCCGTCGCCCAGGTCACCGTCGCCGCCTCCAAGGACGACACCCTGCCGATCCTCACCGCCGTGAAGGTGGAGATCGAGGGCGACACCATGACCTTCCTGGCCACGGACCGCTACCGGCTGGCCATGAAGGAGATCCGCTGGACCCCGGCGGACCCGTCCCTCTCGACGTCGCTGCTCATCAAGGCGCGCACGCTCACCGAGGTCGCCAAGTCCCTCGGCTCCGGTGGCGACCTGGAGATCCTGCTCGGCCAGACCGCCGACCTCGTGGGCTTCGCCTCCGGCGGCCGCCGCACCACCTCCGTGCTCGTGGACGGCGAGTACCCCAAGATCCGCTCGCTCTTCCCCGAGTCCAGCCCCATCCAGGCCGTGGTGGACACCGCCGCCCTGGTCGAGGCGTCCCGCCGCGTGGCCCTCGTCGCCGAGCGCAACACCGCCCTGCGCATGGTGTTCACGGACGGCCAGGTCACCCTGGACGCCGGCACCGGCGACGACGCGAGCGCCAACGAGTCCGTGCCGTGCACGCTCGAGGGCGAGGACATCACCGTGGCGTTCAACCCGTCCTACCTCTCCGAGGGCCTGGCCGTGGTGGACCAGCCGCAGGTGCGCTTCGCGTTCACGTCCGCGCCCAAGCCCGCCCTGCTCACCGGCGTGAACCAGGAGGACGGCGTCGTCTCCGACTACCGCTACCTCGTGATGCCGGTGCGCATCGCCTGACGCAGGGGGCCGGACGCTCCCGTGTACCTCTCCCACCTCACCGTCGCGGACTTCCGGTCCTACCGCTGGGCCGACCTGGAGCTGACGCCGGGGTCCACGGTGCTGCTCGGGGCCAACGGGGTGGGCAAGACCAACCTCGTGGAGGCGATCGGCTACCTCGGCGCCCAGCAGTCCCATCGGGTCAGCTCGGACGCGCAGCTCGTGCGCTTCGGCCGGGACCGGGCCCGGATCGCCGGGCGCGTGCACCGCGGATCGCGCGCCGTCGCCCTCGAGCTGGAGATCCTGCCGGGCCGGTCCAACCGGGTGGCCATCAACCGCGGCGCCCCCGTTCGGGCGAAGGAGGGCCTCGGGATCCTGCGCACCGTGGTCTTCGCCCCGGAGGACCTGGGCCTCGTGACGGGGGAGCCCGGTGGCCGCCGTCGTCTCCTCGACCAGCTCATGGTGCAGCTGCGTCCGGCGCTCGGTGAGGCCGCCGCCGACTACGAACGCGTGCTGCGCCAGCGCAACGCCCTGCTCAAGGCGGGCCGCGGCTCTCGCCGCTGGGGCCCCGAGGAGGACGCGACCCTCGCCGTCTGGGACGAGCACCTCTGCGCCGCCGGCGCCCGCCTGCTGCACGGCCGCCTGCACGTGCTGCGCCTGCTGGCCCGCCCCCTCCAGGAGATGTACGCGGCGCTGACCAACGGCTCCAAGGCGGCGGCCTACGCCTACGAGTCCACCGTCCCGCTGGCCCGCGGCACCCACGCGGAGGTCCCGGCCGTGGCGGACCTGGCCGTGGACATGCGCCGGACGCTCGAGTCCCAGCGGGAGGAGGAGCGGGCGCGGGCGCTCACCCTGGTGGGTCCGCACCGAGACGAGCTCGCCCTCTTCCTGGGCCCGGCGCCCGCGCGCGGCTACGCCTCCCACGGGGAGACGTGGTCGCTGGCGCTCGCCCTGCGCATGGCGGCCTACGACGTGCTCGTGGCCGACGACCCGGACCCCGACGCCCGCCCCGTCCTGATCCTGGACGACGTGTTCGCGGAGCTCGACGCCGCCCGTCGCCGCCGCCTCGCCGCGCTCGTGCACCGGGCCGAGCAGGTGATCGTCACGGCCGCCGCGCTCGAGGACGTCCCCAAGGAGCTCACGGCCCACCGCGTGCTCATCCGCCAGGACGCGGAGGGCTCCGAGGCCGTGGCCGCCGCGGCCCCCGTGGAGGGCGACATCCGCGAGCCCCGGCGCGAGGGCGGGGCCGATGGCTGAGACCCCCGCCCCGTTCGAGCCGGACCGGCCGGACCTGGCGCTCGTGCAGCTGCGCCGGGTCCGCGAGGCCGCCCGGGAGCGGGGCGAGGCGCCGCTGCGGGCGCGGGGGACGGGCGCGGGCCTGGCCGGGGCCATGGCGGGCACGACGTCGGCCGGCCGGGAGCGGCCGGACCGTCGGCGCCCGTTCGGGGGTGCGGACCGGGACCCGGCCACGGTGTCCACCGTGTTCGGCCGGCTCATCCGCGACCGCGGCTGGTCCACCCCCGTGGCGGTCGGGTCCGTGCTCACCCGCTGGGCCGAGCTGGTGGGGCCGGAGATCGCGCTGCACTGCCGCCCGGAGAGCTTCGAGGACTCCGTGGTGCGGGTCCGGACGAGCTCCACCGCGTGGGCCACGCAGCTGCGCCTGATGAGCCCCGTGCTCCTGCAGCGCTTCGACGAGGCGCTCGGGCCCGGCGTCGTGACCCGCATCGACGTGGTGGGGCCCCAGGCCCCGAGCTGGCGCAAGGGGCCGCGCACCGTGCGCGGCGGCCGCGGGCCGCGCGACACCTACGGCTGAGTCCGCGGCCACCCCGCGCCGCCCGACGAGGTCCCGGACGCGGCGAGGCCATGGGCGCCGCTCTGGCGCGGTCACAGGGTCGGTGACGGCCCGGGAGGCATAGGCGGTCTCCTGCGCGCGTCCTGAGCCGTGTCCCTGGCCGCTGAGCGGGTGTTCTCCCGCGGCGGACCCCCGTCGATGCGGGCCCTCGGGGTGTCAGGCGGTACACTGGGACCAGTGAGAGGGGGCCGGCCGTCGTCCGTCCCCCGCCCCCGTGGATCTGCGGGAGCGTGTCGCGTGCCGGTCCTGTCCGGGCGGCGTCGCGCGCCTGCGCGCGGGTCGACCCAGCCGCCGACGTCCGAGGAAGTGAGCCACCCGTGGTTGACGCCATGCCCGAGAACCCCGCGGAGGAGCCGACCGCCGCGTCGGCCGCGCCGAACCCGGAGGCCGTGCCGGACGCCGTCGGGCAGCCCGAGACCCCCGTGAAGGACCGGAAGGTGCCCGGTGAGTACGGCGCCAGCGCCATCACCGTGCTCGAGGGTCTCGAGGCCGTCCGCAAGCGCCCCGGCATGTACATCGGCTCCACCGGCCCGCGGGGCCTGCATCACCTCGTGTACGAGGTCGTGGACAACTCCGTGGACGAGGCGCTGGCCGGCTACGCCACCGGCATCGACGTCACGCTGCAGGCCGACGGCGGCGTGCGCGTGGCGGACGACGGCCGCGGCATCCCCGTGGACCTGCACCCCACCGAGGGGAGGCCGACCGTCGAGGTCGTCATGACGATCCTGCACGCCGGCGGCAAGTTCGGCGGCGGCGGCTACGCCGTCTCGGGCGGCCTGCACGGCGTGGGCATCTCCGTGGTCAACGCGCTCTCCCGCCGCGTGGACACCGAGGTCCGCCGTCAGGGGCACGTGTGGCGCATGTCCTTCGCGGACGGCGGCGTGCCCCAGGGCGAGCTGGTGAAGGGGGAGGCCACGGACGCCACGGGCACCGTGCAGACGTTCTACCCGGACCCGGAGATCTTCGACTCGATCGAGTTCGACTACGAGACCCTGCGTGCCCGCTTCCAGCAGATGGCCTTCCTCAACAGGGGCCTGCGCATCACCCTCACGGACGAGCGCGTCCAGGAGTCCAACGAGGTCGTCGACGACGAGATCGCGGGCGAGGGCGCCGCCGGTGAGGACGTCGCGGAGAACGGCCTGGCGGAGGAGGCGGAGCAGGAGCCCCAGCGCCGCTCCGTCACCTACCTGTACGAGAACGGCCTGCTCGACTACGTCCAGCACCTCAACTCCGCCAAGAAGGTCGAGTACGTCCACGACGACGTCATCGCCTTCGAGGCCGAGGACGTCTCGGACGGCCGCTCCATGGCCGTCGAGGTGGCCATGCAGTGGACCTCCGCCTACTCGGAGTCCGTGCACACCTACGCGAACACGATCAACACCCACGAGGGCGGCACCCACGAGGAGGGCTTCCGCGCCGCGCTGACCTCCCTGGTCAACCGCTACGCGCGGGAGAAGGAGATCCTCAAGCCCAAGGAGGACAACCTCACGGGCGAGGACATCCGCGAGGGCCTGACCGCCGTGATCTCCGTGAAGCTCTCCGAGCCGCAGTTCGAGGGCCAGACCAAGACCAAGCTCGGCAACTCCGAGGCCCGCGGGTTCGTGTCCAAGGCGGTCACGGACCACCTCGGCGACTGGTTCGAGCGCAATCCGGGCCCGGCCAAGGAGATCATCCGCAAGGCCATCATGGCCTCGCACGCCCGCCTGGCCGCCCGCAAGGCCCGGGACAACGCGCGCCGCAAGTCCCCGCTGGAGTCCTTCGGCATGCCCGGCAAGCTGGCCGACTGCTCCTCGAAGGACCCCGAGCGCTGCGAGGTGTACATCGTGGAGGGCGACTCCGCCGGCGGCTCGGCCAAGCAGGGCCGCAACCCGGAGACGCAGGCCATCCTGCCGCTGCGCGGCAAGATCCTGAACGTGGAGCGCGCCCGCCTGGACAAGGCCCTCGGCAACGCCGAGATCCAGTCGATGATCACGGCGTTCGGCACCAACATCGGCGAGGAGTTCGACATCTCCAAGCTGCGGTACCACAAGATCGTGCTCATGGCGGATGCGGACGTGGACGGCCAGCACATCACCACGCTGCTGCTGACCGTCCTGTTCCGGTACATGCGCCCGCTCATCGAGGCCGGCCACGTGTTCCTCGCGCAGCCGCCGCTGTACCGCATCAAGTGGTCCAACGCCCCGCACGACTACGTGTTCTCGGACGAGGAGCGCGACGCCGCCGTCGAGGCCGGCCTGGCCAAGGGCTGGCGCTACCCCAAGGACAACGGGGTGCAGCGCTACAAGGGCCTGGGCGAGATGAACTACCAGGAGCTGTGGGACACCACCATGGACCCGGAGCACCGCACCCTGCTGCAGGTGACCATGGAGGACGCCGCCGCCGCGGACGCCGTCTTCTCCATGCTCATGGGCGAGGACGTGGAGTCCCGCCGCACCTTCATCCAGCAGAACGCCAAGGACATCCGCTTCCTGGACGTCTGAGCCGGACCCGCAGACCTGCCTGAGCCGACCACCCTCCTCGCCGTCGCGGGGAGCACGAGAGGACCCGCGTGAGCGACGAGACCACCCCCCAGACCCCGGACGAGCCCGTCGAGGGCGCCCCGACCCCGCAGACCGGCCTGGACATCGAGGTGGAGCACTACGTGCTCCCCGAGGGCGCCGCCGACAAGGTCGAGCCCGTCGACCTCGAGTCGGAGATGAAGCGCTCGTACCTGGACTACGCGATGGCCGTGATCGTCGGCCGCGCGCTGCCGGACGTGCGCGACGGCCTCAAGCCCGTGCACCGTCGCGTGCTCTACGCGATGTACGACGGCGGCTACCGCCCGGACCGCGCGTTCAACAAGTCCGCCCGCGTGGTGGGCGACGTGATGGGCAACTACCACCCGCACGGCGACACCGCGATCTACGACGCCCTCGTGCGCCTCATCCAGGACTGGGTCCAGCGCTACCCGCTGGCGCTCGGCCAGGGCAACTTCGGCTCCCCGGGCAACGACGGCGCGGCCGCCCAGCGCTACACCGAGACCAAGATGGCCCCGCTGGCCATGGAGATGGTCCGGGACATCGACGAGGACACCGTCGACATGCAGGACAACTACGACGGCAAGCAGCAGGAGCCCGTCGTCCTGCCCGCCCGGTACCCGAACCTGCTGGTCAACGGCTCCTCGGGCATCGCCGTCGGCATGGCCACGAACATCCCGCCGCACAACATGCGCGAGGTGGCCGCGGGCGTGCAGTGGTACCTCGAGCACCCCGAGGCCACCCGCGAGGAGCTGCTCGAGGCGCTCCTGGCCCGCGTGCACGGCCCCGACTTCCCCACGGGCGCCCAGATCCTGGGCCGCAAGGGCATCGAGGAGGTCTACCGGACCGGCCGCGGCCCCATCACCATGCGCGCCGTGGTCAACGTGGAGGAGATCCAGGGCCGCACGTGCCTCGTGGTCACCGAGCTGCCCTACATGACCAACCCCGACAACCTCGCCGCGAAGATCGCGGAGATGGTGCGGGACGGCAAGATCAACGGCATCGCGGACATGCGCGACGAGACCTCCGGCCGCACCGGCCAGCGCCTGGTGATCGTGCTCAAGCGAGACGCCGTCGCCAAGGTGGTGCTGAACAACCTCTACAAGCACACCGAGCTGCAGTCGAACTTCTCGGCCAACATGCTCGCGCTCGTGGACGGCGTGCCGCGCACCCTGTCCCTGGACGGCTTCGTGCACCACTGGGTGAAGCACCAGATCGACGTGATCGTGCGCCGCACCGCGTTCCGCAAGCGCAAGGCCGAGGAGCGCGCGCACATCCTGCGCGGCCTGCTCAAGGCCCTGGACATGCTGGACGAGGTCATCGCGACCATCCGCCGCTCGGCCTCGGCGGACGTGGCCCGCGAGGCCCTCAAGGAGCTCCTGGACATCGACGACGTCCAGGCCCAGGCCATCCTGCAGATGCAGCTGCGCCAGCTCGCCGCCCTGGAGTCCCAGAAGATCCAGGACGAGTACGACGACCTCATGGCGAAGATCGCCGAGTACAACCGGATCCTGGAGTCCCCGCAGCGTCAGCGCGAGGTGATCTCCGAGGAGCTCGCCGAGATCGTGGCCAAGCACGGCGACGACCGCCGCACCGAGATCATGGCCGGCTTCGACGGGGACATGTCCATCGAGGACCTGATCCCCGAGGAGGAGATGGTCGTCTCCATCACCCGCGGCGGCTATGTCAAGCGCACCCGGATCGACCAGTACCGGTCCCAGGCGCGCGGCGGCAAGGGCGTGCGCGGGGCGACGCTGCGCGGCGACGACGTCGTCGAGCACTTCCTGACCGTGTCCACGCACCACTGGCTGCTGTTCTTCACGAACTTCGGCCGCGTGTACCGCATCAAGACGTACGAGCTGCTCGAGGCCGGCCGCGACGCGAAGGGCCAGCACGTGGCCAACCTGCTCGCGTTCCAGCCGGACGAGCGGATCGCCCAGATCCAGCCGCTCGTGGACTACGGCCGGGCCCCGTACCTCGTGCTCGCCACGCGCGGCGGCCTCGTGAAGAAGACGCCGCTGCTGGACTACGACACGAACCGCACCGCCGGCCTGATCGCCATCAAGCTGCGTGAGGGGGACGAGCTGGTCTCGGCCCGCGTGGTCTCGCCCGACGACGACCTCATCCTGATCTCGCGCAAGGGCCAGTCCCTGCGGTTCACCGCCACGGACGAGGCGCTGCGTCCCATGGGCCGTGCGACCTCGGGCGTGACTGGCATGAAGTTCCGCGACGACGACTCCCTGCTGACGATGGACGTGGTGGAGGAGGACGGCTACGTCTTCACCGTCACGGACGGCGGCTTCGCCAAGCGCACCCACGTGGACGAGTACCGCCTGCAGAACCGCGGCGGCCTCGGCATCAAGGTCGCCAAGCTCGTGGACGACCGCGGCGAGCTCGCCGGCGGTCTCGTGGTGCGCGAGGACCAGGAGGTCCTCGTGGTGATGGCCTCGGGCAAGGTGGTGCGCTCCGCCGTCGCCGGCGTGCCGGCCAAGGGCCGCGACACGATGGGCGTGATCTTCGCCAAGCCGGACAAGCGGGACCGGATCGTCGCCGTCACCCTGAACAATGAGCAGGAGATGGAGGCGAAGGCGGACGCCGAGGCCGAGGCGGGGCCGGATGTACCCTTGGACGCAGACATCGACCCGACCGACCCCGTAGCCGCACCGGAGGACGCCCTGACGCAGGACGCCGGTGAGGGTGCAGACGGAGGAGAGCAGTGAGCACGTCCGCGTCGTCGCGTCCCGGCCAGGGACGGAGCACCGGGAAGGCCGCCGAGCCGCGGTCCGGCCGCCCGGTGCGCAAGGCCAGCGGGTCCTCGCAGGAGGACCTGGTCCGCGCCGTCCCGAAGGCCAAGGTGCGCCGCGCCCGCCTGGTGCTGACCCGGGTGGACCCGTGGTCCGTGCTGAAGCTGGCGTTCCTGCTCTCGGTGGCGCTGGGCATCCTCACGGTGGTGGCGGCGGTGGCGCTGTACTCGCTGTCCGACGTCCTCGGGATCTTCGACAGGGTCAACGACGTGATCGGCACCGTGCTCGGCTCCGAGGCCGGGCGCTACACCGTGGCGTCCCTGGCCCCGCTGAGCACCGTGACCTCGCTGGCCACCGTGCTGGCCGTGGTCAACGTCATCCTGCTGACCGCCCTGGCCACCGTGGCCGCGCTGCTCTACAACCTCTGCGCGAGCCTCGTGGGCGGCCTCGGCGTCACGCTGACGGACGACTGAGCAGACCCTCGACGACGCCCCGCGCGGATTTGCGCGGGGCGTCGGCGTTCCTGTACAGTCATCTCCTGTTGTGAACGGCGTCAGCCGTGAGCGACGGTGAGGGCGTATAGCTCAGGCGGTTAGAGCGCTTCGCTGATAACGAAGAGGTCCCAAGTTCAAGTCTTGGTACGCCCACTCCCACCACACAGAGCCCCGGTCCGCTGGGGCTCCGTTCGTCTCCGGAGGTCTTCCCATGGGTCGACTGGCACGCGTGGCCCTCGTGGTCAGCGCCGCGGCAGCCGCCTATGGGGCGCGTCTCTGGCGGGAGAACAGTGCGGGGAAGGACGTCTGGGCCACGGCCACGGACGACCTGCCGGAGGACGCCGACGGCGTCGAGCCGGCACCGGAGGACTGACCGGTCCTCACGGGGGCATGGCGCAATTGGTAGCGCACCTGCTTTGCAAGCAGGGGGTTAGGGGTTCGAGTCCCCTTGCCTCCACCGAAGAAGGGCCCGGGAGTCGTGAGACTCCCGGGCCCTTTCGTCTGCCCAGGGTGGCCGCCGGCGCCGGCACCGTGGGCAGAAACCGGCGACCCGGGGGCTCCTGGGGCACAAACCGCAGGACTTCGGGCCCCGTGGGCAGAAGAGAGGGCGTTTCTGCCCACGGAGGGACGGGGATGGCCTGCCCCGAACCCCCGCCGCCGGACCCGCCCACCGCGCCCACCGTCGTCGTGCGTGGTGTTGGATGGTCCGGTGAACACCACCATCGACACCCCGTCCCCCGACCGACCCGCCTCTGGGCAGGGCACTCCGGCCTACGCCCGGGTGCCCGCGAGCTACTACGACATCTTCGTGGGCGTCTTCATCGCCCTCCTGATCCTCTCCGGCGTCACCGCGGCCAAGCTCTTCTACGGCCCCACCGTCCCGGTCATCTCGGACCTCTTCTACGACGGCGGCCCCCTCATCTTCGACGGCGGCGCCTTCCTGTTCCCGTTCGCGTACATCGTCGGCGACATCCTCGCCGAGGTGTACGGCTGGCGCCGGGCCCGCCGCGCCATCGTCCTCGGCTTCGCGATGCTCGTGCTCGCCGCCCTCACCTACACAGTGGTCTCCTGGACCACGCCCGTCGAGGGCTTCGAGGTGTGGGACCAGGCCCTCGCGCCCATGCTGCGGATCACCGTGGCCGGCTTCGTCGCGTTCCTCGTGGGCTCCCTGCTCAACGCGTCCATCGTGGTCCGCCTCAAGGAGCGCATGAGGGAACGGCACGTGGCGTTCCGGCTCATCCTCTCGACCGTGGTCGGCCAGTTCTTCGACACCCTGATCTTCTGCACCATCGCCTACGCCGGCACCATCTCGCTGCTGGAACTGGCGAACTACACGGTGACCGGCTTCGCGTACAAGACTCTCGTGGAGATCCTCATCGTGCCGGTGACCCTGCTCGTCATCCGCGCCCTCAAGCGCCGGGAGCCCACCTACCGGGCACCCGGCTTCGAGATCCACCGCGACGACGATCCCGCCCTCGCCCCGGCCGCGTCCCGCTGACCCGCACGGGCCCCGGCGTCGGCCGCGCCGGGGCCCGTCCGTCGCGCGCACCCCGACCACCGACTACCGTCGGTGCCATGGGCAAGGACCTCTTCGAGCACGAGCAGCAGCAGACCCTCAGCCGCGAGCAGGCCGCCGCACGCCTGCGCGACCTCGCCGACCAGCTCTCCCGGCAGAACAAGGTGCGGATCGAGCACGGCGGCCGCGACGTCGTCGTCACCGTCCCGGACCGCGTGGGCCTCGAGGTGGAGCTCGAGGTCGAGGACGACGGCGACGCCGAGCTGGAGATCACCCTCAGCTGGTGACCGGCCCCGGGTCGGCCGCCCGGGGCCGCCTCCCCGCGCCTCAGAACGTCCAGGCTTCCCCGGGGGCCAGACGCCGGTAGTCGGTCACGCCCTCGGCGAGCCCCGAGAGCACCCCGTCCACCACGCCCTTGCCGTCCTCGCTGAGGATGCCGTCGTGGATGGGGCGGGTGTGCGTCGCCGCGATGGCCCGCATCTGGTCCACCACGTCCGCGATGCGCAACCACGGCGCCGCGGCGGGCAGGAGGAGCACCTCGACGTCGGCGTCCGGCACCGTGAACGAGTCGCCGGGGTGCAGCACGGCCCCGTCCACGAGGTAGGACACGTTGACCGGGCGCGGGACCTCGGCGTGGATCACCGCGTGCTCCCCGCCGAGCACCTCCACCCGGAAGCCGGCGGCCTCGAACGTCTCCCCGGGCACGGCCGTGTGCACGTGTCCGGCGTCGAGTCCCGCCTCCGCCAGCGGCCCCGTCAGATCCCGTGGCGCCCACACGTGCGCCTCCGTGCCGGCCACGGCCCTGGCCAGCTGCTCGGGGACCACGTGGTCCGGGTGGCCGTGCGTCACGAGGACGGCGTCCGCGCCGTCCAGGACCGCCGCGTCGCTGAACGCGCCGGGGTCGAACGCGAGGCGTCGGCCGGCCTTCTCGAGACGGACGGCCGAGTGGCCGAAGAGGGTCAGGGTCGTGCTCATGCGGATCACTCCTCCGCCCGGCGTCGGGATCCCGGGCGGTCCCAGCCTCCCGCGTGCTCCCGGCGGCGGACAAGGCCCGCGCCCCGTTCGACGGCGACCCACCGGCTCCCGCCCCGACCTGCGCCCGGACGCGCGCCGGCCCGCGCATCCTCGGCAGGACCGAGGGGGCGCGGGCCGGGCGTCGTCCGCTCAGGGCGAGGGGGAGCGGGTCAGCGCTGCTGCCCGGGCTGGACGCCCAGCACCTTCGCGTTGGCGGCGGCCACCGGGTCCGGGGTGGCGGTGTCCACCCGCACGCCCTGGCCCGCCGCGGCCGAGCCGGCCTCGGCCACGACCTTCTGCTGCTGGGCATAGGGGTTGTTGGCCTCCACCACCGGGATGTTCGCGGTGATCGGGCCCGGGACCGGGGCGGTCCACGGATCCTGCACCGGCTTGGTCAGGCGCCACAGGGCGTAGCCGGCGCCGGCGGCGGCGGCCGCCATGCCCGCGACGATCCAGGCGCGGCCGCCCGAGCGGGAGGCCCGGCGACCGGCGGCACGGTTCAGGTCCTTCTCGGCGGCGCCGGCGTACTGCTCGGCGCCCTGGCGCAGGCGCTTCACGATCGCCTTGTCCCCGGTGAGCTTGATCAGGGCCTGCTCCAGGGCGTCCGGGACCTCGACGTCGTGGGCGGTCTTGCGGGCGTGCGCGGCGCCGTCGGCCAGGCGGGCGGCGGCCACGGGGAGGACCTCCTCCTTGCGGCGCTGGGCGTAGTCGCCGGCGTCGGCCAGGCGGGCCTGCACCTGCGGGGCCACCTTCCCGCCCTGCTCCTGCAGCGCGGACAGACCCGTGGCGAGGAGGCCGGCGAGGGTCAGGCCGCCCGCGGCGGCGGCGTCCTTGGCCTGGCCGGCGCGGTCGCTGAACAGGGCGGCGGACCGCTGCGCGTCCTTGCGGGCGCCCTTGGCGGCCTTCTTCGCGTCCTTGCGCAGGCCCTTGGCGGCCTGGCGGCCGTCCCGGCGCAGCTGCTTGGCCTTGCGGCCCCCACGACGGCGGCCCTTCTTCGCGGCCTTCTCAGCGTCCTTGCGCGCCGCGGCGAACTGCTGCTGCACCTCGTGGCCGGCGTCCTGCGCCTGGGCCTGCAGGTGCTCGAGGAAGTCCTGGACGGTGTCCACGCCCTTGGCGACGGCGGGGGCCAGCAGCCCGTACTGGTGCGCGACGGCCTCGCCGGCCTTCCGCGCCCCGCGCTCGACCACGGGGCCGTACTCCTTCTTGGCGTCCTGGGCCTTGCGGCGGCCCTCCTCGGCCGCGGCGGAGCCGCCGATCAGCCCGTAGGCCGCGGCCACCTCGCTCCAGGCGCGGGTGGACTCCACCTTCGGGGCGGCCCAGTGGCGCAGGTTCTCCGCCTGGCGTGCGACGAACGCGTTCGCGCCGCCGTCGTGCTGGATCTCGTCGTGCAGGGTCGTGCGAGCCATGTGATGCCTCCCGTGAGTTCTGGATGGTCGTTGAACGCGGTGGTCCTCGAGGCCCAGCCTAGTGGCCGACCCCCGCCGTGGCACGGGTCCCGGCACGCCGGGAGTGCGTACGCCGATCGCG
This sequence comes from Micrococcus sp. 093350064-1, assembly GCF_053627955.1. Lineage (NCBI taxonomy): Bacteria > Bacillati > Actinomycetota > Actinomycetes > Micrococcales > Micrococcaceae > Micrococcus > Micrococcus sp. 093350064-1. The sequence goes on from NZ_JBSEYU010000004.1 coordinate 59,367, forward strand.
GAAGACCCGCCCCCGGACGGCGGGATCCGGACGGCCCGCCGCCGCGGATGGAACAATGGGGCGCATGGCGAACAAGACGCACACCGCGACCATCCACACGAACCACGGCGACATCGTCGTCGAGCTGTTCGGCAACCACGCCCCGAAGACCGTGAAGAACTTCGTGGGCCTCGCCACCGGCGAGCAGGAGTGGACCCACCCGCAGACCGGTGAGAAGAACAACGGCGCCCCGCTGTACTCCGGCACCGTGTTCCACCGCATCATCAAGGACTTCATGATCCAGGGCGGCGACCCGCTCGGCATGGGCATCGGCGGCCCCGGCTACCAGTTCGGCGACGAGATCCACCCCGAGCTGCAGTTCGACCGTCCCTACCTGCTGGCCATGGCCAACGCCGGCCCCGGCACCAACGGCTCGCAGTTCTTCATCACCTCCGTGCCCACCGGCTGGCTCAACGGCAAGCACACCATCTTCGGCGAGGTGAAGGACGAGGCCTCCCAGAAGGTCGTGGACGAGCTCAACGCCGTCGCCACCGATCCCCGTGACCGCCCGCTCGAGGACGTCGTCATCGAGTCCATCGACATCACCGAGGCCTGAGCAGCCCCTCGGTGAGCACCACCCCCTCTGACCCGCACGGCCCGGACTCCGCGGACGGCACACCCCCGGTGTGCCCGCGGCATCCGGGCCGTGCGGCGTATGTGCGCTGCGCCGTCTGCCGGCGCCCCGCGTGCCTCGACTGCCAGCGTCCCGGCTCCACGGCCGGACCGGTCTGCGTGGACTGTGCGTCCGGCGTCGTGGCCGGCCCCGGTCCGACGGCGGCCCCCGCCGCCGGCGCCGCCGCGTCGGTCCCGGCCCGACGGCGGACGGGCTTCGCCGCCTCGCCCGTCACCTGGATCCTGCTGGCGGTCACGGTGGTGGTCTACGCGGCGCAGTGGATGACCCGGGATCAGGCGTCCGGCGTGACCGAGGCGCTCTGGTACGCCGGGCTCTACACGTCCCCGTACGGCATGGAGCCGTGGCGGATGGCCTCCTACGCGCTCGTGCACGACGTCTCCGGCCCCACGCACCTGCTGCTGAACATGCTCGCGCTGTGGGTGATCGGGCGCGTGCTCGAGCCCGCGCTGGGCTGGTGGCGGTTCCTCGCCCTCTACGTGCTCTCCGCCGTGGGCGGTGCGGTGTTCGCGCTGTGGGTCTCGGACCCGCTGCAGCCCGTCGTCGGGGCGTCCGGCGCCGTGTACGGCATGTTCGCGGCTCTGTTCCTGCTCACCCGGGTGCGGGGCGGGCAGGTGCGCTCGATCGCCGTGCTGATCGGCCTGAACCTCGTCTTCTCGTTCCTGCTGCCCGGGGTGGCCTGGCAGGTGCACGTGGGTGGGCTGCTGACGGGCGCGGTCGTCGCCGTCGTGTTCTCCCTGGCCGGCGGGCTGCGGCCCGGCCGCGCGCGCGTGCCGTCCGTGGGCGCCCAGGCAGCCGGCCTCGTGGTCGTGGCGGCGGCGCTGGCGGCGCTCACGGTGCTCGGCGCCGCCCGGGTCACGGTGGCAGGCCTGCTCGGCTAGGCCGTCGTCCCCGACCGTCCCCGGAGTTCTCCACAGGCGGGTGTGCACTTCTTCCCACAGGGGTGTCCACACCTGTGGACAACTCCGGGGACAACTCGTCTCCGGGCCGGATCGTGCGGATCCCTCATCCACAGGGTTGTCCACCACTGTGGAGAACTACACGCGTGTCATTCGCTCCAGCGGGACATCATCAGGAACCCGACGAGCGCGAGGCCGAAGCCCACGAGGATGTTCCAGCCGCCGATCTGCACGATCGGGAAGAGGCCCTGGGTCAGGTAGTAGACGATGATCCAGAGCAGGCCGAGGATCAGCAGGCCGAACATCACGGCCTTGTACCCGGGGGAGAGGGGCTTCGGACCCGGGTCCACGTCCCCGAGCTCCGTCCGCACGGCGGAGCGGCTGCGGCGCGCGGCCTCGAGCTCCTCGCGCTTCCGACGGGCCGAGTCCTTGCGCTTGCCGGCGGGTGCTGCCACGGATCTTCTCCTCGGGTGGGGGGGGGTGGTGGGCGCCCCCACCGGCGGGGACCGGGGCGGGGACGGTATCCTGCTGACCTGCCCAGGACCGGGGTCAGCGACGTGCCCGGCCAGTCTATGCACCCCGCTCCCACGCGGCGGGGAGGAAAGAGCGCCCCCGTGCAGAGCCCCGAGGTCTCCGTCCTCGTCGTCGACAACTACGACAGCTTCGTCTACACCCTGGTGGGCTACCTCGAGCAGCTCGGGGCCCGCACCACCGTGATCCGCAACGACGAGGTCACCCCCGCCCGCGCCCTCGAGCTCGCGGCCGAGCACACGGCCGTGCTCATCTCGCCCGGGCCGGGCGCGCCCGCCGACGCCGGTGTCTCCCTCGACCTCATCCGCTCCGCCGCCGACGGCGGCCGCCCGCTCTTCGGGGTGTGCCTGGGGCACCAGGCCATCGCGGAGGCGTTCGGCGCCACCGTGACGCACGCGGAGTCCCTCATGCACGGCAAGACGTCCCTGGTCCGCCACGGCGAGCACCCCATGTTCGAGGGCGTCCCCTCGCCGTTCACCGCCACCCGCTACCACTCGCTGGCCGCCGTGCGGCCCACCGTGGACGAGGCGGTCCTGGAGATCACCGCCGAGACCGAGGACGGCGTCGTGATGGGACTGGCCCACCGCACCGCGCCCCTGTGGGGCGTGCAGTTCCACCCTGAGTCCGTGCTCACCGAGGGCGGCTACCGGATGCTCGGCAACTGGCTCGAGTCCGTGGGGCTCTCCGGGGCCGCCGAGCGCGGCGGCCGGCTCTCGCCCCTCGTCCGCCAGGACTGACCGGTCCCGGGGCCCGGTTCGCGGGTCGGACGGCGCCCCGGCCGCTCAGGTGGACGGCGGCGGGTCGATCGAGGGCTCGGGGTCCGGCGTCAGCGTCGGCAGCGGGTCCACCGGCGTCGCGGTGGGCGACGTGCTCGGCGGCTGCCCGGTCGGCTCCGACGGGGCCGCCGACGTCGGTGACGGGCTCTGCGTCGGCCACGGCGTCTCGGTCGTCGTCGGCTCGGGGCTGGGCGTGGCCGAGGCGGACGGCGAGGGTGACGGCTCCGCGCTCTCGGAGGGCTCGGGGCTCTCCGTCGGCGGGGGGCTCGGTGGCGCGGACGCCGACGGCGTGGGCTCGGGCGCCTCGCTGGATGGCGGGGCCGGCTCGGAGGGCTCGGCCGTGGGCGCGATCCACGAGGAAGCGGTCAGGGTCAGGGAGGAACGGTTGTCCACGCGGACGCCGGCGGGCGGATCCTGGGCCACGACCGTGCCGGTGTCGGTGGTCGCGCCGTCCTCGTCCTGGATCCGCACGCGCAGCTCGGGGGCGCTCAGCGCCAGCTGACGCCGCGCGTCCGGAGCGCTCATCCCCACCACGTCCGGCACGGCGACCATGCCGCTGGACAGGTGCAGCACCACGGAGGAGCCGGGCGGCACGTGGGTGCCCATCGCGGGGTCGGTGCGGGCGAGCAGCCCGCGCTCGAGTCGGCCGTCGTCCTGGTACTGCACGGAGGAGACGCGCAGGCCCAACCGTTCCAGCTCGCGGCGGGCCGCGTCCTCGGACAGCCCGTGCAGGGAGTCGGGCAGCGCGATGCCCTCCTCGCCGCGGGACACCCGGATCCGCACCTCGGCCCCGCGGGGCACCTCCGTGCCCGTCGGCGGGTCGCTCTGGGTGACGGTCCCGTCCGGGGCGTCGGCCATGTACGCGGACGAGACGACGGCCACCAGGCCTGCGTCCTCGAGCGCCGCGACCGCCTCATCCTGCTGCAGCCCCACCACCGTGGGCACCTCCACGGTGGTGCGCAGGGCCGCCGCGAGCCACGGCGCCAGGACCAGGACCAGCGCCACCAGGACCGCGCCGGCCGCCAGGAGCGTGCGCCGGCGGAGGCGCCGGCGCACGCGACGGGGTGTGGCCGTCGCCGACGCCGGCGTGTCCCCGGGCGGTTCGGGCCGGGGCGTCGCGACCGCACCGGGCGTCACCGGCTGGCCGGCCGTCACCGGGCGGGGGCCGTCCATGGCGGCGGCGGCGGCCAGCTGCGCGGCGGAGGCGGCGCCGGGCAGTCCCGCACCCGCGACGGCATGGTTCGCCGCCTGGGGGTGTGCGGCGTCCGGCTCGGCCGGGATGGAGGGCGTCGGCCGGGTCAGCGGGACCGCGGCCGTCGGCACGTCGGCGTCGTCGGCCCCGTGCTCCGCGGCCGCAGAGCCCAGCACCGCGCCGACGAGGGCGGGAGGGACGGCATCGAGCGGCGGGGTGTGACGGCCGGGGCCGGCGTGCGGATCCGCGGCGGCCTCCTCGAGGGCCGCGAGGAACGCGGCGCCCGTGGGGAACCGGTCCTCCGGATCCTTGCGCAGGGCGCGCAGCACCACGGGGTCGAACGCGGGCGGCAGGTCGGGGTCGACGTCGGAGGGCGCCGGCGGCTCCTCGCGCACGTGTTGATAGGCCACGGCCAGCGGCGTGTCACCCGTGAAGGGGGGTCGGCCCGTGAGCAGCTCGAACAGCAGGCAGCCGGCCGCGTAGAGGTCGGCGCGGCCGTCCACGATGCGGCCCGTCGCCTGCTCCGGGGCCAGGTAGAGGGCCGTGCCCACCACGGCCTGGGTCTGCGACGTGGTGGCGGAGGTGTCGGCCAGCGCATGGGCGATCCCGAAGTCCATCACCTTGACGGCGCCCGTCTCCGTGACCATGACGTTCGCGGGCTTCACGTCGCGGTGGACGATGCCCTCCTCATGCGCGTGCTCGAGCGCTTCCAGCACGCCCCGGGTCCAGGCCACGGCACGGTCCGTGCCCACGGCGCCCTCGGCGTGCAGGATCTCCCGCAGCGTCCGGCCGGAGACGAGCTCCATCACCAGGAACGGGCAGTCCACCGGATGGAGGCCGTCCTCGAGAGAGACCTCGCCCGTGTCGTACACGGAGACGATCGAGGGGTGGTTCAGGGAGGCCGCCGAGCGTGCCTCCTTGCGGAAGCGTGCCTGGAAGTGCGGATCGCGCGCCAGGTCCCGGCGCATCAGCTTGACCGCCACCGGGCGGTGTAGCCGCAGGTCCTCGCCGCGGAAGACGTCCGCCATGCCGCCGCGCCCGATCAGCTCACCGATCCGGTACCGCCCGTTCAGGATCCTCTGCTCATCCACAGACACGTCCGCGTGCCCGTCCCGCCCGCCGCTCAAGCGGAGGGCGTGGCGTCGGCGGACGAGGCCTCCGCACCACGCGCGTCAGCGGACGGGTCGGTGGTGGGCTCGCCCGTCGGTGCCGTGGACTCCCCGGAGGACTCCGTCGTCGGATCCCCCGTGGGCGTCGTCGGCTCCTCGGACGGCTCCGGCATGGGCTCCGGGTCGGCGGTGGCCGTCGGGGATTCGGCGGTGGGGGACGGGCGGGGCTCGTCCGAGGCCGACGGGCTCGGCTCGCTGCTCGGCTCGGTGCTCGGCTCCTCCGACGCGCTGGGCTCCGGCTCCGAGGCGGGCTGGGACGCCTCGCGGGTCGGCGCGGCGTCGGACCCGCCGGTGGCCACGATCAGCTGCACGTGCGTGTCGTAGCGGTGACGCTCGCCCTCGCCGGGCACCACGCGCACCACCTCGCCGTCGGCGCCGTCGGCGGACGGGTCGTCCACCCGGTCCACGGTGAAGCCGCGGTCGCGCAGCGTCTGGATCGCGCTCTCCACGGGTTGGCCCACGAGGCCCTCCGGGATGACGCCCTCCCCGGTGGAGACGGCCAGCGTGACGGTCTCACCGCGCCGCAGCGCCCCCACCGGGTTGATCTCCTCGACGGTGCCCTGCGGGCTCTGCGCGTCGCGGTCCTCCTCGCGCACCGCCAGGCCGAGGCCCTCGAGCTCGGTGCGCACCTCGCTCACGGGGCGACCCTTGTACGCCTCCGGGTCCACGTGCACGGACGACTCCTCCTGCGAGGTCGCCGGCGCTGAGCCGCCGACGCCGCGGTCACCCGTGAGCAGCGGCCACAGCAGCGCCCCCAGCAGGGCGAACACCACGAGCCCGAGCAGCGCCCACAGCGGCCAGCGGTTGGCGCGTCGCCGGCGGGCGGGCGCGGATCCTCCCCCGGCGGGCGGGCCCGGGTCCACGACGTCGCCCGGGCGGGTCTGCTGGTCGCGCACGGCGGCGATCTCGTGGTCGCGCGTGCGAGCGCTCGCGGCGGCGCCGAACGCACCGGCCGCGCCCACGGCCGCCGCACCGGCGGCGCCGGTGCCGCGGGCGGCGTCGTCGGTGCGGGGCTGGGCCGTGGTCACCGGCAGCGCCGCGGTGGCGGGGGAGCCGTCCGCCCGGGTGCCCTCGGCGCGCGGATGGGTGGTGCGCATGCCGTCGTAGTCCAGGGGAGCGGTCTCGGCGCCCGAGGGGTCGGTCACGCCCTGCTCCTCGAGGAAGACGGCCAGGGCGGGCACGGCCTCCACGGCGCCGCGGGTGTCCTTGCGCCGCAGCGCGTCGGCGGCGTCCGAGAGCGCGGCCGCGTCCGAGGGCCGCTCCCGGGGGTCCTTCGAGAGCATGCACATGATCAGGGCGCGCACCGGGGCCGGGACGGTGTCCGGCAGGGGCGGCGGCGTGTCGTTGACCTGGGCGAGGGCGATCGCGATCTGGGACTCGCCCGTGAACGGGCGATGCCCGGCGAGGGCCTCGTAGCCGATGATGCCCAGCGAGTAGAGATCGGAGGAGCCGGTGGCCTGCTGCCCCGTGGCCTGCTCGGGCGCGAGGTACTGGGCGGTGCCCATCACCTGGCCGGTGGCCGTGAGGGGGACCTGGTCCGCCAGGCGCGCGATGCCGAAGTCCGTCACCTTCACCCGGCCGGTGGGCGTGATCATGAGGTTGCCGGGCTTGACGTCGCGGTGCACGAGCCCCTGGGCGTGGGCCGCCGAGAGCGCGGCCGCCGTCTGCGCGATGATCCGCAGGGTCCGCTCGGGGGAGAGCACCTTCTCCTTCTCGAGGATGGAGGACAGCGGCTGGCCCGGCACGAGCTCCATGACGAGGTAGGCGGAGCCCTTCTCCTCGCCGTAGTCGTAGACGTTGGCGACGCCGGGGTGGTTCAGCAGCGCGGTGTGCTGGGCCTCCGCCCGGAAGCGGCGCAGGAAGTTGGGGTCACCCGTGTACTCCTCCTTGAGGATCTTCACGGCGGTGATCCGGCCCAGGACCTTGTCCCGCGCCTTCCACACCTCGCCCATGCCGCCGATCGCGATGCGATCGGTCAACTGGTACCTGCCGCCGAGGGTGATGCCCGATGTCGGCCTCATTCCGTGACCACCGCTTCCATGATTGCCTTCATGCCACTGACGACTGTCTGATGTCCAACCCCCGGCGGCTCGTCCTCCACCACGATCGTCACGGCCGCCCGGGGGTTCTCGCTCGCGTCGAAGCCGGTGATCCAGGAGTGCACGTTGCCCGTGTCCCCGACCTCGGCCGTGCCCGACTTCGCCGCGATCCGCACCGTGTCCGACTGCACGGATCCCAGGATGCCGTCCTCCACCGCCGAGACCATCATGTCCGAGACCTGCCCGGCCACCTCGGGGGTCGTGGCCCGGCCGCGCTCACGGGGGCTGAACTCCTGCACCGTGGTGAGGTCCGAACGGCGGACCGCCTTGATCAGCTGCGGCTCCATGACCACGCCGTCGTTCGCGATGCCGGCGGCCACCATGGCCATCTGCAGCGCGGTGGCCTGCACGTCCCGCTGGCCGATCGAGGACTGCGCCAGCGTGGCGTCGTCCAGGTCGGAGGGGAACACGGAGCCGGTCACGGGCAACGGGTAGTCGAAGGAGTCGTTGAAGCCGAACCGCTCGGCGACCTCCCGGATCCGGTCTTGGCCCAGCTCGACGGCGGCCATGGCGAACGGCGTGTTGCAGGACTGCGCCAGCGCCCACGTGAGGGTCTGACGCCCCACGGTGTTGCACGGTGAGCCGTCGTAGTTGGGCAGCTCCGTGGTCGTGCCGGGCAGCGTCCACGCGGCGGGGATGTCCACCGTCCCGCCCGGGGTGTAGTCACCGGACTCGAGCATGGCCACCGCGTCGATCAGCTTGAACGTGGAGCCGGGGGACACGAGCTGCTCCGCGGCGCGGTTGCGGTATGCGCTGGCGCCGGGGATCTGGTCGATCGCGGCCATGGCCGACTGCGCCTCGGCCGGGCTGTGTGAGGAGAGCGCGTTGGAGTCGAAGCCCGGCTTCGACGCCATGGCCAGGATCTCGCCCGTCGTCGGGTCCGTGACCACGGCGGAGGCGCGCACGCCGTCCGGGAGCGCGTCGTACGCCAGACGCTGCAGCTCGGGGTCGATCGTCAGCTCCACCTGGTCGCCCTCGGGCGTGGCACCCGTGATGATCTCCATGGCGCGGTCCACGAACTGGGACGTGGGGGTGCCGGAGAGCTGCTCGTTCATGGCCGCCTCCAGCCCGTCGGTGCCGTAGGTGAGCGAATAGAAGCCCGTGAGCGGGGCGTACAGCTCGGTCTCGTGGTAGACGCGCTGGTAGTGGTACGCGTCGCCGGAGGGGACGGACTCGGCGATCGGCTCGCCGTCCACGAGGATCGGCCCGCGCGGGGCGCCGAACTCCAGGAACATCTGCCGAGAGTTCAGGGCGTGCGTCTTGAGCTGGTCAGCGGCCAGCACCTGGATGACGGACGCAGCCAGCGCGAGCACGAGGAGCATGGCCGCCATGACGGTCCACGTGCGTCGGATCGCCTCGTTCACCGCTCCTCACCTCCTCCCGGGGGCACGGCGGCCGCCGGGAGCGCCGTGCCGGGGTCGAGGTGGCCGGCGCCGGGCCCGGACGCGTTGACCATCCCGTCCACGACCACGGGCCGGCGGGCGGCGTTCGAGATGCGCAGCACGAGCCCCACGATGATCCAGTTGGCCAGCAGCGAGGAGCCGCCGGCGGCGAGGAACGGCGTCGTGAGGCCGGTGAGCGGCAGCACGAGGGTCACGCCGCCCATCACCACGAACACCTGCCACGCCATGGTGAAGGCCAGGCCGGAGGCGAGCACCTTGCCGAACGCGTCGCGCACGCCGAGGGCGGCGCGCATCATGCGGGTGACGAGCAGGAGGTACAGGACGAGCACGGCGGCCAGGCCCACGAAGCCGAGCTCCTCGCCGATGGCCGTGAGGATCATGTCCGAGAAGGACAGCGGCACCTGGGTGGGGTTGCCCGCGCCCAGGCCGGTGCCCATCAGCCCGCCCGAGGCCATCGCGAACAGACCCTGGACCACCTGGTAGGAGCCGCCGAAGTCGCGATGGTAGATCTCGGGGTCGAAGGCCCTCAGCCAGATCTCGAACCTGGCGGTCACGTGCGGCATGAACAGGAACGCCAGCGCCGCGCCGAAGGCGATCAGGCCCAGGCCGAGGAGGATCCAGGAGGCGCGGGACGTGGCGATGTAGAGCATCGCCATGAACATGCCGAAGAACAGCAGGGCCGAGCCCAGGTCGCGCTGGAACACGAGCACGCCGAGCGCCAGGAGCCAGCCGGCCAGCAACGGGCCGAGGTCCCGGGCTCGGGGGAAGGTCACCGGGCCCACACGGCGGCCGGCCAGCAGGATCAGGTCGCGGTTCGCGGAGAGGTAGCCGGCGAAGAAGATGGCCAGCGTGATCTTGGCGATCTCGCCGGGCTGGAAGGTGCCGAATCCGACGTCGATCCAGATCCGCGCCCCGTACATGCTCAGGCCCAGCCCGGGCACGAGCGGCAGGAGCAGCAGCACGCCGGACGCGGCGAGGAACAGGTAGGGCCAGCGCCGCAGCACCCGGTGGTCGCGCACCAGGAACACCAGGGCGGAGGCCACCAGGACGGCCAGGACGGACCACACGAGCTGCGAGGTGGGGTTGGCCATCGCGGCGTCCTGGCTCAGCCGGTGGATCATGGCCAGGCCCAGCCCGTTGAGCAGGGCGGTGATCGGCAGCATGAACGGGTCCGCGTAGGGGGCCCGCAGCCGCAGGACCACGTGCAGCACGAGGGTGGCGGCGCCGAAGACGCCCAGCGGCACCCAGGCGGTGGAGTCCAGCGGGGCGTCCGTGCCGATCATGCCCAGCAGGTCCGCCCCCAGGGCGATGGCCAGGGCGGCCAGCAGCAGGACCAGTTCGATGTTCCGGCGCGGGCGTGCGGGGGAGATCACCTCGGTCACGGGGCCTCACCTCCCGTCGCGCTCGGGGACGACGCCGGGCTCGTCGGCGCGGTGGAGCCGGACGCGTCCGAGGGGCGGGCGGAGGACGACGACGGCGTCGTGCTCGGCCGGGCCCGCTCGGAGGGCTCACCGGCGGGGGCGGGGGCGTTCGGGTGCAGCGAGTCGCGCAGCTCGGCGACGATCTGCTCCGCGTGGTCCACGTCCCGGGCGGGCATGCCGGCGTTCACGCGGTCGCGTGCGTACGCGGGCAGCGCGTCCACCGGGAGGTCGGTCTGGCGGTCCACGTGGGACAGCTCGAGCGGGCCCAGCCGCTGGGAGACGCCCTTGAACACGGCGATCCGGCCGTCGTTGGCCCCCACGTAGTACTGCGTCTGGGTCCACAGGTAGCCCCACACGGCCACGGCCGCGAGGGTGAGGGCGAGCAGCGTGGTGAACACGGGGATGAACCAGCCGCGGCGGTACTGCACCGGGCGGTCGTCCTTTCCACGCCGCCGACGCGCGGCCCCGTCCTCGGGGCCGCCGGCGGGCCCGGCGGTCGCCGGGGCCGGGGTGGGGGCCGTGGTCATCGGCTCGGCGGCCTCGTCGGACGGGTGGTCGGCAGCGGTGGCGGCCGGTGTGGCGGCGGAGGAGGAGCCGGCGGCGGCAGCGGTGCCGCTCGGCGCGGCGGGCGGGACGGAGGCGTCCGGGCGCGGGGCGGCGGCGGGATCCGGCCCGTCCGTGAGGACGGCCGCGGTGCGCCGGGGACGGTTCTCCGGCACGGGCGTCTCGCCGAGCAGGGCGGCGGCACGGCGGCGCGTGGAGCTGCGGGTGACCACGGGGATGCGATCGGTCTTCACGGCGTTGGAGGCCGCGCCGACGAGCAGGTGAGGCCGTGCGTCCAGGTCCTCGCGCAGCAGCAGGCCGGAGACCGGGCCGACCTCGGGCGGGTGGGCGGCGGCGAGGGCCTGCTCGGACAGGTGGACGTCCGGGACGGGGGCCAGCTCCTCCGCCGTGCCCTCCGCGATCTCGAACGCCACCACGGTGACGTTGTCCGGGGCGCCGCCCTTGAGGGTGAGGTCCACGAGGGTGTCGACGGCCTGGTTGAGAGCCTCCGAGTCCCGCAGCACCTCGTGGATCTTCTCGGGGGGGACCACGTCCGTGAGGCCGTCCGAGCAGAACAGCCACCGTTCTCCGGGGGCGACGGGCACCTCGAACACGTCCAGCTCGGGGGAGGCGTCCACGTCGCCGAGCACGCGCATGAGCACGTTCTTGTTCGGGTGGAACGGGGCCTCCCCGGCCTCGAGGCGCCCCTCGTCGACGAGCTTCTGCACGAACGTGTGGTCCGTGGTGACCTGGGAGAACTCGCCGTCCGCGAGCCGGTAGGCACGGGAGTCGCCGATGTGCGCGATGTGCAGCGTGGTCCCCGCGAGCAGGCCGGCGGTGCACGTGGTGCCCATGCCGGCGAGCTTGGGGTTGGCGTGCACCAGCTCGTTGAGGATCAGGTTGGCGTTCTGGATCTCGTCCGGCAGCACCGTGGCCGGGTCCTCGTAGCCCACCGCATCCAGCGGGGCCAGATCCAGCACCGTGGACGCGCTTGCCACGTCGCCGCCCACGTGCCCGCCCATGCCGTCCGCGAGCACGGCCAGATGACGGCCCACGTAGGCGGAGTCGTCGTTCTTGGCACGGACGCGGCCGACGTCGGAGCGGGCGGCGTAGCGGAGGACGAGGGTCATGGGTCAGGCCTCGAGCTCCATGACGGTCTTGCCGATGCGGATGGCCGTGCCGGGGCCCACGGGCAGCGCGCGGGTGACGGGGGCGCCGTTCACGTAGGTGCCGTTCGTGGAGCCGAGGTCCTCGAGGAACCAGCGGGTGCCCTGCGGGAACAGCCGGGCGTGGCGGCCGGAGGCGTAGTCGTCCACGAGCACCAGGTCGGCGTCCTGGGCGCGGCCCATCAGCAGGGGACGGCCCTCCAGGGCGATGGTCTGCCCGGCCTTCGGGCCCTCGACCACCCGCAGGGTCCGGGACAGCCGCGGGGCCGGCGTCGTCGGCGCGGACGCGGCGGGGGCCGGCGTCGACGCGGGCGCGGGTCGGTCGACCGCGGACGAGCCCGCCCCGGCGTCCCCGGCCGCGGGCGCCGCGGTGACCAGGCCGGCGTCGCGCTGGGCCTGCTGGAGGCGCGTCTTGTTGCGCCGGCCGACCACGAGGTCGCGGCCCTGCGCCATGACGATGGAGATGATCAGCACCCACAGGGCCAGCAGCAGGCCCATGCGGAGCACGGCGACGGCGAGCTCGCTCATGCGCGGCCCCCCGTCCCGCCGAAGAACAGCAGCTCGGTCTGGCCGACGGTCACCACGTCCCCGTCGCGCAGGGTGACGGAGCCGTCCACGCGGCGGCCGTTGACGAGCACGCCGTTGCGGCTGCCCAGGTCCAGGAGCGTGACCGTGGAGCCGACGGTGAGCAGGCGCAGGTGCTCGCGGGACACCGAGGAGTCCGGGATCACGAGGTCGGCACGCTCGGCCGAGCGGCCGAGGATCAGGTCGTCCCCGTCCAGGGGGAGCATGCGGCCGTCCAGCTCGAGGGCCGGGCCGGCGGGCCCGGTCACGGGGCGGCCCATCACGACGGTCGGCTGGTCGGCGTGGGCGGGGGCGGCGGGCGCGGTCGGGGCGGCGGCCCGGCGGGGCGCCGGACGGGGCCCGACGCGCGGGGCGGGGGAGGGCTTGCGGGGCGCGGCCGCCGGCAGGTCCTCGACCAGCCGGTCCGGCGCCGCGGCCGAGGCTCCCGGGCCGTGGGCGGTGGCGGGCGAGGCGCCGTCGTCGTGGGGGGCCGGGGCGGTGAGCGAGCCGTCGTCCAGGCGGGTGACCACGCGCAGGTCCCCGGCGCGCACGTCCGCGTCCGGGTGGAAGGCGACCCGGACCGTGCCGGGCAGCGCATAGCCCTGGGAGTCGGCGTGGCGGATGACCTCGTCGCACAGCTCGCTGGCGAGGGTGGACCCCCACGAGCGGGCGCGCTCGAAGTCGGCGGGGGAGAAGTGGACCACGTAGCTGTTGGGCGCGACCGTGTGGCCCTCCGACAGGGCGAGAGACTCGTCGTCCATCGCCTGCCGCAGGGCCGAGGCGATCTCCACCGGCTTGACCGCCCGCGGACCGCCGGCCGAGAAGGCCGAGCGCACGACCCGCTCGAGGCCGCGTTCGAGGTTGTCCAGAAGTCCCACGACGGGGCTCCTTTCCACAGTTGTCCGTCCCGATACTACGGGCCGGGCTGGGAGACCGCCGAGAACAGCGGCATTCTGCGGGGTGGAGCGCGGGTGGGCGAGGCGCCGGAGGGGGAGAGCCGCGGGCGTGGCGGGGACGCGGGGGCGGGCGTCGGGGCCGATTTGCATGCCCGGGCGGGCGGGGGTTAGAGTATTCCTCGCTGCCTGTGACGGTCGCCGGATGTCCGGGGCTGAGAGCGGGAAGCCACTCGCGCGAGTGGCGGAATTGGTAGACGCGCTGGCTTCAGGTGCCAGTGTTCGCAAGGACGTGGGGGTTCAAGTCCCCCCTCGCGCACCGAGGACGAAGGCCCCGGAACCACACGGTTCCGGGGCCTTCGGCGTTCCCGGGCTGATCCGGGCGCAGGGCCGCCCGCCCGACGCCGGCCCTCACGGCTTGACGCACACCACCGGGACGCGGGCCTCCAGGATGATCTGCTGCGCGGCCGATCCCAGCAGCAGCTTGCCCACGGGGGAGCGGTGCTTCACGCCCACCACGATCCGGCTCGCACCCACGCGCTCGGCGTGCTCGAGCAGGTCGCCGACGGCGTCCCGGCCGCGCTCCTGGGCGTGCGCCACGGACACGGCGACGCCGGCCTCGCGCGACTCCGCCTCGTCCGGCTCGGTCCCATCGAGGGAGAACCAGACCACGTCCTCTCCGCGCAGGGCCGCCTCGGCCAGGGCGGCCCGCCAGGCCGCGGCGCTCTCGGGGGTGCTGGTTCCGGTGCTGATGATCGTCATGGGGACCACTGTGCGTCATGGGCGCGGTCCCCGTCACCACCCGGACCGGTTGTCGTCGGTCACTCTGCGGACGAAGAGCGGACGCCGCCCCGCCGCGCTGTTACCGTGACCTCCACCACTCGCACCTGTCCCCGGCGCCACTCCCTGGCGGCGGGGTGTCTCTGTTAGGAACCGCCATGTCCTCCACCTCCCCCGACGGCCCCCCGCGCCGACGCACGGGGATCGGCCGGATCGTCTTCAGCGTGATCGCGGTGCTCACCGTGCTCGCGGCCTCCGCCTTCTCCATCCGCTCGGCCTCGGGAGGGAACGACATCCGCACCAACCTGACCCTCATCGCCCCCGCGGCCGCCGGCGGCGGCTGGGACTCGTTCCAGCGCGAGCTGCAGCAGACCATGCGCGTCAACGGGCTGGTGAACAACGTCCAGGTGGTCAACATCCCCGGTGCCGGCGGCAACATCGCCCTCGGCCAGCTGACCACGCTCGAGGACGCGAACAACCTCATGGTGGGCGGCACCGGCCAGATCGCCGCCCACGCGGCCCGTGGCACCGGCCCCGAGCTCTCCCAGGTCACCGCGGTCAGCCGCGTCGTCGAGGAATACAGCCTCGTGGTGGTCCCGGCGGACTCGCCGTACCAGAGCATGGACGACCTGGTGAGCGCCTGGCGCGCCGACCCCGCCCACGTGGCGTGGACCGGCGGCGGCTCCTTCGACCAGCTCGTCATGGCGGACATCGCCCGCACGGCCGGCGTGCCGGTCGCGGACACCACCTACATCCCGTCCGACGGCGGCGGCGAGGCCATCCAGGCCCTGCTCAACGGCACCGCCCAGGCCTCCGCCGGCGGCTTCGCGGACATCTACCCGCAGGTCGAGGCCGGCCGACTGCGCGCCCTCGGCGTGGTGGCGGCCGAGCCGCTGGCCGGCGTCGAGGAGATCCCGACCCTGCGCTCCCAGGGCTACGACGTCACGCTCACCAACTGGCGCGCCCTGTTCGTGCCCCCGGGCGTCTCCGCGGAGGAGCGCACCGAGCTCGAGGCCCTCATCGCCGAGGCGGTCGACACCCCCGAATGGAAGGAGGCGGTGCAGCGCAACTACTGGAATCCCGTGCCCCTCTCCGGCACCGAACTCGAGGAGTTCATCGCCGCCGAGAAGGAGCGCATCGGCACGCTGACGGAGGAGATCAAGTGAGCCACGCATCCACCGTCCCCCCCGCCGCCGACGCCCCCTCCCGCTGGGGGCGCGCCGCCGGGCTCTCCGGACTCGTCATGCCGGCCGTGCTGGCCGCGTTCAGCCTCTACCTGCTGCTGGGATCCCTGGCCATGGACACCGAGGGCGCCGACTTCCCCGGCCCGGACTTCTTCCCGCTGATCCTCGCGGTCGCGGGTCTCGTGATCGCCGCCGCGCTCGCGGTGGAGGTCGTGCGCGTACGCCAGTCCCCCGAGGGTCAGGCCGACGCGGACGGCGAGGTCGGCCAGGCGGCCGGTCCGCTGACCCTGTTCCACTCGGACTTCGGCGCGCTGGCCTGGTGCTTCCTCGGCTTCCTCGCGTTCGCCGTCCTGCTGCCCTGGCTGGGGTGGATCCTCGCCGGGGCGCTGCTGTTCTGGTGCGTCACGCGCGCGTTCGGCGCCCCGCACCCCGTGTTCGACATCCTCGTCGCCCTGTTCGTCTCCTCGCTGGCCTACCTCGGCTTCGCGGTGGCCCTGGGCCTGACCCTGCCCTCGGGCATCCTGGGAGGTGGCTTCTGACATGGAGACCCTCGGACTCCTCATGGAGGGCTTCGCCGGAGCCCTCACCCCCATGAACCTGCTCTGGGTGGTGCTGGGCTGTCTGCTCGGCACCGCGGTCGGCGTGATGCCCGGGCTCGGCTCCTCGATGGCCGTGGCCCTGCTGCTGCCCATGACCTTCGCCCTCGAGCCCACCGCGGCGTTCATCATGTTCTCCGGCGTGTACTTCGGCGGCCTCTTCGGCGACTCCACCATGGCCATCCTCATGAACACCCCCGGCCAGGCCTCGGCCATCGCTTCCACGTTCGAGGGCCACCGCATGGCCCAGGACGGCCGGGCGGCCCAGGCCCTGGCGACGGCGGCGCTCGGCGCCTTCATCGGCGGCATGGTGGCCTCGGTGTGCGTCGTGTTCCTCGCCCCCGTGCTGGCGGAGTTCTCCACGAGATTCGGCCCCGCGGAGTACTTCGCGCTCGCGCTCTTCGCGTTCGTGGCCACCTCCTCGGTGGTCGCCGACTCGGTGCTGCGCGGCCTGGCCTCTCTGGTGCTGGGACTGGGCATCGCCGTCGTCGGGATCGATGCGGTGACCGGCACCGAGCGCTTCACGATGGGCTCGCCGCAGCTGTTCGACGGCATCCCGCTGGTGACCGTCACGGTGGCGATCCTCGCGCTCGGCGAGGTGTTCCACGTGGCCTCCCGGGTGCGCCGCGAGCACGAGGACCTGCGCATCCGCCGCACCGGCCGGCCGTGGCTCTCGGGCGCCGAGTTCCGCGAGGCCGCCCCGGCGTGGCTGCGCGGCACGGCGATCGGCCTGCCGTTCGGTATCGTGCCGGTGGGCGGCTCCGAGGTGCCGACGTTCCTGGCGTACTCGGCCGAGCGGCGCCTGGACCGGCGCCGGGCGCATCCGCAGTTCGGCC
Organism: Micrococcus sp. 093350064-1; assembly: GCF_053627955.1. Taxonomy (NCBI): domain Bacteria; kingdom Bacillati; phylum Actinomycetota; class Actinomycetes; order Micrococcales; family Micrococcaceae; genus Micrococcus; species Micrococcus sp. 093350064-1. Next base: position 76,089 of record NZ_JBSEYU010000004.1, read on the forward strand.
GCGGCGCGATCCGCGGGCTGGCGGCCCCGGAGGCCGCGGGCAACTCGACCACCGGCATGGCGATGGGTGCCCTGCTCACGCTCGGCCTGCCCGTCTCCGCGACGGCGGCCATCATGCTGGCGGCGTTCCGCCAGTACGGGCTGCAGCCCGGCCCCCTGCTGTTCGACCGCAGCCCGGACCTCGTGTGGGCGCTGCTGGCGAGCTTCTTCATCGCGATGATCGTGCTGCTGGCGATCAACCTGCCGTTCGCGCAGCTGTGGGCCAAGCTCCTGCTGATCCCGAAGCACTACCTCTACGCGGGGATCACGCTGTTCTGCGGGCTGGGCATCTACGCCACCACGGGCGCGGTGTTCGACCTGCTGATGCTCCTGGGGATCGGCGTGCTGGGCTTCCTGATGCGGCGGTACGGCTACCCGCTGGCGCCGCTGATGATCGGCATGGTGCTCGGCCCGCTCGCGGAGACCAGCCTGCGCGACGCCCTGCTCAGCTCGGTCGGCGACCCGGCCGTGCTCGTCTCCACCCCCATCACGTGGGTGATCTACGGGATCCTGGCGATCGTGCTGGCGTTCTCCGTGCGGGCCGCCGTCGTGCGCCGGACGCGCCAGGACGTGTGAGCGGAGGCCGGATCCGCGCCCCCCGAGGCAACGCGGGTTGAGTTGTCACCGGTGTGCGGCCTCCGCACCCGTGACAACTCAACCCGCGTTTCTGGTGGGCGGCGGCCCCGCTCAGTAGTGGTACGTGTCCGACGGCGCTGTGATCGCGTTGTCCTGGTCCGGGTACCGCGTGGAGTGCACCCCGAACGCGGTGGCCAGCCCGAGGATCTTCTCCGCACGCGCCTTGCGGGGCAGGTCGGAGCCGTTGCGGATCTCGCCGCCGTCGGCCTCGAAGTCCGCAAGGAACTCGTGGGCCCACGCCAGCTCCTCCTGGGACGGGCTGAGCCCCTCGTTCACGGCCGCGCACTGCTCCGGCGCGAGGCACAGCTTGCCGGTCATGCCGAACTCCGCGGTCACCGCCGTCGCCTCGGCGAGCTTCACGCCGGTGGAGCCCACGGTCGGCCCGTCGATCGCGCCCGGCAGCCCCGTGGCCCGCGCCGCGATCGTGAACTGGGACCGCGTGTACGCCAGCGCCATCGGCGACTCGCCCAGGCCGGTGTCGCGGCGGAAGTCGCCGATCCCGAAGGCCAGCCGGAACGTGCCCTTCGCGGCGGCGATCGAGTCGATCCGCTGCAGCCCGCGCGCCGTCTCCACGAGCGCCACGACGGGCACGCCGGGCAGCCGTCGGGCGGTCTCGTTCACGTGGTCCGTGGACTCCACCATCGCCAGCACGACGCCGGCCAGGCCGCCCTCGGAGACCGGCCCGCCCAGGTGCGCGGGCAGGGCCGCGGCGAGCGCCTCGACGTCCTGCTCCCACCACCGCGAGCCGTAGCCGTTGAGCCGCACCCAGCCGGTGTGCCCGGAGGTCAGCCAGGCGACGGCGTCCCCGCGGGCCTGGTCCTTGTCCTTGGGGGCCACGGCGTCCTCGATGTCGAGGATGACGATGTCCGCGGCCGAGTCCTCGGCGGGCTGGAACCGTTCGGGCTGGGCGGCGTTGACCAGCAGCCAGGAGCGGGCGAGCTCCGGGTCGATGCGCTGGCCGGGCACGGGCTGGAACGCGGGGGAGGGGGTGATCGCGGCGGGCAGGGTCACGGTCATGAGGGGCTCCTTCACGGGGCTGGGGCGTCGGGCCGACGTCGCGGGCGGGGTGCCTCGCGCGGCGGACGGCCGGGGGACGGACCAGGTGGGCCCTGAGCGAGCGGCGTCGGTTCGACGCCGAAGGGCGCCGCGGGTGTGCGGCGCGTCCACAGCACAGTACACGCCACCGTGTCCGACGTCACCCGGGTGGGCGTGGATCTCGGCTCAGAAGGGGTGACGGGTGCGGGGGGAGCGCGTAGCGTTCATCGCGGTCCGGACGGCGTCGGCCGCGCAATGGGGCGCGGCCCTCCGCGCGTCGGTCGGGCCGCGACACATCCCTTCCCACCGGACCACGAGGACGCTCAATGACGAGGATCCCCGCCGAGGACGAGGCCGTGACGGCCCCGTCCTCCCCGCTCGACAACGCCCTGGCCCAGCTCTCCGCCGCCGTGAAGACGCTCGGCTACGACGAGGGCCTGCACCAGATGCTCGCCGCCCCCCGCCGCGAGATGGCCGTCTCCATCCCCCTGCGCCGCGACGACGGCTCCACCGAGGTGCTCCGCGGCTACCGCGTGCAGCACAACTTCTCCCGCGGCCCGGCCAAGGGCGGCGTGCGCTTCAGCCTGGACGTGGACCTGGACGAGGTCCGCGCACTGGCCATGTGGATGACCTGGAAGTGCGCCCTGCTGGACGTGCCCTACGGCGGCGCCAAGGGCGGGGTGACCATCGACCCGCGCCAGTACTCGAAGGCCGAGCTCGAGCGCGTCACCCGTCGCTACACCTCCGAGATCCAGCCGATCATCGGCCCCGAGGTGGACATCCCCGCCCCGGACGTGGGCACGGACGAGCAGACCATGGCCTGGATGATGGACACCTACTCGGTGAACGTCGGCCACACCACGCTCGGCGTGGTCACCGGCAAGCCCGTCTCGCTCGGCGGCTCGCTGGGCCGCGCCTCCGCCACCTCGGCGGGCGTGGTCTACGTGGCGCTCGCCGCGCTCGAGCACCTCGGCATCGAGCCGTCGCGGGCGACGGCCGCGGTCCAGGGCTTCGGCAAGGTCGGCGCCGGCACGGTCGAGCTGCTCGAGGCGGCCGGAGTGAAGGTCGTGGCCGTGTCGGACCAGTACGGCGCCGTGCGCGACGACGAGGGCCTGCACTACGACGCCCTGCAGAGGCAGCTCTGGGACACCGGCTCCGTGAAGGACACCCCCGGCACCGCGCCCATGGACGCGGACGAGCTGCTCGAGATGGACGTGGACCTCGTGGTCCCGGCCGCCGTGCAGTCCGTGCTGACCGAGGAGAACGCCCCGCGCGTGCGCGCCCGGCTGGTCGTGGAGGGCGCCAACGGCCCCACCACGGGCGAGGCCGACCGCATCCTCGAGGAGAAGGGCGTCCTGGTCGTCCCGGACATCCTGGCCAACGCCGGCGGCGTGATCGTCTCCTACTTCGAGTGGGTCCAGGCGAACCAGGCCTACTGGTGGAGCCGCGAGGAGGTGGACGAGCGCCTGAAGCGGCGCATGGTCGCCGCATGGAAGGCGGTGCTGGCCACCTCCGAGAGCCGCCGCGTGAGCCTGCGCGAGGCCGCCACCCTGACCGCTGTCCAGCGCGTGGCCGAGGCCCACCGCACCCGCGGCCTCTACCCGTGACGGGGGGCGGCCCCGCCGCCTGACCCCGTCCGGCCGCCCGAGCGCGGCCCCGCTGCCCGACCGCGGGCCGACGGCCCGGAACCCCGGAGGTTCCGGGCCGTCGTCGTGGGCGGACGCGGCCTGATGTGCCCCCGGACCGTGACCTCCGTCTCTATTTCGAATTTTGACGATCAAGCGTGGACGGCCTGCCCGGATGATGTTTGAATTTGAAACAAGTTCGGAGGCCCAGGAGCCATCGCCGCCGCGGCGGCCCACCCCGGACACACCAGACAGACCCGCTTCAGAAGGAGCACCCCATGAACGCCATTACCACCGGAACCTGGAATCTCGACGCCGCCCACTCGGACGTCGACTTCGTCGTCCGCCACGCGGGCATCTCCAAGGTGCGCGGCACCTTCCACGCCGTGGAGGGCCAGCTCGTCATCGCCGAGCAGTTCGCCCAGTCCTCCGTGGACGTGACCGTCGACGTCGCCTCCATCAGCACCAAGAACGAGGGCCGCGACGGCCACCTGCGCTCCGCCGATTTCTTCGACGTGGAGCAGTTCCCCACCATGACCTTCCGCTCCACCGAGGTCCGCGGCGAGCCCGAGGAGTTCACCCTGGTCGGGGAGCTGACGCTGCACGGCGTCACCCGGACCGTGGAGCTTGAGGCCGAGTTCGGCGGCCAGGACAAGGATCCCTTCGGCGCGACCCGCGTGGGCTTCGAGGCCACCGGCGAGATCTCCCGCAAGGACTTCGGTCTGACCTGGAACGCCGCCACCGAGGCCGGCGGCGTCCTGGTCTCGGACAAGGTGAAGCTCGAGATCGGCGCCGCCTTCGTGCTGTCCGAGGCCGACGCCCAGGCCTGAGCCTGAGTCGACCTCGCGCGTCGAGACCGGGTCCCTCGATGAGGGGCCCGGTCTCCTCATAGGGTGGGGCCCATGATGGCTTCGAAGACCCCGCACCAGAACGTCACGTTCGACCTGCCCACCAAGGACGCCGGCCAGGACGGCGACCGGACGGGCCACGGCTACCTCGCGCTGCCCGCCTCCGGGAAGGGCCCCGGCGTGATCGTGATCCAGGAGTGGTGGGGCCTGGTGGACCACATCAAGGATGTGTGCGACCGCCTCGCCGACCTCGGCTTCGTCGCGCTCGCCCCCGACCTCTACGGAGGCTGGATCGCCCACGACGGCGACGAGGCCGGCGAGATGATGCAGAACCTGCCCGCCGAGGAGGGCGCCCGCCAGCTCGCCGGTGCCGTCGACTGGCTCCTGGCCCGGGACGAGGTGACCTCGCAGACCGTGGGCGCGATCGGCTTCTGCATGGGCGGCGGCTTCGTGCTCGCCCTCGCGGCCCAGCAGGGGGACAAGGTCTCCGCCGCCGTGCCCTTCTACGGCGTGGGCCAGGGCGTGCCCGGTGACTTCTCCGGCGTCACCGCCGCCGTCCAGGGCCACTACGCCGAGCAGGACGACTCCTTCCCCGTCGAGGACGCGCGGAGGCAGGAGCAGCAGATCCGCGAGGAGTCCGGGGCCGACGTCGAGTACTTCTACTACGACGCCCCGCACGCCTTCCACAACGACGAGAACCCCCAGGGCAACTACCGGCCCGAGGCCGCCGCCCTCGCCTGGGACCGCGCGGTCTCCTTCCTGAAGGAGAAGGTCCGCTGAGCGGCTCCCGTGGCGGCCGGGGCGGGAAGTCCCGCGCGAGCAGGGGCGGCCCCGCCCGGTCCACCCGCTCCGGCGGGCGTGGCGTGGCCAAGGGCGTGAAGCCCGCGGGCCGCGCCGGGGGCGAGGGCCGGCGTCGTCCCGCGCCCGCGCCGCCGGCCGACCTGCCCGTCCCGCCGGAGACCCTCTTCCTGGCCACCATCCCCGGGGCCACGCCGTCCACGTGGGTGGAGCGGTTCACCACGCGCCAGCGCACGGTGCAGCTCGTCAACCACGACGACGCCGCCCAGCTGGCCCACCTCGCCCACGACGACGCCGGTCAGCCCCGCCACTTCCTGCCGCAGCTGGGCTATGTGCGGCGCCGACGCGACGTGTCCGCCGAGGAGTTCCTGCGCGCCGGCGGCGTCGACCCGGGCCACGTGCACCTCGTGGGCGTGTACTCCGAGCTGCCGGTGGTGTGCGTGGGCAAGGACCACCTGCTCGCCGCCTGGGACGTGGACGCGGACGGCCCCGTGCCGCCCGCCGAGCTCGACCCGGACGAGGAGCTGGACCCCGCCCGCTTCGCCCCGGCCCCCAGCGCAGAGCCGATGGACGCCGCCGAGCCGCCCGGCGCGGGCGAGCGGATGGCCCTGGAGATCGCCCCGGCTGGCGCCGGCCACGTCGTGCTGCCGATGTCCGTGGCCCGCATGTTCGGCCGCAAGGACGTGATCGTGCTGCCGCTGGCCTCCACCCTCGACGACACCGTGGGCCTGTCCCGCGCCGACCGCGAGGCCGCCGCCACGCGGTCCGCGCTCGCGGACGAGCAGGCGCGGGCCGAGGCGGAGGCGGGCGCCGCCGTCGTCGACGGGGCGGATCCCGCGGGCCAGGGCGACGACGAGGCCCGGCACCCCGGCTGGGACGTCGCCCTGGCCTGGCTCAAGGCGGCCGACTCGGAGCTCGTGCAGGCGTTCGTGGGGGTGGCGCGCGGGCGGCGGGGCGCCAGCTCGCGCTGAGGGCGGGCCTGCCTATGCTCGGAATGACCCGCATCACACTCAAGGAGGGCGCATGTCCGAGCATCAGCAGCACGTCGGCCGCCGGGATCCCCGGATCAGCGACGAGGCCATCGAGCGCGGCCGCCGCGCCCACGAGCTCGACCGCGCGCACGTGTTCCACTCGTGGAGCGCGCAGCGCGACCTCACACCCATGACCATCCTCGACGCCGAGGGGTCGTGGGTGTGGGACGGCGAGGGTCGGCCCATGGTCGACTTCAGCGGGCAGCTCGTCTTCACGAACGTCGGCCACCGCCACCCGAAGATCGTGGCCGCGATCCGGGAGCAGGCCGAGACGCTCGCCACCGTGGCCCCGCAGCACGTCAACGACGCCCGGTCCGAGGCGGCCCGGCTGATCACGGAGCGGCTGCCGGAGTCCATCAACCACGTGTTCTTCACGAACGCGGGCGCGGAGGCCAACGAGCACGCGGTGCGGATGGCACGCCTGCACACGGGCCGGCACAAGGTGCTCTCCGCGTACCTCTCGTACCACGGCGCCACGCGCCTGACGGCGAACCTGACCGGCTCCCTGCGGCGCGTGGGCTCGGACTCGGCGTCCGACGGCGTCGTGCACTTCCAGCCCGCGTACACGTACCGCTCCGCGTTCGGCTCGGAGAGCGACGAGCAGGAGGCCGAGCGCGCGCTGGCCCACCTGCGCGACGTGATCGAGCTCGAGGGCCCCTCCACCGTGGCCGCCGTGATCCTCGAGGCCGTCCCCGGCACCGCGGGCATCTTCCTGCCGCCGCCCGGCTACATGGCCGGCGTCAAGGAGCTGTGCCGTGAGCACGGGATCCTGCTGATCATCGACGAGGTCATGGTCGGCTTCGGCCGCGTGGGCGAGTGGTTCGGCCACCAGCTGACGGGCGTCACCCCGGACATCGTCACGTTCGCCAAGGGGGTCAACTCCGGGTATGTGCCGTTGGGCGGCGTCGCCATGAGCGACGACGTCTACGAGAGCTTCGCGACCACGCCCTACCCCGGCGGCCTGACCTACTCGGGCCACCCCCTCGCGTGCGCGGCCGCCGTCGCCGCGATCACCGCGATGGAGGAGGAGGGCATGGTCGCCCATGCGAAGCGCATCGGCGATCAGATCATCGGGCCGCGCCTGGCCGAGATCGCTGCGGCCCACCCGAGCGTGGGCGAGGTGCGCGGCGCCGGCGCGTTCTGGGCCGTCGAGCTGGTGAAGGACCGGCAGACCCGGGAGCGGCTGGCCCCGCTCGGTCAGGTGGCGCCCGTGATGGGGCGGATGATGGCCGAGGCGAAGGACCGCGGGCTGCTGCTGTTCATGGCCGAGAACCGGTTCCACCTGTGCCCGCCGCTGAACATCTCGGACGAGGACCTGCGCTTCGGCCTCGACGTGCTCGACCAGGTCCTCGCCCTCGCCGACGAGGAGGTCGCGGCCGGCTGACGGGGCCCGCCCCCCGCCCCGCCTCGCCCTGCCCGCCCCCGCCCAGCGTTTTCGAACGTGAAAGGGGGGTTCTCAGCGCTTTCGGTCGTGAGATTGGCCCTATCTCACGACCGAAAGTGCGCGTGGCGCGGGATCGGGGTCAGCCGAGCCGGCCGGCCTCCGAGGCCTCGAACTGCTCCTCGTCCTCGGGCACCGGCTCGGTGCCGCGGGCGCGGGCGATCGCCGTCATGAGGTGGTACACCACCAGGGCGGCGACCGTGCCGAGCGTGATGCCGCCGAACACGAGCCCGCCGACCACGAGCTGGGGGTCGGCGATCGCGATGATCAGGCCCGCACCCGCCGTCATGAGGTTCACGGTGTTGGAGAAGTCCACGCGGTTCTGCACCCAGATGCGCACGCCCATCATGCCGATCATCCCGTAGAGGATGATGCCCGCGCCGCCGGCCACCCCGGCCGGGATGGTGGCGACGGCGGCCCCGAACTTCGGCAGGAACGCGAGGGCGATCGCGGTCAGGCCGGCCACCCAGTACGCCGCCGTCGAGTAGACGCGCGAGCTGGCCATCACGCCGATGTTCTCCGCATACGTGGTGGTGCCGACGCCGCCGCCCGCGCCGGAGAGCATGGTGGACAGGCCGTCCGCGATCAGGGCACGGCCGGTGAGCGGGTCCAGGTCGCGCCTGGTCATCAGCCCGACGGTCCTGACATGGCCGATGTTCTCCGCGACCAGCACGAGCACGACGGGCAGGAACAGGGGCAGCAGGTCCCAGCGCAGCTCCGGGCCGTGGAAGGGCGGCAGCCCGATCCAGGCGGCCTCCCCGACGGCGGCGAAGTCCACCTGGCCCTGCGCGAGGGCCAGCACGTAGCCCACCACGATGCCCACGAGGATGGACAGGCGGCCCAGGAGCCCCCGGAACGTCACGGCCGTGAGCACCACCGCCAGGGCCGTGCCGAACGTGGTGACCGGCACCTCCTGCATGGCCGTCGTCGTGGCGCCGGCGAGGTTGAGGCCGATCAGGGCCACGATCGTGCCCATCACCGCCGGCGGCATGAGCGCGTGGATCCACCCGGTGCCGGCGCGGTGCACGATCGCGCCGATCACCGTGAGCAGCAGGCCCGTCACCAGGATGCCGCCGAGCGCGGCCCCCGTGCCGCCGATCGCGGCGGCGGCCGTCAGGGGTGCGATGAACGCGAACGAGCTGCCCAGGTACGAGGGCAGGCGGTTGCCCGTGATGACCAGGAAGAGCAGGGTGCCCAGGCCGGAGAAGAGCAGCGCCGTCGTCGCGGGCATGCCGGTCAGGGCGGGCACGAGCACGGTGGCGCCGAACATGGCCATCACGTGCTGCACGCCGATGCCCACGGTCCGGGGCCAGCTCAGCCGCTCGTCCGGGGCGACGACGGTGCCCGGGGTGATGGTGCGGCCGTCGCCGTGGAGGCGCCAGCCGGGGCCGCGCGAGGGCCGGGTGGGGGTGGGGGACATGGCCGCCTGCCGAGGGGTCGGGGATGGGGGTGTCGGGCGTTTCTCGGGGGCCTGGAAGCCTGAGCACAGCCCCGGTTCCGCGCCGGTGATTAGGGTACCGTGGGGCGCGTGGCTCAGTACTGTGGTGTGATCGGAGAGGCGCTCGTCGACGTCGTGGTCTCGGACACCGCGACCCCCCGCGTGCACGTCGGGGGCAGCCCCCTGAACGTGGCCGTGGGCCTGAGTCGGCTGGAGCGGCCCGTCCTGTTCGCCGGCCGCCTCGGCCGCGATGCGCACGGGGACATGATCGCCTCGCACCTGCGGGAGAACGGCGTGCGCTGCCTGCTCGAGCCGGATGCCGCCGCCACCTCCGTGGCCACCGCCCGCCTGGACCCCACGGGCGCCGCCAGCTATGAGTTCGAGCTGGACTGGACGCTGCCGCCCGCCGCCGCGCTCGCCCGGGACTTCGACGACGCCGCCGGCGGCCCGCTGCACCACATGCATGCCGGCTCCATCGCCACCATGCTCGCCCCCGGCGACGCCGAGGTGATGGCCCTGCTCGAGCGGATCTCCGCGGTCACGACCATCAGCTACGACCCCAACGTGCGGCCCACGATCGTGCCGGACCGGGCGTTCGCCCGCGCCCGCGCGGAGGAGTCCGTGCGGCTGGCGGACGTGGTGCACGCCTCGGACGAGGACATCGCGTGGCTGTACCCGGACCGCCCGCTGCGCGAGTCGCTGCAGGCGTGGCAGCAGATGGGCCCGGCGTTCGTGGTGATGACCCGCGGCGCCGAGGACATCGTGGCCGTCACCGCGCACGGCGTGGTGGAGCGCCCGATCGTGCCCGTGGACGTCGCGGACACCGTGGGCGCCGGCGACTCGTTCACCGCCGCCCTGCTCGCCGCCCTCGACGACCGCTCCCTGCTCGGCGCCGCGAACCGCGGCCGCCTGCACGCGATGGACCCGGCCGACGTCGAGTCGGTGCTGATCTACGCCTCCCGCGCGTCGGCGATCACGGCCTCCCGCCCGGGGGCGGACCCGCCCACGCGGGCCGAGCTGGCGGACTGACCCCACGCCCTCCCGTCCCCGCACGAATCTGTTGCGCATCCGACCCTTCCGGCGGGCGGGGACGCCCCCAGAAGGGTCAGAGACGCAGACGATCCCGGCCGCCTCAGAGCAGGCCCAGCCCTCGCACGGCGTCGCGCTCGGCCTCCAGCTCGGCGACGGTCGCGGCCAGCCGCCCGCCCTCACCCGGCAGCACGGACTCGTCCGGCTCCAGCCCCGGCACGATCCGCCACGCGGTGCCGCCGTCGGAGGTCACGGGGAACGAGCTGATCAGCCCCTCCGGCACCCCGTAGGAGCCGTCCGAGACCACCGCGGCCGACGTCCGGCGCGGCGCACCGTCCGCGTCCACACCGGTGCCGAGGGTCCAGTCGCGCATGTGATCGATCGCCGCGGACGCCGCCGACGCCGCCGAGCTCGCCCCGCGCACCTCGATGATCTCCGCGCCCCGCCTCGCCACGCGCGGCACGAACTCCTCGCCCGCCCACACCGGGTCCACCACCTCGAGCGCCGGCCGCCACGTCCCGTCCACCCGCACGCGGGCGTGGGTGAGGTCCGGGAACTGGGTGGCGGAGTGGTTGCCCCAGATCGTCACGCCGGACACGTCCGTCACCGCGACGCCGGCCCGCGCCGCCAGCTGCGCCACGGCCCGGTTGTGGTCCAGCCGGGTCAGCGCCGTGAAGCGCTCGGCCGGCACGTCCGGGGCGTGCGCGGCGGCGATCAGCGCGTTGGTGTTGGCCGGGTTCCCGACGACGACGACCCGCACGTCCTGCGCCGCGTGGTCGTTGATCGCCCGGCCCTGCGGCCCGAAGATCCCGCCGTTCGCCTCGAGCAGGTCGCCGCGCTCCATGCCCTTCGTGCGCGGCCGTGCGCCGACGAGCAGCGCGTGCTGCACCCCGTCGAAGGCGCGGGCCGGGTCCTCCGTGACCTCCACGTCGGCCAGCAGCGGGAAGGCCGCGTCGGCGAGCTCCATGGCGGTGCCCTCCGCGGCGCCCAGGGCGGCCGGGATCTCGAGCAGGCGCAGCCGGACCGGGGTGTCCGGGCCGAGCATCCCGCCGGCGGCGATGCGGAAGAGCAGCGCGTAGCCGATGTTGCCGGCGGCGCCGGTGACGGTGACCGTGCGGGGCGTCGTCGACGCGGGGTCCGGGGCGGTGTCCTGTGCGGTGGTCTGCTGTGCGGTGTCCACGCCCCCATCGTGCCCCCGCTCGCCCGCGGAGGACACCCCGGCCCGCCGCACGGCCCCGGCCTAGACTGGGCGCATGCCCGCCCTGCCCCTGCCCTCGCGCCGTCCGCGGATGATCGCGACGGACCTGGACGGCACCATCATCGGGTACCGGCACACGCGGTCGGGGCGCCTGAGCCCGCGCACCATCGCGGCGCTGCGCGAGGCCCACGACGCCGGCGTCGAGGTGGTGTTCGTGACCGGCCGTCCCCTCCGCTGGCTCGGCCCGCTGAGCGCGCAGCTGGGTCCCGTCGGCCCGGTGATCTGCTCCAACGGCGCCGTCGTCGTGGACACCGCCACGGACGACGTCCTGATCGCCCACCCCATGCCCGTCGAGGCCGTGTGGACCGCCACGGACCGGCTGCGCGCGCTGGACCGCACCGTGTCCTTCGGTGCCGAGACCCTCGAGGGCTTCTTCTGGGAGCACGCGTTCTCCGAGCGCGCGGAGTTCCGGGCCGAGGTCCACGCGGCGGCCACGCTCGAGGCCGCGCTGCCGGGTCGGCTGGGCGTCGTGAAGCTGCTGGCCCGCTCGGACACCCTGTCCCCGGACGCCTTCCTCGCCGCGGCCCGCGCCGAGCTGGACGAGCTCGTGAGCGCCACGCACTCCGCGCCCGGCATCGCGCTCGTGGAGATGTCCGCGCCCGGCGTGCACAAGGCGGCGACCCTCGCCGAGTTCGCCGCGAGCCGGGGGGTCGCGCCGGCCGACGTCGTCGCGTTCGGGGACATGCCCAACGACCTGGAGATGCTCCAGTGGGCCGGTCTCGGCCTGGCCGTGGCCTCGGGCCACCCGTCGCTGCTGGCCGCGGCGGACGGCGTGGTCGGGGCGTGCGACGACGACGGGGTGGCCGCCACCGTCGAACGCCTGCTGGAGCTGCCCGCGGACTGAGCCGCGGGCCGGCCCCGGCGGTCAGAGGAACTCGTACGGGTCGAACGCCTCGACGTCGATCACGCGCAGGCGCGGCAGGGACGAGTCGAACGCGCCCACCGTGTGCTCGAGGTCGAAGAACTCGACCCCGGGGATGCGGCGCAGCTCGTGGGAGAGGAACTCCTCGAAGCCCATGATCCCGGTGCGTCGGCCCGGCGTGGCCGCGAGGTCGGTGAGCTGGGGGGCGAAGTCGGAGTCGTGGCTGACGAGGACGACGTCGTCCTCCCGGCCCAGCAGCGCCTCCGCGGTGCGCTGGATGCCGATGTCCACGACCTTGCCCTCGCCGCGCAGCATGATCGGCTGGAAGCCGAGGGCGGTGAGCGCCTGGACGAACGGGATGGGGATCTCGCCGTCGATGGCGAGGAAGAACAGGCCCTTGACCGGCTGGTCCCAGCGGTCCTCGAGGTAGCCGAGCAGGCGCTTCCAGCGTGGCCGCTCGTCGGGCTGGGGGCGCCGCTGCAGGATGGACGTGCCGAGGGTGGCGTCGATGTTCTCGCCGTCGATCAGCAGGTAGGTGGTTCGCTCGCTCACGCTCTTGAGGCTACCCGCTGGGATGGACGTCGGTCAGCGCGCGCGGTCGAACGGGGCCGTCAGCAGGCGGACGACGCCCTCGAGCGGCCCCGCGCGGAACGGGCCGACGCGCACGACGGCCCGCCACAGCAGCGGCAGCAGCAGCGCGCCGACGACCAGCACGGCCAGGTTGAACCACGTGTCGTCCGCGCCGGTGGCGCTGCGCCACGGCCCGGGTCCGAGCCGCCGCACCCAGCCGAGGTACCACAGGTGCGCCACGTACACGGACAGCGTCATCGCGCCGGGCACGGCCAGCAGCCCGGCCCGCCGCGGCGCCAGGGCCGCGCACGCACCGAGGACGGCGAGCACCAGGCCCGTGTCCAGCAGGGCCTCCGCGGGGGTCGCCGTGTAGGGCACGGGGGCGGCGCCGGTCTGCGTCCGGGACAGGGCGAGCACGACGCCGGCCAGCGCGATCCCCCCGGCCGCCCAGGCGAGCCCCGTGAGCCGTGCGCGCCGGGCCGGGGCCGCCGTCGTCGTGCCGTGGACGGTGGCGACCAGCACCGCCCCCAGCAGCGCCCACGCGAGGAACAGGGGGAGACGGTACGGGCCGTCCGTGAGGAACGCGGAGACCCACGGGGTCAGCGTCGCGCGGCTCAGCCCGAGCGCCTGCGCGGCGGGGAGGAGCCGGTCGACGACGTCGGCCGTCGGTGTGGCGGCGAGCAGGAGGCCGCCTCCGCCGGCCAGGACGGCGAGCACGAGGTGCGCGGCGAGGGGGAGGGCGGCCAGCAGTGCCATGAGCACCGTGAGCACAGCCAGGTGCGCCAGCACGTTCACGACGGCCGCCCCGAAGAGCCCGGTCAGCCACGCCGCCCCGAACAGGGCGGCCGCCCGCACAAGCGCGCGGGGCACGGCCCGGCCACGGCCCAGCCACTCCACCTCGAGGCGCGCGCCCACGCCCACGAGCGCCGCGAACAGGGGCGCGGTGAGGTGCTCGGAGAGGTGGAGCACCCCACCCGGGCCGCCGGCGGGCGCCGTGTGGGCGACCATCATCGCGACCAGGGCCAGGCCGCGCGCGACGTCCACCCAGACCAGGCGGCCCCGGGCGGTGTGGGTGGCGGCGGGAGCGTGGGAGGAGGGGGCGGGCACGGCGACCTCCGAGGTGGGGGACTCAGTCCAGGACGCGGGTGAGGTCGGCGTCCTCGTAGCGGACCGGCTTCGAGCCGGTGACGAGCTTGTGGCCGAGCCACAGCGCGAGGAACAGGGGCAGGCCGATGTAGGCGGTGGCCACGGCCACGAGGTCCACGTCGCCCATGAACGCCTGGTAGTTCTGCCCGAGGATCACGACGGCGCACATGACCAGCGCCACGATCGGGCCCAGGGGGAACAGGAAGGCGCGGTAGGGCAGGTCCTTCGAGTCGTGGCCCTGCGCGACGTAGGCCCGCCGGAACCGGTAGTGGCTCCAGGCGATGCCCATCCACACGATGAACCCGGCCAGGCCCGAGGCGGAGACGAGCCACACGTAGGCGGCGCCGTCCCCGATGAACGTGGTCAGGAAGCACGCCGCGCCCACCGCGGTGGTGGCGTAGAGGGCGTTCATGGGCACGCCGCGCCGGTTCACCTTCGCCAGGAAGCGCGGGGCCTTGCCGGAGTCGGCCAGGGCCCAGAGCATGCGGGTGGAGGCGTACAGGCCCGAGTTGCCCGCGGAGAGGATGGCCGTGAGGATCACGGCGTTCATCACGGAGGCGGCGGCGAGCACGCCCGCGTTCTCGAAGACGAGCGTGAACGGGGAGATCGAGATGTCCTCGACGTCGCTGCCCAGCAGGTGGGGGCTGGTGTAGGGGATGAGGAAGCCGACGACGGTGATCGCGCCGACGTAGAAGAGCAGGATGCGCACGAACACGGTGCGGATCGCCTTGGGCACGTTCTTCTCCGGGTCCTCGGCCTCGCCCGCGGCCACGCCGACCAGCTCGGTGCCCTGGAAGGAGAAGCCGGCCACCATGAAGATCGCCAGGATGCCGGCGCCGCCGCCCACGAAGGGGGCCTCGCCGTCGGTCCAGTTGTGGAAGCCGGGGGAGGAGCCGCCGAGGATGCCGACGATCATCAGGACGCCGAGCACCAGGAAGATCACCACGGTGGCGACCTTGATGAGCGAGAACCAGAACTCGCTCTCGCCGTAGGCGCGCGTGGAGAGGGCGTTGAGGCCGAAGAGCAGCGCGAGGAAGGTCGCGGACCAGATCCACGAGGGCACGTCCGGGAGCCAGTACCGCATGATCAGGGCCGCCGCGACGAGCTCGGCGGCCACCGTGATCGCCCAGTTGTACCAGTAGTTCCAGCCGATGGCGAAGCCGAACGAGGGGCTCACGAAGCGGGTCGAGTACTCCTCGAACGCGCCGGAGACCGGCAGGTACGTGGACATCTCACCGAGCGACTGCATCAGCAGGAACACCATGAAGCCGATGGCCACGTAGGCCGCAAGGGCGCCACCGGGGCCGGCGGTCGCGATGGTGTTGCCCGAGGCCACGAACAGGCCCGTGCCGATGGCGCCGCCCATCGCGATCATCGTCAGGTGCCGGGATTTGAGGGTGCGCCGCAGGGAGCCGCCCTCGGGGGTGATGTGGGCGGCGGAGGCGGGCGGCGTCGACGGGGACGTCCGGGGTGCGCTGGTGTCCACGGTGGCCTTTCGGTGGAGGAGCGGTCGGACGCGCGTCGAACGCCGCGGCGTCCCACCCTGCTGCACGGTGGTAGAAGGGTATCCCGGATGCTCGGGCCGGCGGGTGGTCCCCGCCGGCCGGGTGCGGTCGTCAGGCGGCGGGGACGAGTTCGGCGCGCAGTGCGGCCGTGAACGCGTCCACGTCCTCCTCGGTCGTGTCGAAGCCGCACACCCACCGCACCTCGCGGCGCGCCGCGTCCCAGTCGTAGAACCGGAAGCGGGTGCGCAGCCGGTCGGCCACGCCCTCGGGCAGGACGGCGAACACGGCGTTGGCGTCCGTGGCCTGCGTGAACTCGACGCCGGCCAGCGAGCCGTCGGCGACCCCCGCCTCGATGCCGGCGCGCAGCCGGGCGGCCATGGCGTTGGCGTGGCGGGCGGAGCGCAGGTACAGGTCGCCGTCGAACAGGGCGAGCAGCTGCGCCGAGATGAAGCGCATCTTCGAGGCCAGCTGCATCTGGTTCTTGCGCAGGTACACGAGGCCGTCCGCGGCGTCCGGGTCGAGCACGACGACGGCCTCGGCCAGCAGCGCCCCGTTCTTGGTGCCGCCGAGGGAGAGCACGTCCACGCCGACGTCGGTGGTGAAGGCGCGCAGCGGCAGGCCCAGGGAGGCCGCGGCATTGGCGATGCGGGCGCCGTCCATGTAGACGCGCATCCCGTGCTCGTGGGCGTAGTCCGTGATGGCCTTGACCTCGTCCGGGGTGTAGACCGTGCCGAGCTCGGTGGACTGGGTGAGGTAGACGACCAGGGGCTGGGCGCGGTGCTCGTCACCCCAGCCCCAGGCCTCGGCGGCGATCAGCTCGGGGGTGAGCTTGCCGTCGTCGGTGGCCACGGGCAGCAGCTTGATGCCGGCGGACTTCTCGGGCGCGCCGCCCTCGTCCACGTGGATGTGCGCGGTGTCCGCGCAGATCACCGCGCCCCAGCGGGGCAGCATGGCCTGGAGCCCGACGACGTTCGCCCCGGTCCCGTTGAACATCGGCCACGCGGTGGCGTCCTTGCCGAAGTGCTGGGCCACGACCTCCTGAAGACGCGCCGTGTACACGTCCTCGCCGTAGGCGACCTGGTGGCCCCCGTTGGCCTCGGCGATCGCCGCGAGCACCTCCGGGTGGACGCCGGAGTAGTTGTCCGAGGCGAAGCCCCGCTCCTGCGGATCGTGGATCCTCTGCATGTCAGTCCGTTCCCTTCTCCTGGAGCGTGAGGACGGCGTCGTTCAGCGCGCCCGCCTCAGCCTTCCACAGTCGCGCGTACTCCTCGGCCAGCCGTTCCTCGAGCCCGGCGAGGGACTTCACGCGGAACACGACGGCCGCCGAGCGCAGCGGCGCCTCCGCGTCCCGGGCGGCCTTGGCCCAGCCCTGCGCGACCGCGCGGGTCCATGCCTCGCTCGCCGCCTTCACCGCGGCGTAGTTCGCGCCGCCGGCGAGCGGCCGGGTCACCGCCGTGGACGAGACGATCGCGAGGCGACCGGCGGACGAGGCCCGCAGGTCGTCGTCGAGGGCCCGGCTCACGTGCCGCAGCGCCGTGAACGAGGCCTCGAGGGCGCGGTAGTCCTCCTCGGTCTGGCCGGCGAGGCCCCCGCCGCCGCGCCAGCCGCCCACCAGGTGGAGCAGGCCGTCGATCCGGGTGCCGCGGGCGTGCAGGTCCTCGACGAGGCCGCGGACGGCGGTCTCGTCCGTGAGGTCCAGGGCCGCGGTCTCGGCGCCGAGTTCGGCGAGGGGGGCGAGCTTCGCGGCGTCGCGCCCGGTCGCGACGACGTGCGCGCCGGCGTCGAGGAGGGTGCGGGCGGCGGCCCGGCCCGAGGCGCTCGTGGCGCCCGCGATCAGGACGGCGCGGTCGGTCAGGGCGGCCACGGGTCAGGCGTCCGTGCCGCGGATCCCGGCGGTGGACTCGATGACGCCGCGCATCTTCTTCTCGAGGGCCTCGAAGAACATGGACAGCGGGAACTCGTCGTCGAGCACGAGGTCGGTGTAGCCCTTGGGTGGGCCGGCGAGCACCTCGCGCGGCAGGCCCTGCGCCCACACGGAGGCCGGGTGCGGGGTGACCACGGAGGCGACGAGCTCGTAGGCCTGGAGCCAGTGCACGGTCTTGGGGCGGTCGATGGACTCCCAGTAGAGCGTGTCGATGGCGTCGCCCAGCTCGACGACGGCGTTGGCGAGCCGGTCCCAGTCCACGCTGAGCTCGACGTCGCGCCACTGGATCACGTCCTTGCGGTGCAGCCAGGCGAAGAGCAGCTGGCCGCCGAGGCCGTCGTAGTTGCGGACGCGGGAGCCGGTGAGGGCGAAGCGGAAGACGCGGTCGAAGAGGACGGCGTGCTGCACGAGCCCGGCGTGGCGGCGGGTCTGCTCCTCGAGCGCGGTGAGCTGCTCACCGGCGGCGGCGCGCGCCGTGAGGCGGCGCTCGATCGCTACGCACTCGCGGAAGGCGGTCATGTCGCAGCGCATCTCCTCGAGCGTGTAGAGGAAGAAGGGCATGCGCTGCTTGATCATGAACGGGTCGAAGGGCAGATCGCCGCGCATGTGCGTGCGGTCGTGGATGAGGTCCCACATCACGAAGGTGCCCTCGGCGAGCTCCTGGCAGGAGAGCAGTTCGGCGAGCTCGGCCGGGAGCTCGAGCTGGGTGATCTCGGCGGCGGCGGTGACGACCCGGCGGAAGCGGGCGGCCTCGCGGTCCTGGAAGATGGCGCCCCACGTGAAGGTGGGGATCTCGCGCATGGCCACGGTCTCGGGGAAGAGGACGGCCGAGTTCGTGTCGTAGCCGGGGGTGAAGTCGATCAGGCGCAGGGAGACGAAGAGGCGGTTGCCGTAGTCGCCGGCCTCGAGCTCGGCGATGAACTCGGGCCAGATGGTCTCGACGACGAGGGCCTCCACGTGCCGGTCGGGGGAGCCGTTCTGCGTGTACATCGGGAAGACCACGAGGTGCCGGACGCCGTCGACGCGGTGCTCCTGCGGCTGGAAGGCGATGAGGGAGTCCAGGAAGTCGGGCTCGGCGAAGCCGCCGTCGGCCCAGCGGGCGAAGTCGCGGGGCAGGGCGGCGAGGTAGGCGGCGTCGTGCGGGAAGAGCGGGGCGAGCTCCTCGACGGCGGCGACGATGGTCTCCACGTGCTCGCGCGCGGCGGCGTGGTCCGCCGGGTCCGGGATGGAGCCGTCCTTGACCTGCAGGGGCTGCAGGGCGGTGGCGGCGGCCTTGAGGCGGAGCCAGGCCGGGTGGGTCTCGACGGTGCGCGCGTCGGACGGGGTCTCCGGGACGACGACGTCGGTCCGGGCGGGCTGCAGAGTGGTGGACATGAAACCCTCCTGAGGTCGAAGCGCCGGAAAGTATCCGGTGATATGGATCACTTGCCGGAAGGTTTCCATCAGCGCACGGGGCTGTCAACCCGGCGGCCGGGGCCGGCTGATAGCGTGCGGCGCATGGACGACCCTGTCGACGCGCGGCTCGCGGCCGCCGTCTCCCATGACCCGCGCGCCACGCTCGCCCAGCTCTCCGAGCGGGTCGGCCTCTCGACCTCCGCCGTGCAGGCGCGCCTGCGTCGGCTCGAGAGCACGGGCGTGATCACGGGCTACCGCGCGCTGCTCGACCCCGAGGCCGTGGGCAGGCCGCTCTCCGCGTTCATCGAGATCAGCCCGCTGGACCCGCGCCAGCCCGACGACGCCCCCGAGCTCCTCGAGTCCATCGCGGCGATCGAGGCGTGCCACTCCGTGGCCGGCGACGCCGCGTACATGCTCTTCGTGCGCGTGGGCTCGCCACGCGAGCTCGAGGCCCTCGTGACGGAGATCCGCCAGACGGCGTCGGTGTCCACCCGGACCACCGTGGTGCTGCAGACCTTCTACGAGCACCGCCCCATGCTGGAGTTGCCGGCGGAGGACTGAGGGCGGGCGCGTCGGCCCCACCTGTCACGTGAGTGCTCGGAATGAGGGCGGGTCTGACGCTCATTCCGACCTCTCGCGTTCCCGGCTGCGGCAGCGGGCACTCGGCCGTCCGTCCCCGCTACGGTGATCCCGTGCGTCCGACCTCGCCCCGTCCCGCCCCCGCCTACCTCACCGACTCCGTCCCCGCCCGTCGCGGCCACCCGCTGGGGTTCGCGCACCGGGGCGCCGCCGTCGACCGGGAGAACTCCCTGGCCGCGTTCGTGGACGCCCACGCCGCCGGGTTCACCTACCTCGAGCTGGACGTGCGCACCACGGCGGACGGCGAGCTCGTCGTGTTCCACGACGAGGCCCTGGACCGTGTCAGCACGGGCCGTGGCCGGCTGCGCGACCACACGTGGGAGCGGCTGGCGGACGTCACGGTCGGCGGGGAGCCGCTGCTGCGCTTCACCGAGCTGCTCACGGCGCTCCCCGAGGCCCGCCTCAACGTGGACCTCAAGGACCGCGCGTCGGCCCCGGCCCTGGCCCGCATCCTCGCCGAGCACGGCGCCTGGGACCGCGTGCTCGTCGCGTCGTTCCACGACTCGCGGCGCCGCCTCTTCCGGCGCGCCCTCGCCCGCCTCGGCCACCCCGAGCGGGCGTACGGGCCGGAGCGGGTGGCGACGTCGGGCGGGGCGGCCGCCATCGCGGCGCTCGTGACGCTGGGCCCGCTGGGACTGACCCGCTGGCTGCGCCGGTGCGCCCTCGACGTCGACTGCGTGCAGGTGCCCGTCCGGCACGGCCGCGTGCCCGTGGCCACCGCCGACTTCGTGCGCCGCTGCCACGCGGCGGGCCTGCCGGTGCACGTGTGGGTCGTGGACGAGCCCGCGGAGATCGAGCGCCTGCTCGACCTCGGCGTCGATGGCGTCATGACCGACCGCGCCGACGTCCTCGCGGAGGTCTACACCCGACGCGGCTTCTGGCCGCAGCGCTGATCCCCGCCCCCTCAGAGCATCTTCGGCAGCAGCGCCCGCTTCATCCGCCCGTACGGCGGGTACGCGGTCTTGAGCGTGTCCACCTGGTCCGACTTCGTGATGGACGGGCGCAGGTGGGAGAACGTCTCGAACCCGTGGATGCCGTGGTACGCGCCCATCCCGGACGCGCCGATCCCGCCGAACGGCAGCGTCGCGATGCCGGCGTGCAGCAGGCCGACGTCGTAGCCGAGGCCGCCGGCCTGTACCTGGTCGTCGAACGCGCGGTGGTAGCTCGGCCGGTCCGTGAAGAGGTAGGCGGCCAGCGGGTGCGGGCGCTCCGCGATGAAGTCCAGGGCGTCCTGGAAGGTGTCCACGGTCAGCACGGGCAGGATCGGGCCGAACAGCTCCTCCTGCATGAGCGCGCCGTCCGGCGTGACGCCCGTCACCACGGTGGGCGCCATGTACCGCCCCGCCACGTCCACGTCGCCGCCGACGAGCAGCTCGGCGCCGGCGTCGAGGTCCGCCTGGAGCATCTCCTGCAGCCGCTCCGCGTGCTCGGCGGAGATGAGCCGGCCGTAGTCCTTCGACGCGCGGGGGTCGTCGCCGTAGAACTCGCGCAGGGTTGCGGGGAGCTCGGCGGTCACCTGGCGCAGCGCGGCCTCGCCGACGGCCAGCACGTAGTCCGGGGCCACGCACGTCTGGCCCGCGTTGGTGAACTTCGCCCATGCGATGCGGCGGGCCATCGCTCCCGTGTTCCGCGACGGCGTCACCACCGCCGGCGACTTGCCGCCCAGCTCGAGCGTCACGGGGGAGAGGGTCTTCGCCGCCGCCTCGTAGACGATCCGGCCCACGCGCTCCCCGCCGGTGTAGAGGATGTGGTCCCACGGCTCCGCCAGCAGCGCGGTGTTGCACTCCTTGCCGCCCGCCACCACGGAGACCAGCGCGGAGTCCAGGTACTGCGGCACCAGCTCCCGCAGCGCCGCCGCCGTGGCCGGGGCCTTCTCCGACGGGCTGAGCACCACCGTGTTGCCGGCCGCCAGCGCACCCACGACCGGGGCGAGCGCGAGCTGCACCGGGTAGTTCCACGCGCCGATGACCAGCACGAGACCCTTGGGCCGCGGCCTGACCTCCGCGCTCGCGGGCCGCAGGGCCAGCGGCAGCTTCACGGGCCGCGGCTCCATCCAGTCGGTCAGGTGCAGCAGCGCGTGGTCCACCTCGGAGCGCACCGAGACGATCTCCGTGATCAGCGCCTCGGTGGCCGGCTTGCCCAGGTCCGTGCCGAGCGCCGCGACGAACCGGTCCGCGTGCTCGGTCAGCATCCGCTTCAGGCCCTTGAGCTGGCGCACCCGCACCGCGCGCGGGTGGGCGGCGCGGGAGCGGGCGGCGGCGCGCAGCCGCTCGACGGCGGCCCGCGGCTCCTCGGGTCGGGGCCCGGCCGGCGCGATCGGCAGGGCCTCGGTGGGCAACGGCTCGCGGACCGGATCGTCGGCGGGGGAGTCGGGGGAGTCGGTGGTCAGACCGGGGGGCTGCGTGCTCATGCCGGCCACGCTACCGAGCGGCCCTGTGCGGCGGCAGGGCGGGGCGCCGTCGTCGTCCTCCGGCCGCTGGTGCCGCCCCGACGGGCGCCACGGCGTTTTCGTTCGGGAAACGGCGCGCGCGCCCCGCCATTTCCCGAACGAAAGCGGTGCGACACGCCGCCGTTTCCCGAACGAAAGCGGACGGGGGGAGGGGAGATGGGGCGGGGGTCAGCCGATGACCGCGTCCACCAGCCGCTGCGCCTCCGCCTGCACCTGCGTCAGGTGCTCGGGGCCGCGGAAGGACTCCGCGTAGATCTTGTAGACGTCCTCGGTGCCGGAGGGCCGCGCCGCGAACCACGCGTGCTGCGTGACCACCTTGAGCCCGCCGATCGGGGCGTCGTTGCCCGGGGCGTTGGTCAGCGTCGCGAGGATGGTCTCGCCGGCCAGCTCGGTCACGGGGACGTCGTCGGGGGAGAGGGTCTTCAGCTTCGCCTTCTGCTCGGCGGTCGCGGGGGCGTCGATGCGCGCGTACGCCGGGTCGCCGTGCAGGGCCACGAGGTCGCGGTACCGCTCGGACGGGGACTGGCCCGTCACGGCGATGATCTCCGCGGCCAGCAGGCACAGCAGCAGCCCGTCCTTGTCCGTGGACCACGGGCTGCCGTCGAACTGCACGAAGGACGCGCCCGCGGACTCCTCGCCGCCGAACACGCCGGTGCCCGTCAGCAGTCCCGGCACGAACCACTTGAAGCCCACCGGCACCTCCACGAGCTCGCGGCCCAGATCCCCGGCCACGCGGTCGATCATCGAGGAGCTCACCAGGGTCTTGCCCACGCCCGCGCTCTGGGGCCACTGCTCGCGGTGGCGGTAGAGGTAGTCGATGGCCACGGCGAGGTAGTGGTTCGGGTTCATCAGCCCGCCGTCGGGGGTGACGATCCCGTGCCGGTCCGCGTCGGCGTCGTTGCCGGTGGCCACGTCGAAGGGCGCCTGCCCGTCCGCGTCCGGGGTCATCCGCTCGATCAGCGAGGCCATCGCGTTCGGCGACGAGCAGTCCATGCGGATCTTGCCGTCCCAGTCCAGGGTCATGAACCCGAACCGCGGGTCCACCTCCGGGTTCACCACGGTCAGATCCAGCCCGTGGCGGTCGGCGATCTCGCCCCAGTACGCCACGGACGCCCCGCCCATGGGGTCGGCGCCGATGCGCACGCCCGCCTCGCGGATCGCCTCCACGTCGATCACCTGCGGCAGATCGGACACGTACCGGTCCAGGAAGTCGAAGCCGCCCAGCTTCGCGTGGCCGCCGACGTCGGCGCTCGCCACCCGGTGCACGCCCGCCAGCCCGGCGGCGAGCAGCTCGTTGGCGCGGTCGGCGATCCACGTGGTCGCCTCGGTGTCCGCGGGGCCGCCGTGGGGCGGGTTGTACTTGAAGCCGCCGTCCGCGGGCGGGTTGTGCGAGGGGGTGATCACGAGGCCGTCCACGAGGCCGGCGTTGTCCCCGTCCACCGCGAAGCCCGACGGCGACAGCTCGCGTCCGGCGTTCAGGTGCAGGATCGCGTGGGACACGGCGGGGGTGGGCGTGTAGCCGCCGCGGGAGTCGACGAGCACCTCGACGTCGTTGCCGAGCAGCACCTCGACGGCGGTGTCCTGCGCGGGCCCGGACAGGGCGTGCGTGTCCCTGCCGACGAGGACCGGCCCCGTGATCCCGTGGTGCGCGCGGTACTCGACCACGGCCTGCGTGATGGCGGCGATGTGGTCGTCGTTGAACGAGGTCGTGAACGCGGAGCCGCGGTGGCCGGAGGTGCCGAACACGACCTTCTGCGCCGGGTCCGTCACGTCCGGGTGACCGGTGCGGTACGCCTCCAGGAGGGCGTCGACGTCGATGAGGTCCTGCGGCAGGGCGGGGGTGCCGGGACGCTCGGCGGCGGGCAGGGCGGCGGTGTTCTCGGTCATGTGCCTCACCTTGGCACGGGCGGGCGGACGGGGGAAGACGCGCGGCCCAGCGGGACGACGCCGGCGGTCACTCCCGGCAGCCGGCGCACAGCCCCCAGTAGTAGACCTCGGCCTCGTCGACCGCGAAGCCGTGGCCCTCGGGGGCGTCGAGGCACGGGGCGGAGCCGGTGCGGCACGGCACGTCGACGACCGTGCCGCAGCCGCGGCACACGAGGTGGTGGTGGTTGTCGCCCGTGCAGATCTCGTAGCGGGCCGGGGAGCCGGCGGGCTGCAGGGAGCGCACGAGCCCGGCCTCGGTGAGCGCGTGGAGGCAGTCGTAGACGGCCTGGTGCGAGGTGCCGGGCAGGGCCCGACGCACGGCGGTCAGCACGGTGGACGCGTCCGCGTGGGGGTGGTCGGCGAGGGCGGTCAGCACCGCCAGGCGGGGCCGGGTCACGCGCAGGCCGACGCCGCGCAGCAGCGTGCGCTCGTCCTCGTCCCGCGTCGTGGTCTCCATGCCAGTCGATCTCATCCGGTTCTCTGGAACATGTCAAGAAAGAGCGGGCCGCTTCGCCCCCGGCGCACCGGCCATTCCCCGCCGTCCCCGTGCTGACTACGGTGAATCCTCGACCCCGGGGCGCACCGGCCCGGGCGCCGTCGACGAGGAGGTCCCCACCCATGGCCCAGCCCGAGCCCGTCCGTCTCGTCCCGGGTGGAGCCGTGGACCGCCCGGCCGAGCAGGCCCTCCTCGCGGCCGCCGCGGCCTGCGACGGCGACGTCGATGCGATGGTCGAGCTGCTCCGTGCGGCGTCCGGCGCCCCGTCCGGCGAGGACGCCGCCCCGCTCGACCTGCCGCTGACCGGCGCGGGGCGCACCCGGGAGCAGTGGGAGCTGCTCGCCTCCGTCGCCGCGCAGGACCTCTCGGCCGCCCGCGTGCTCGAGCCCCATCTGGACGCGCTCTCGATCCTGTCCCAGGCCGGCGTCCCCGCCCCGGCCGGGCTGCTCGGCGTCTACGCCTCCGAGTCCGGCGGCCGCACCCCGGCCCTGCGCCCCGCCCCGGACGGCCCCGACACCGCCTGGCTGCTCGACGGCGAGAAGCCGTGGTGCTCGCTCGCGGACCGGTGCGCGGCCGCCGTCGTGACCGGCCGGGAGGCGGACGGCACCCGCCGCGCCGTGCTCGTGGACCTGTCCCACCCCGGCGTGGCCGAGACCGACTCGGCCTGGCCCGCGCTCGGCCTCGCCCCGATCCGCACGGTGGGCCTGGCCTTCGACGCCGTCCCCGGCAGCGCCGTCGGCGGCGCCGAGTGGTACCTGCGCCGGCCCGGCTTCGCGTGGGGCGGCATCGGCGTGGCGGCGGTGTGGTTCGGCGGCGCCGTCGGCATCGCCCGCACCCTGCGGAACGCCACCGCCGCCCGCGCGGCCGCCGAGGCCGAGGGCCGCGGACCGGGCCCGGACCAGATCGGCCAGGCCGCGCTCGGCCGCGTCGACCGGCTGCTCCACGCGATGGCCGCCCTGCTCGCCCGTGCCGCCGACGACGTGGACGCCGGCCGCCTGGACCACGGCCGCGGCATGGTCGAGGCCGACCGGATCCGCGGCACCGTGGCACAGCTGTGCACCGAGGTGATGGACGTCGTCGGGCAGGCCACCGGCCCCGGCCCGCTCACCGGCAGCGCCGCGCACGCCCGCGCCGTCGCCGACCTGCAGGTCTACCTGCGCCAGCACCACGGACACCGCGACGACGCCCGGCTGGGCGCCGCGCTCCTGACCGGCGAGACCGACGGCGGCTGGACGTGGTGAGCTTCTCCCACACCGACGACGGCACGTCCGAGGCGGCCTGGGCCGAGGGCGGCGTCGGCGAGCTGCCGGAGCTGCGCCTGCCCGTCTGGGACGCGGAGACGCTGCTGCTCGTGACCGTGGCCCACCCGGATGACGAGACCCTCGCCGCCACCGGCCTGATCCGCTCCGCCCTGCGTGGCGGGGCACGCGTGCACGTGCTGGTCGCCACCGCCGGCGAAGCATCCCACCCGCAGTCGCCCACGCACACGCCCGCGGACCTGGTCCGGCTGCGCCGGGACGAGATGGAGCACGCCCTCGACGCCCTCGCCGCCGGCCTGCCCGCCTCCGCGGGCCCCGGCGCCCCGGCGCGGGACCGGCTGACCTGGGCGTCCCTGGCCCTGCCCGACTCCGGCGTGGCCGAGCACGAGGACGCCGTGCGCGACGCCGTCGCCGCGGCCCTCGACGCCCACCCCGGCCCCGCCGTGCTCGCCTCCCACGACCCGGGCGACGGCCACGCGGACCACGAGGCCGTGGGCCGGGCCGTCGGCGCGGTCGCGGGCGAGTGCGACCTGCCGCTCTACGCCTTCCCCATCTGGTTCTGGCACTGGGCCGACCCGGCCGACCTGCCCGCCCGCCGCTACCGACGGCTGCCGCTCACCGACGACGACCGTGCCGCCCGCCGTGCCGCCCTCGACGCGCACGCCTCCCAGGTCCGGCCCCTCTCCGCCGCGCCCGGCGACGAGGCGATCCTGGGCCCCGCCGTGCTCGCCCACCACGAGCGCCCGTTCGAGGCCCACCGCGTCTCCGGCCCCGACGACGCCGACGCCCACCGGGCCGCCGCCGTCTTCGATCGGCTCTACCGGGCCCAGGAGGACCCGTGGCGCTACCTCAGCTCGTCCTACGAGGCCCGCAAGCGGGCGCTCACCCTCGCCGCCCTGCCCCGGCCCCGCTACGGGACCGTGGTGGAGGCGGGCGCGTCCATCGGCGTGCTCACCGCAGCCGTGGCCGCGCGCGCGGACCGCGTGGTCGGCCTCGAGGCGTCCCCCACCGCCGTCGAGCGCGCCGCCGCCCGGCTGTCCGGCGCGCCGCACGCCGAGGTGCGCCGAGCCGTGCTGCCCGCGGACTGGCCGGCCGACGTCGCCGGCGCGGACCTCGTGATCGCCTCCGAGATCGGCTACTTCCTGCAGCCCGAGGAGCTCGACGCGCTGATCGACGACGCCGACGCCGCGCTCGCCCCCGGTGGCGAGCTGCTGCTGTGCCACTGGCGCCACCCCATCGAGGGCTGGCCGCTGGACGGGGACGCCGTGCACGCGCGCGTCGCCGCGGACCCGCGCTGGCGGCTGCGCACCGAGCTCGTGGAGGACGACTTCCGGCTCAGCCTCCACGTGCGGGCCGCCGCCGCGACCCACGCCGTCGTCGTGGTGCCCGCCAAGGACGAACAGGAGCGGCTGCCGGCCGCGCTCGCGGCCCTCACCGCCGCCCTGGACCGCTGGGAGGAGCACCACGCGCAGGGCACGGCCGCGGTCGTGGTCGCCGCGGACCGCTGCGACGACGCCACGGTGGCCGCCGCCCTCGAGGCCCGCGCCGCCGACCCGCGCATCCACGTCCTCGAACTGGGGGAGCCGACCGCCGGGCAGGCCGGCGTCGGGCGGGCCCGCCTCGAGGGCGCCCGCCGGGCCCGCGCGCTGTTCCCCGACGTGCCCGCCGAGCGCCTCTGGCTCGCCTCCACCGACGCGGACAGCCGCGTCCCCGCCGACTGGCTGCTGGCGCAGACCGTGGCCGCCGGCCGCGACGAGGCGCTCGTGCTGGGCACGGTGGACGTGCGCCAGGGACCGCTGCGGCAGGCCTGGCTCCGCGGCTACCGGCACGAGGAGGGGCACGCGCACGTGCACGGGGCGAACTTGGGGCTGCCGTGGTCGCTCTACGAGGCCGTGGGCGGATTCCCGCCGGTGGCCGAGCACGAGGACGTCGGCCTGGCCGAGGCCGTGCGGGCCCTGGCGGGGGAGCGCGACGGTGGTGAGGGCCGCCGGGTGCGCGTGATCGCCACCGACACCACCCGCGTGCTCACCTCGTCCCGCCTGGAGGGGCGGACCCCCGGCGGGTTCTCCGGGTACCTCAAGGCGGTGGGCCGGCCCGGGTGAGGCCGGCCGTGGAGCAGGGGTGCGGGGCCGGGCCGGGTCCGGGGGCACCGCCTAGACTCGGCACCGGACCGCGACGCCCCGAACCGGAAGGACCGTCATGACCGACCCCCACGCCTCCCACGACCCGCGCCGTGAGGCCGCCCGGCCGAGCTGGTACGGGTCCGAGGCCGGTGCGGGCTCCTCCGGCACCGGCTCCTCCGCCGCCGGCTGGCCCGACGCCCCGGCCGGCGACGCCGACCGCGCCGCCTGGGACCGGGCCCCCTCGTACGCCGAGCAGGAGGGGCAGACCCGCCCCGCCTACGGGCAGCCGTACGGCTACGGCCAGGACGCGAACACCGTCCCCGCCTACGGCTACGGGCAGGGCACGCCCGGCCACGGCTTCGGAGCCCCGCTGCAGCCCGGCCAGACCGACGGCGTCGGCCGCTCGGTGGCGTCCATGATCCTCGGCATCATCTCCGTGGTGGGCGGGTTCACGTTCCTCCTCCCGCCGATCGTGGGCGTGGTCCTCGGCCACATCGGCCTCAAGCGCGAGCCCCACGGCCGCGGCATGGCGATCGCCGGCCTCGTGATGAACTACGTGTCCCTCGCCCTGCTGCTGCTCGCCGTCGTGTTCCTCGTGATCCTGGTGATCGCCGGGATCTCCCTGGGCGACTACACCTCGACCTGACCGGCCGGCTCAGCCGGCCAGCAGCAGCTCGAGATGTGCGGCCAGGGCGAGCAGGGGCGCGGACGTGCCGGGCCGACCGATGAGCTGGACGGACCAGTTCAGGCCCCGCTCGTCCCGGAGCACGGGCACCGCGACCGCGGGCAGGCCGAGCACGTTGACCATCGAGGTGTAGGGCGTGAACGCGCACTGCGCCTCGTAGTTGGCCTCGGGCTCCATCGCCAGGAAGTGGCCGACCGGCGGGGGCGCGGTGGCCAGCACCGGGGTCATCACCACGTCGACGGCGGCGAACTGCGCCCGCACCCCGCGCGCCCACTCCTCGAGCCGGTGGGCGGCGTCGTCGAGCTCGGCGCGCCCTGCGGCCCGGGCCGTGCGCAGGAAGTGCGCGGCCACCGCGCCCACGTGGGCCTCGGCGTCCTCCGGCAGCGGCGCCCGGAGCAGTCCTGCGGTCCACACCGTGCGGAAGTCCCGGTGGTAGTCCTCGCCGTAGTAGGGGGAGAGGTCCTCGACCGCGTGACCGCCCGCGTCCAGGGCGGCGGCGGCCTTCGTCAGGGCGGTGACGGCGGGCCGGGCCAGGGAGATCTCCAGGTCGGGGGCGAACGGCGAGGCCGTGGTGACGCCGATCCGGCGGACGTCGACGGCGTCCCCGGCCCGGGCGGTCTCCACGGTGCGGCGCAGGTCCGACAGCACCCGGCCGGGCAGGCCCTCGGGGGTGAGCATCACGTCGTAGAGCAGGGCGGCGTCCTCGACCGTGTGGGCCAGCGGGCCCGACACCGTGAGGTTGCGGACCGTGTCCGCGTGCTCGTCCATCGGCAGCTCCCCGCGACCGGGCTTGAGGCCCACGAGCCCGCACGCCGCGGCGGGGATGCGGATGGACCCGCCCCCGTCCGAGCCCGGGGCGAACGGCAGGATCCCCGCGGCGACGGCGGCCGCGGCCCCACCCGAGGAGCCACCCGCGGTGCGGGTGGGGTCCAGGGGGTTGCGGGCCGGCGCCGTGACGAGGTTCTCCGAGTAGGAGTCCAGGCCGAACTCGGGCACGGTCGTCTTGCCGAGGGTGACCGTGCCGGCCGCGCGCAGGCGGAGCGCGAGCGGGTCGTCCTGCGCGGCCGGCGGCGCATCGGCCAGCAGGGCGGAGCCGAACCGCGTGGGCATCCCGCGCACGTCGATCAGGTCCTTGTACGCCAGCGGAAGGCCGTGCAGGGAGGCGGGGGCGCCGTCGTCGTCCGGGGCGGGGGAGGTGCGCGGACCGGGCACGGCCCGGGGTGCGACGCGCGGGTGGGCCGCGTCCAGCTCGGCCGCACGGGTCCGGGCGCCCTCGGCGTCGAGGAGGGCGAACGCGCCGAGGTCCGCGTGGGCCTGGGCCGCGGCGAGGGCCGCCTCCGTGACCTCCCGGGCGCTCAGCGCCCCGGCGGCGAGGTCCTCCCGCAGGCGCACGGCCGAGCGGTCCAGGAGCCGGGCCGGGCCGGGGGCGGAGGGGGTGCGGTCGTCGTCGGCGGCGGGTGCGGCGTCGGAGGTCTGCATGCGGCCGAGCCTAACGGGCGTGGCCCGGGTCATGGACGGCGGGGCCTTCCTGGGACGTCCGGGCGGGTGGCTACGCTGAAGCCATGAGCGCCTTCGAGACCGTCGATGTGAACGAGATCCCCGCCGATGCAACCATCCTGGACGTCCGCGAGGACGACGAGTGGGCCCTGGGCCGCGCCGCCGGCGCCCAGCACATCCCGCTGGGCCAGCTGCCGGACCGGCTCGAGGAGCTGGACCCGGACACGGACTACTACCTGATCTGCCGCACCGGCGGCCGCTCCGCCCGCGCCGCCGAGTTCATGACCGGCCGCGGCTACTCGGCCATCAACGTGGCCGGCGGCTCCGGCGCGTGGCTCGAGGCCGGCAAGCCGATGGAGGCCGACGGCGACGCCGAGCCCACCGTCAAGTGACGGGGACGGGCTCCGCTGACGCGACGCCGTCGCGCCTGCGCTACGCCTTCCTCGGCCCGGCCGGCACCTTCACCGAGGCCGCCCTGCGCAAGGTGGCGGACCCGGCCGAGGCCGAGTTCGTGTCTGCGGGCTCCGTGCTGAGCGCCGTGGCGGCGCTGCGCAGGGGGGAGGTGGACCGCGCCGTCGTCCCCATCGAGAACTCGGTGGAGGGCGGCGTCTCCGCCACCGTGGACGAGATCGCCCTCGGGGAGACGCTGCAGATCCTCGCGGAGGTGCACGTGCCCATCAGCTTCGTGCTCGTGGGCCGGCCCGGCGTCGCGATGGAGGACGTGCGGCGCGTGACCACGCACCCCCACGCCTGGGCGCAGGTGCGCGGCTGGGCCGAGACGGCGCTGCCGGGTGTGGATTTCACGCCCGCCCCGTCGACGGCGGCCGGGGCCGGCCTCGTGGCCCAGGGCGACTTCGACGCCGCCGTGTGCGCCCCGCTCGTGGCCGAGCAGACCGGGTTGCCGGTGCTCGCCGAGCGGATCGAGGACGTGCCGGGCGCCGTGACGCGCTTCGTGCTGCTCTCCCGGCCGACGGCCCTGCCCGCGCCCACGGGAGCGGACAAGACCACGCTGGTGGTGCCGCTGCCGGAGGACCGGCCCGGCGCCCTCGGGCAGATCCTGGCCGAGTTCACCACGCGCGGGGTGAACCTCTCCCGCATCGAGTCCCGGCCGACCGGCGAGGGCATCGGGCGGTACTTCTTCTCCCTCGACCTCGAGGGGCACCTGGCGGAGGCCCGCGTGGGTGATGCGCTCGCGGCCCTGTACCGGGAGTACCCCGACCTGCGGTTCCTGGGCTCGTACGCGCAGGCCGAGCCCGTGCCCACGAGGGTGCCGGCCGAGTTCACCGACGCCGCGTATCGCTCCGGCCGCGCCTGGGTGGAGTCCCTCCGCTCCCGCTGAGGCGGTGCAGCACTTTCGTTCGGGAAACGGCGGGCCCAGGGTCACTTTCGTTCGGGAAACGGCGGCCCCGAGGGACATTTGTTGACGAAAGTGGTGGATGAGGCGCCCGTTTCCCGAACGAAAGCGGTGGGGAAGCCGCCGTTTCCCGAACGAAAGCGGTGGGGAAGCCGCCGTTTCCCGAACGAAAGCGGTGGGGAAGCCGCCGTTTCCCGAACGAAAGCGGGGACGGGGGGGGTCAGATGTGCGGGGCCGGTTCCGGGACGGGGGCGGCGGCGGAGACGCCGTCGTCGCGGACGGAGGCGTCGTCCTCGGCCACGAGCATCACGACGAGCGAGTCCGGCTGCACGCGGGCGTCGAGGGCGGTGATGACCCCGGTGGCGTCGCCGTCGAGCTGGGAGGGCATCGGCTCGGCGAACTCGACCTTCACGCGCTGGGCCTGCTCCGTGTGCATCGCGGGGACGGAGCTGCGGTGCCGGGTCACGGTCTTCACGGCGATCCGCGCCCAGTCGAGCGCGTGCCGGGGCGAGAGGACCATGACGTCGAGGAGGCCGTCGTCGAGCTTGGCCTGGGGCAGCAGCTCGACGCCGCCCGTGAGCATCCCGCAGTTGGCCACCATCACGGTGCGCACCTTGAACCGGCGGGGCTGACCGCCGTCGAGGGCCACGGTCACCTCGTGCCGCTTGCCGCGCAGGTGCCGCATGCCGGCCTCGCTGTAGGCCAGCCAGCCGGCCAGGCTCTTCAGCTCGTCCTTGGTGTCGCCCATGATGTCCGCGTCATAGCCGGCGCCGCCGATCACGGTGAAGGTCTGCCGGGTGACGCGCCCGTCCTCGTGCGTGAAGCGGACGTCCACGGTGTCGATGCGCCGCTGCCGGCCCCCCACGGCGATCCGCAGGCACTGCTCGACGTCGTTGATCGGCAGGTCCAGGTTGCGGGCCAGCAGGTTCCCGGTGCCCAGCGGCACCACGCCGAGGGCGACGTCGGTGCCGGCCAGCTGCTCGGCCACGGTGCGGACCGTGCCGTCGCCGCCCGCGGCGATCACGAGCCGGGCGCCGGCGTCGAGGGCCTGCCGCGCCATGGCGGTGCCGGGGTCGTCCTCCTTCGTCTCGAGCACGAGCACCTCGCCGAGGCCCTCCGCCTCCGCGAGCCGCTCGAGCTCGCGCCGCACCCGGTCCGCGTGCGTCTTGACGGGGTTCAGCACCAGCGCGACCTCGTGGCGGCCCGTGCCGATCCCGGGCACCTCCTCCAGCCGGCGCTGCACGCCGCCCACCCGCGCGTCGAGGGCGTCCACCAGGAGACGCGTCCGCTCGTGCTGCACGCCGAGGCGGACCTGGCGCACCGCCAGCACCACCACGACGACGGCCAGCACGGCCAGGAGCACCAGGGCGGCCAGCGCCATCCACCACTCGGGAGTCATGCCCCGAGTCTAGGCGTCGGCCCCGCCCGCTAGGCTGGCGCACGTGATCGACGTCAAGGACCTCATCGAGCAGCCCGAGAAGTACCGCGCCTCCCAGGAGGCCCGCGGGGAGGACGCGTCCCTCGTGGACCGCGTGGTCGAGGCGGACGCGTCCCGCCGTTCGTCCATCGCGGGCTTCGAGCAGCTGCGCGCGGAGCAGAAGGCCTTCGGCAAGCGCGTCGCCCAGGCGAAGGGCGAGGAGAAGCAGGCCCTGCTGGCCGAGGTGAAGGACCTGGCCGCGCGCGTGAAGGAGGCCGAGTCGGCCGCCGGCGCGGCCGAGGCCCGCCTCGCGGAGCTGCAGCGTGCCTTCCCGAACCTGATCGTCGACGGCGTCCCGGCCGGCGGCGAGGACGACTTCGTGGTCCTCAAGGAGGTCGGCACCCCGCGCGACTTCGCCGCCGAGGGCTTCGAGCCGCGCGACCACCTCGAGCTCGGCGAGCTGCTCGGGGCGATCGACATGGAGCGCGGCGCGAAGGTGTCCGGCGCCCGGTTCAGCTTCCTCAAGGGCGTGGGCGCGCGTCTCGAGCTCGCCCTGATGCAGCTGGGCCTGGACCTGGCCCTGGAGAACGGC
Source organism: Micrococcus sp. 093350064-1 (assembly GCF_053627955.1). Lineage (NCBI taxonomy): Bacteria > Bacillati > Actinomycetota > Actinomycetes > Micrococcales > Micrococcaceae > Micrococcus > Micrococcus sp. 093350064-1. Next base: position 109,105 of record NZ_JBSEYU010000004.1, read on the forward strand.
TTCGTGCCGGTCATCCCGCCCACCCTGGTGCGCCCGGAGACCATGCAGGGCACCGGCTTCGACGTCGAGCACGACGACGAGATCTACCGCCTGGAGCGCGACGACCTGTATCTCGTGGGCACCTCCGAGGTGGCCCTGGCCGGCTACCACGCGGACGAGATCATGGACGTGAGCGCCCCCGTCCGGTACGCCGGCTGGTCCACGTGCTACCGGCGTGAGGCGGGCTCGGCGGGCAAGGACACCCGCGGCATCATCCGCGTGCACCAGTTCAACAAGCTGGAGATGTTCATCTACGCCGCACAGGAGGACGCGGAGGCGGAGCACGAACGCCTGCTGGCGTGGGAGGAGCGGATGCTGGGCGCCATCGAGGTGCCGTACCGCGTGATCGACATCGCCGCCGGCGACCTCGGCCTCTCCGCCGCCCGCAAGTTCGACTGCGAGGCATGGGTCCCCACGCAGGGCACCTATCGCGAGCTGACGTCCACCTCGAACTGCACCACGTTCCAGGCCCGCCGCCTCAACATCCGCGAGCGGGTCCGCACGGAGGACGGCTCCAAGGGCGGCACCCGCATGGTCGCCACGCTCAACGGCACCCTGGCCACCACCCGCTGGATCGTGGCGATCCTGGAGAACCACCAGAACGCGGACGGCTCGGTCACCGTGCCCGCCGCGCTGCGCCCCTACCTCGGCGGGATGGAGCGCTTCGAGCTGGTCTGAGCGGACGACGTCGTCCCCCGGCGGCGTCGGCCGCCTCGCCCGCCTGCCCCTGCGGCGCCCCTGCGGTTCACCCGCGCGTCGCCGTCGTGTCCGGGCCGTGTGGTTGGGTGGAGGTCATGACGAAGAAGCTCGTGTGCCTGGACGTGGACGGAACGATCGTGGACCATGACGGCCATCTGCATGAGCCCGTGCGCGCGGCCGTGCGGGCCGTGCTGGACGCCGGGCACCACGTGGTCATCGCGACGGGCCGCTCCCGCGCGGCCACCCTGCCCGTGGCCCGCTCCCTGGGGATCGGCGCCGGCTTCATGGTGTGCTCCAACGGCGGCGTCACGCTGCGCCTGGACCCCGAGCTGGAGGAGGGCTACGAGGTCACGGACCTGCGCACCTTCGACCCGCGCTCGGTCCTGACCCAGCTGCGCCACCGCCTGCCCAGCGCCAAGTACGCGCTCGAGCTGCCGGACGGCACCTTCCGCTCCACCGAGCGGTTCCAGGACATGTCCTTCGGCGTGGCCGCGGAGGGCGTCACGTTCGAGGAGCTCATGGACACCACGGCCGTGCGCCTCGTGGTGTTCTCCACGGACTCCTCCGCCGAGGAGTTCGGTCGCGCGGTGGAGGGCATCGGCCTGTCCGGCGTGACCTACTCCGTGGGCTGGACGGCGTGGCTCGACGTCGCCGCGGCGGGCGTGACCAAGGCCTCCGGGCTCGAGGCGCTGCGCACCGTGCTGAAGGTGGCCCCCGAGGACACCGTGGCCGTGGGCGACGGCCGCAACGACATCGAGATGCTGCGCTGGGCCGGCCGCGGCGTGGCCATGGGCCAGGCCGTGGAGGAGGTCGTGGCCGCCGCGGACGAGGTCACCGGGCACGTGGACGAGCACGGGCTCGCCACGGTGCTGCGCTCGCTCCTCGAGGAGCCGGCCGCGGCCTGAGCGGCGCGACCGGCCCGGGCCGCCGGGTCAGCCCCCCGCCAGCGTGAGCAGCCGCGCGGCGGCGGGGCGGCAGGCGTGCTCCTCGTTCCAGTAGGAGCGCTGCACCGCCTGCGAGACGGCCTGCGCCGTGATCCCGAGCGCGGCGGCCGCCGGCTTCTGCTGGCCGCGCACCCCGGGCACCAGCAGGTCCAGCACCGCCCACTCGGCGTCGGTCCGGGACCACACGAGCTGCCCGACGAGTCGCAGCACGGCCTCGGCCTCGGCGGCCGCCTCCTCGTCCCGGCCGCGCACGGCCAACGGGATCCGCGCGGTGGACACGGCCGCCGCCTCCACGGCCCGCCGCGCCGCCGCGAGACCGGGCCCGCCGGCGTCGTGCAGGTCCCCGGAGGTGGGCGCGCCCGCCGCACCGTCCGCGTGCGTCACCGTCCCGACGCCGACCCCCACGTTCCAGCGGCGCTGCCGCAGGGCGCGCAGCGCCACGTCCACGGCGACGCGCGGGTCCTCGACGGCGCCGATCAGCTCGTCGCCCACGGCGCGCTGGAACGGGAGCACGACGGCGTCGCCGAGCCCCGGCACGTCCTGGAGGGCGCGCAGGAACGTGTCCACGCGGTCGCCGGCGTCGAGGGTGTCCCGCTGGTTGATGGTGAGCACGAACATGGTCGTCGATTCTGCCAGCCCGCAGACGACGCCGGCCGCCCACCCCGAGGGGTGAGCGGCCGGCGTCGCGCGCGGGGGCGGTGCGGGGGTCAGCGGCCCTGGGGCTCGTCCGTCTCCTCGCCCTTCTCGGTGGCCGGCTGCGCCTCCTCGGTGTCCACGTCGCGGCCCTGGGGCTCGTCGGTCGGGGACTCGTCGCCCTCGGCGTTGAAGCGCTGGATGGAGGCCTCGAGCTCGGCCTCGGCCGCCGCGCGGCCCTCCCAGCCCTCGGCCTTGACCCACTTGCCCGGCTCGAGGTCCTTGTAGCGGGTGAAGAAGTGCTCGATCTCCTGCTTGAGGGACTCCTCCACGTGCTCGAGCTCGGTGATGTGGTCGTAGCGCTTGTCCGCCGGGACGCACAGCAGCTTGGCGTCGCCGCCGCCGTCGTCGGTCATGTTGAACACGCCGATCGGGCGGGCCTCGACAACGCAGCCCGGCACCAGGTCGAAGCCCGGCAGGTACACGAGGGCGTCCAGCGGGTCGCCGTCCTCGCCGAGGGTGTTCTCGAAGTAGCCGTAGTGCGTGGGGTACTGCATGGAGGTGAAGAGCACGCGGTCCAGGCGCAGGCGGCCGGTCTCGTGGTCGAACTCGTACTTCACGCGGGAGCCCGCGGGGATCTCGATGGTGACGTCGTGCGCCATGACTCTCCTTCGCACAGAGGGTGGGGTGTCCGGGCGGCGCGGCGCCGCCCGGCGGTGCTGCCGTCAGCCTACCGGGGGCGCCCGTCATGATGGACGCATGGGACAGGTGGACACAGGGCGCGCTGGGCGTCGGGATCGACGCACGGAACGCCTCCGGAGCCGCCCGCTCCCCGCCGTCCTCCTGGCCGCGCTCGCGGCCGTCCTGGTCGCCTGCGGGCCCGTGACCGCGCCGCCGGCCCCGTCGAGCACGTCCGCCTCGTCGACGACCGCCGGGCCGACGTCGTCGTCCCCGTCCACCGGCCCCACCGCGGCCCAGGTGGCGGCCGCCGTCGAGCCGGGGCTGGAGACGTCCCCGGGCACCGTCTCCGCTGAGTTCCGCGACCTGGCCACCGGCGAGGTGCTGTACGCGCGGGACGCGGACGAGCCCGTGGCCCCCGCGTCCTCGCTCAAGGTGCTCGCCGCCGCGGCCATCGTCTCCGCCCTGGGTCCTGAGACGACTCTGCAGACCACCGTGGTGGCCCAGCCCACCGCGGACGGCGCGGCCACCGAGCTGGTGCTCGTGGGTGGCGGCGACGTGCTGCTGGGCACGGGCGCCTCGGACTCGAAGCACGTCTCCGGCCGCGCGGGCCTGCGCACCCTCGCGGAGCGGACCGTGGCCGGGCTGGTCGAGGACGGCGTCACCGGGCAGGTGGTGGTCAGCACGGACCTGCGGCTCTTCACGGACCGGACGGCCCTGAACCCGCGCTGGACGTCGGACATCCCGGAGAGCGGCAACATCGCGCCGGTGCAGCCGTTGGCCACCTACGGCGGCCGTGAGGTCCCCGGCACCGGGGAGGACCGCATCGAGGCCCCGGCGCAGTTCGCCGCCCTCACCTTCCAGGCCGCGCTCGACGACGCGGTGGCCGCCTCCGGCGCCGACCTCGAGGTGGGTCTGCGGGACACGATCCCGGCCACCGAGGTGCCGCGCTCCACGGTCCTCGCCGCCGCCCCCGTCGCGGCGGTGGAGTCCGCGTCCGTGGGGGAGCAGGTCGCGTACCTGCTGGCCCACTCGGAGAACCAGGTGGTCGAGGCCCTGGCCCACACGGCCGCGCCCGCCGCCGACCTGCCCGCCACCCACGAGGGCGCCACGCAGCTGCTGACGGCCACCGCCGAGGACCTCGGCGTGGACACCGCCGGGATGGCGCTCGTGGACTCCTCGGGCCTGTCCCCGGACAACCGCGTCAGCGCGGGCCAGCTGGCCGGCGTCGTGGCCGGGGTGGCCCGCACACCCGCCCTGGGCACCGTGCTGGAGGGCCTGCCGCGGCCCGGCGAGGACTCCACCCTGGGCGACCGGTTCCCGGATGCCCCCGCGCGGCAGGCCGTGGCCGCGAAGACCGGCACGCTCGACCAGACGGTCTCCCTCACCGGCACCGTCACCACGACGTCCGGGCGGGTCCTCGCGTTCAGCATCATCTGCTCGGATCTGCAGTGGAAGTTGGAGCCCGCGCGCGCGGCGGTCGATGAGGCCGTCAGCGCCGTCGCCGGGCTCTGATCCGAGGTCCGGGGCCTGTGATCTGATGGAGCCCATGAGCGACGACCACGCGACCGACCGCCCCCGCGCCGCCGCGGACGCCGAGCCGGGCGCCCCCGCCGAGCCGGGCCCCGCCGTCGCCCACCCGGTGGACTGGGCCTTCGCAGCACGGACCGCACGGTCCCTCGCCGCCGCCGGCCCCCGGTTCACGCCGCGGGAGGCGACGCGCGAGGCAGAGGGCCTGCGCGCCGCCGCGGAGGCCGCCGTGCCGCACGTCCACCGCCTGACCGGGCTCGAGGCGGCACGGGACCTGCGCGACTCGCAGGTGCTCGTGGTGGACCGCCCCACCTGGTCGCGCGCCGCCACCCAGTCCTTCGCCACCCTGCTGGACCCCACGTTCGCGCATATGCGGGACACCCGGCCCCGCGAGCACGCCGCCGCCACCACCCGCGTCACCCGGCACGCCACCGCCCTGGAGATGGGCGGGATCCTCGCCTGGATGTCCGGGAGGATCCTCGGCCAGTACGACCCGTTCATCGCGCTGCCCGGCCCCGGGGGGACGGCGGGCGGCCCCGCCGGCGGACGCCTGCTGCTCGTGGCCCCGAACGTGGCGCAGGTGCGCGCGGAGATCAACGTCGACCCGGCGGACTTCCGCCTCTGGGTGTGCCTGCACGAGCAGACCCACCGCGTGCAGTTCGCGGCCGCGCCCTGGCTGCGCGAGCACCTGCGGGCCGAGATCACGGCGCTCACCGTCGGCCTGTTCGACAAGGCCGAGTCCCTGCCCGAGCGCCTGCGCACCGCGCTCGCGGCGGCGAACCCGCTGGGTCGGGAGGCCGACGCCGGCCGGATCGGGACGCGGGACGGACACGACGCGCAGGACGTGGCCCCGGCCCGCCCCGCGCCGGGTCTGCTCGGTGCGATCCAGGACGAGGAGGACCGGGAGCGCCTGTCCCGGCTGACGGCCGTGATGTCCCTGCTCGAGGGGCACGCGAACGTGGTGATGGACGCCGTCGACTCCTCCGTCGTGTCCTCCGTCAAGACCATCCGCCGCCGCTTCGACGAGCGCGGCGACCGCCGCTCGCCCCTGGATCGCATGCTCCGCCGCCTGCTGGGCATGGACGCCAAGATGGGCCAGTACCGCGACGGCCAGAGGTTCGTGGCCGCCGCCGTGGCCGAGCTCGGCATGGCCGGGTTCAACGTGGTCTGGGACGCCCCCGAGCTGCTGCCGAGCGAGGCCGAGCTCCACGCCCCCGAGACGTGGGTGGCGCGCATCCGTGCCCAGGCCTGAGGCGCGGGACCCGGGGCCGACGCCGGCGGGCAGGTCCGGCGGCGTGCCCGCGGTCGGCGCATGGCCGCCGCGCACCCGCTGGCCCGAGCCCCTGCACCGGGCCGTCGCGGCGGTGCGGGAGGCCCTGGCGGGCGACGGGTCCTGTCGCGCGGATGCCGGGCCGGGCCGGGCGGGGAATCGCCCCCGCGGGCTCGTCGCCCTCTCCGGCGGCGCCGACTCCCTCGCGCTCGCCGTGGCCTGCGCCGTCCTCGTGGGCACCCGGGACGGTGCGCGGCTCGGCCCGATCGGCGCGGCCGTGGTGGACCACGGGCTGCAGTCGGGCAGCAACGCCGTGGCGGCGGCCGCCGCCGACGTCGCCCGCATCCTCGGTCTGGCCCCGGTCACCGTCACGCGGGTCGAGGTGGCCCGCACCGGCGACGGCCCCGAAGCCGACGCCCGGCGTGCCCGCCGGGAGGCCCTCGCCGCCGCCGCCCGGGACGCGGGGCAGGGGGGCGCCGCCGTCGTCCTCACCGCCCACACCGCCGACGACCAGGCGGAGCAGGTCCTCCTCGGGCTCGCACGCGGCTCCGGCACGCGGTCCCTCGCGGGGATCCCGGCGCGCGGGACGCTGCCGGGCGGGGCCGCCGTCGTCCGCCCCCTGCTGGGCCTGACCCGAGCGGACACCGAGACGATCTGCCGCTGGGCCGGGCTGACCTGGTTCGAGGACCCGCACAACCGCGATCCCGCGCTGCTGCGCTCGCGGGTCCGCACCCGTGTGCTGCCCGCGCTCGAGGACCCCGACGCCGGCCTCGGCCCCGGCGTGCGGGCCGGGCTGGTGCGCACCGCGGCCATCGCGGCCGAGGACGCCGCGGCCCTCGACGTATGGGCCGGCGACGAGGTCACCCGGCTGCGCGTCGACCCGCCCGCCGGGGACCCGCGCGTCGTCTCCCTGGACCTGGACGCCCTGGCCGCGCTGCCCGCCGCCGTGCGCCACCGCGTGATCGCGCGCGCCGCCCGCGCCGCGGGAGGGCAGGCCCCGCCCCGCGAACGGATCCTCGCGGTGGACGCCCTCGTGACGGGCGCCCGCGCGGGGGGCACGTCGGCCGGTCCGGTGGAGCTGCCCGGCGGGGTGGCCGCGCATCGGGCGTGTGCCAGACTGGACCTCATCCCCTGCCTGCCCGGTCCCTGACTGCGGCCCGGCCCGGCATTCCCGCACGAGCACTCACCAGGAGCGGCGCATGGACGCACAGGATGTCCAGAACGATCTCACCCACGTCCTCATGTCCCGCGAGGACGTGCAGGACACGATCACGGACCTGGCCCGCCAGATCGACCGCGACTACGCGGACAAGGACCTGCTCATCGTCGCCGTGCTCAAGGGCGCCGTGATGGTGGTCGCCGACCTCACCCGCGCCCTGCACTCCCACGTGGAGCTGGACTTCATGGCGGTCTCCTCCTACGGCTCCGGCACCAAGTCCTCCGGCGTGGTGCGCATCCTCAAGGACCTCGACGCGGACCTCACGGGCCGGCACGTCCTGATCGTCGAGGACATCATCGACTCCGGCCTGACCCTGTCCTGGCTCAAGGCCAACCTGGAGTCCCGCGGCCCGGCCTCGGTCGAGATCTGCACCCTGCTGCGCAAGCCGGAGGCCATGAAGGTGGACATCGACGTGAAGTACGTCGGGCGGGACATCCCCAACGAGTTCGTGGTGGGCTACGGCCTGGACTACGCGGAGAAGTACCGCAACCTGGACTTCGTGGGCACGCTCGCCCCGCACGTGTACAGCTGACCGGGGGCCCGGCGTGGCCCGGCGTGGCCGACCTGTCACGCGTGGTGTCGCTCTGATGCCGGATCTCCGCCCCATTCCGACTCCTTGCGTGACAGGCCGCCGGCGTCCCCGAGGTGACGGCGCACCTCCACGATCACGCGCGTGAATCCGCGGCGAGCGTCGGAGGAGGACACGGTGATGTTCCGGTAGCCCCGTCGCTCGAAGGCCGCGTTGCGCTGCACGTCGCGGTCGATCTGGCGATCCGCGCCGTGGTGGCCGCCGTCGTAGTGCAGGGCCACTCTCGCCTGCGGATAGCCCAGGTCCGCCGTCGCGGGGTGGTGCAGGGAGAACTCCGGGTCCCAGACCTCGAGCTGCAGTGCGGGCTCGGGGAGCCCGGCGGCCGTCAGCGCGAGCCGGAGCCGCGTCTCCTTCGGCGAGTGCGCCCCCACCCGGACCAGCGTGGCGGCGGTGCGGAGCCGTCGTCGCCGGTTGTGCGCGGACGGGCTGGTCTCGGCCGCCTGGGTCAGGGCCGCCCGGGTCCGCTCGGCAGCGTCGGGACCGCCGGACAGTTCCGCCCGGCGGACGAGATGGTCGCCGAGGATGACGAGCTCGTCGTCGTCGAGCAGGGCCGCGAGGTCGACCCAGAGACGGGGCGGGGCGGTGACGTACCAGGCCAGACCGCCGATCCGCACGCGCTCCACGTCCGCGGGCGGGAGCGCCGTCCGGTGGGAGGTGACGCCGGGGAGGGCGAGGCGGCCACGGTCCCGCGGGCGGCTCACGTGGACCTCGTCCCCCGCGTCCAGTCGCTCCGGCAGCCAGATCTCCCGGGCGCGGGCCGCGGTCTGGTGCGACACCACCGTGGTGGCGCGGTGCCGGGCGAGTCGCAGCAGGAGCTCGTGTTGGGTGGCCGAGAGCGGGGTGCTCCACCGGTAGGGGGAGGAGCCGGCCGCGGGGCGCTCGACGGCGGCCGGGGCGGCCTCACGCCGGCGGTAGAGGCCCCGGGCGAGGCGTTCGACGTCGGAGCGACGCAGCCGGTTGTGGTCGATGCCGGCGGCCCTCGCCTGCGCGGCGGTGAAGGGGCCGTCCAGCAAGGACGCGGGAAGCGGGGTGGGGCGACGCATGGTGCCAGCCTGGCGCGGTGGGGCGGGCGGCGTCCTGGGCCGCCGTCGGCCTGGGGAGGAGTTCGGGTGCGCGGGGGTCTGTGCAGGCGGGGACGCAGGGGCGTGGCCGCAGCGCCGGCGACCTGTCACGCGAGCGGTCGCTCTGAGGTGCGATCCACGCGCCATTCCGACCCCTCGCATTCCCGGTGGGTGCCAGGACGGTGCTGGCCGACGTCGGCGCCGGCTGACCGCCCGCGCCCTGTCCACCTGACGCGAACAGTCAGCGGACACCCGGGCGGGGCCGGTACCGTGGAGGCTTGACCCGGGCGCGACGTCGGCCCTGCGCCGGCCCCGGCTGCACGGCGGCCGCCCCGGGGAGCCCGGCCCCCGCGGCAGACCAGGAGACACTCGGACCGTGAAGAAGCTGTTCAACAAGCCCTACGTCTGGATCCTGCTGGGCCTGCTGGTCCTCGCCGTCGCGATCCCGCTGACCACGTCACAGAGCGGCCGCACCATGGTGGACACCAACGTGGGCATGGCCCTGCTGAAGGACGACAAGGCCGCGCAGGCCCGCGTGGTGGACGGGGACCAGCGCGTGGACCTCACCCTGCGTGAGCCCTACAAGCAGGACGACCGGGACCTCGGCAAGGAGGTCTACTTCTACTTCGCCACCGCGCGCGCCACGGACGTGGTCACCGCGGTGGACGACTCGGCCCTGGACGGCTACACGGACGAGCCGGTGCGGAGCAACTGGTTCCTCTCGCTGCTCGGCTTCATGGTTCCGTTCCTGCTCATCGCACTGCTGTTCTGGTTCCTGATGTCCCGCATGCAGGGCGGCGGTGGCAAGGTCATGCAGTTCGGCAAGTCCCGCGCCAAGCTGATCAACAAGGACAACCCGGACGTGCTGTTCAAGGACGTCGCGGGCGCGGACGAGGCGGTGGAGGAGCTCCAGGAGATCAAGGAGTTCCTCACCGTGCCGGACCGCTTCCGCGCGGTGGGCGCCAAGATCCCCAAGGGCGTGCTGCTCTACGGCCCGCCCGGCACGGGCAAGACCCTCCTGGCCAAGGCCGTGGCCGGTGAGGCCGGCGTGCCGTTCTACTCGATCTCCGGCTCGGACTTCGTGGAGATGTTCGTGGGTGTCGGCGCCTCGCGCGTGCGCGACCTCTTCGAGCAGGCCAAGTCCAACGCCCCCGCCATCATCTTCGTGGACGAGATCGACGCCGTCGGCCGGCACCGCGGCGCAGGCATCGGCGGCGGCAACGACGAGCGCGAGCAGACCCTGAACCAGATGCTCGTGGAGATGGACGGCTTCGACGCCTCCACGAACGTCATCATGATCGCCGCGACCAACCGCCCGGACGTCCTGGACCCGGCGCTGCTGCGCCCGGGCCGCTTCGACCGCCAGATCCCCGTGGACGCCCCGGACCTCGAGGGCCGCGCCAGGATCCTCGAGGTGCACGCGCAGGGCAAGCCGATCGCCCTGGACGTGGACCTGCGCTCCCTGGCCAAGCGCACCCCCGGCTACACGGGCGCGGACCTGGCCAACGTGATCAACGAGGCCGCGCTGCTCACGGCGCGCTCGAACAACAACGTGATCGACAACCACGCCCTGGACGAGGCCGTGGACCGCGTGATGGCCGGCCCGCAGAAGCGCACCCGCCTGATGAACGAGCACGAGCGCAAGGTCACCGCCTACCACGAGGGCGGCCACGCGCTCGTCGCGGCCGGGCTGCGCAACTCCGCCCCGGTCACCAAGATCACGATCCTGCCCCGCGGCCGCGCCCTGGGCTACACGATGGTGGTCCCGGAGGACGACAAGTACTCCGTCACCCGCAACGAGCTCCTGGACCAGCTCGCGTACGCGATGGGCGGACGCGTGGCGGAGGAGATCGTGTTCAAGGACCCGTCCACGGGCGCCGCGAACGACATCCAGAAGGCCACGGACACGGCCCGCAAGATGGTCACCGAGTACGGCATGTCCGCCAAGGTGGGCGCCGTCAAGCTCGGCGGCGGCAGCTCCGAGCCCTTCGTGGGCGGTGCCCCCGGCGGCTCCTCCCGCGAGTACTCCGAGGAGCTCGCGTACCTGGTGGACGCCGAGGTCCGCACCCTGCTGGACCAGGCCCACGCCGAGGCCCACTGGGTGCTCACGGAGAACCGGGACGTCCTGGACCGGCTGGCCTACGAGCTGCTCGAGAAGGAGACGCTCACCCAGGAGGCCATCGCCGCCATCTTCGCGGACGTCCGCAAGCGGCCCGAGCGCGGCGTGTGGCTGGCCTCGGACGACCGGCTCCCGCAGGACATCCCGCCCGTCCTCTCCCCCTCCGAGCGCCGCTCGCGCCACGACGGCGGGGAGCAGACCCCCGTCGGCGTCGAGGGCACCACGGTGCCGGTGCGTCCGGAGGGTGCGCCGCCGTCGTCGCTGGGCGGGGACGCGGCCGGCCCCGGCCTGTCGCCGCACGGCGGTCCGAGCAACACGCCGGGCCCCGGCGAGGGACCGACCTTTTGACCGCGCAGGAGGCCCGCATGACAGCCCACACCCCCGACGACGCCGTCCCCGGCACGTTCGACCCGGACTCCACCGCGGTCGACCGGCCGCGCATCGAGGCGGCGGTGCGGGAGATCCTGCTGGCGATCGGTGAGGACCCGGACCGCGAGGGCCTGGCGGACACCCCGGCGCGGGTGGCCAAGGCGTACGCAGAGTTCTTCGCGGGCCTGCACCAGAGCCCGGACCAGGTGCTCGGCACCACGTTCGACATCGCGCACGAGGAGCTCGTGCTGGTGAAGGACATCCCGTTCTACTCGACCTGCGAGCACCACCTGGTGCCGTTCCACGGCACCGCACACATCGGCTACATCCCCTCCGCCGAGGGCCGCGTGACGGGGCTGTCCAAGCTGGCCCGTCTCGTGGAGCTGTACGCGCGGCGTCCGCAGGTGCAGGAGCGGCTGACCACGCAGGTGGTGGAGGCGCTCATGGAGCACCTGGCCCCGCGCGGGGCGATCGTGGTGGTGGAGGCCGAGCACATGTGCATGTCCATGCGCGGCGTGCGCAAGCCGGGCGCGAAGACCGTCACCTCGGCGGTGCGCGGCCAGCTGCGGGATCCGTCCACGCGCTCGGAGGCGATGAGCCTCATCATGCACGGCTGAGGACCACCGACGGCGGAGGAGGACACGTGGACGAGAGCATCGACGCGGCGGCGCGGGAGGCGAACCGCGCCCTGCTGGGGCGGCTGCCCGCGGACCGGACCCTGGTCATGGGCATCCTCAACGTCACCCCTGACTCGTTCTCGGACGGCGGGGAGCACGCCACCGTCCGCGCGGCCGTCGAGCACGCCCGGCGCATGGTCGCGGACGGCGCGGACATCGTGGACGTGGGCGGGGAGTCCACCCGCCCCGGGGCCCGCGCCGTGCCGCCGGCCGAGGAGCAGGAGCGCATCCTGCCCGTGATCGAGGCGCTGCTGGCCGAGGACGTCGTCCTCTCCGTGGACACGCGCCACACCGCCACCGCCCGGGCTGCCCTGGCGCTGGGGCCGGTGATCGTCAACGACGTCTCCGGCCTCGCCCACGAGCCGGATATGCCGGCGCTGATCGCCACGTCGGGCGCGCCGTACATCCTCATGCACAACCGCGGGAACCCGCAGACCATGGACGGGCTGGCCGTCTACGAGGACACCGTCCCGGACGTCGTGTGCGAGCTGCGGGACGTGGCCGGCCGCTTCCTCGCCGCGGGCGTCGAGCCCGCGCAGCTGATCGTCGACCCGGGCCTGGGCTTCGCGAAGGCCGGCGAGCAGAACTGGGAGCTGCTGCGCGGCCTCGAGTGGCTCCGCGCCATGGGCCACCCGGTGCTCGTCGCCGCCTCGCGCAAGCGGTTCCTGGGCACGCTGCTGGCGGACGACGACGGCACCCCGGCCCCGCCCGCCGCGCGCGACGCCGCCACCGCGGCCATCTCCGCCCTCGCCGCCGCCCAGGGCGCGTGGGGCGTGCGCGTGCACGACGTGCGCGCCAGCGCCGACGCCGTCCGCACCGCCGCCGCCTGGGTCGGGGCGCATGCCCCGGGTGAGCCCGTCTCCGAGGACGTGCTGCCGTGAGCGCCCGGGACCGCATCCGCCTGGCCGGGCTGTCCGCCGTCGGGCACCACGGGGTCTTCGACCACGAGCGCCGGGACGGGCAGCCGTTCGTCACGGACGTCGTCCTCCACCTCGACGCCGGCCCCGCCGCGGCCGGCGACGACCTCGCCCGCACCGCCAACTACGCCGAGGTCGCGGACACGGTGGTCCGCCTGGTCACCGGGGAGCCGGTGGACCTGATCGAGACCCTCGCCGACCGGATCGCCCGCGCCGTCCTCGCCGAGCAGCCCGTGGTGGCCGCCGTCGAGGTCACCGTGCACAAGCCGCAGGCGCCCATCCCGCACGACTTCGCGGACGCCGCCGTCACCGTGCACCGCACCCGGGAGGGCCTCGCGTGAGCACCGTCGACTGGTCGCACCCGGCCGAGGGCCCCGCGCCCGTCCCCGCGCTGGGCGCCCGCCCGGACGCGCCCGTCGCGGCCGTGCTGGCCCTCGGCGCCAACCTGCGCGAGCCCGCGCAGACGCTCGACGCCGCCGTCGCCGCCCTGTCCGCGCTGCCGCACATCACGGACGTCCGGGCCTCGCCCCGGGCCGTCACCGCGCCCGTGGGCGGGCCGCCGGGGCAGCCCGACTACCTCAACCAGGTGGTCACCCTGCGCACGGACCTCGCGCCGTGGGAGCTGCTCGCGGTGGCGCACCGGCTCGAGCAGGACCACCATCGGCGGCGTGAGGTCCGCTGGGGCGCGCGCACCCTGGACGTGGACGTGATCGCCTACGGGGACGTGCGCAGCGACCACCCGGACCTCACCCTGCCGCATCCCCGCGCGGCCGAGCGGGCCTTCGTGCTGCTGCCGTGGCTGTGGCTCGACGCGGACGCCACGCTCGACGGCATGCCCGTCGCCGACCTCGCCGCCGTCGCCGCGGACGCCCCCGGGGTGCGCCGCCAGGAACCCGAGCGGCACCGGCTGCTGGCCGGCTCCGACGACGTCGCCCCGCTCCGCCCGGCACGCCCGAACGCCCTCGGGAGGGAGGCCACGTGATCGCGCTGCGCTCCGGGTGGACCCTGCTCGTGGTGCTGGCGGCCGCCGTGCTCGGCTGGCTGGCCGGGCTCGCCTCGCCGTCCCTGGGCTGGCCGGCGCCCGTGGTGGGCCGCGGCGGCCTGATCACCGTGGCCGCGGTCTCCGTGCTGTGCCTCGCGCTGGGCTGGCGGGTGCGCCGCGACCGGGAGAAGCCCGCCGCCGCGCGGATGGACCCGCTCGCCGCGGCCCGCACGCTCGTGCTCGGCCAGGCCTCCGGCTTCGCGGGAGCGGCCCTCGGCGGCTGGCACGCCGGTGTGGCGGTGCAGGTGCTGCTGCGGGCCGGCGTCGGGGCGCCGACCGTGCGGGAGGCCGCCCTGCAGGCCGCCGGCGGTCTCGTCCTGCTGGTGGTGGGGCTGATCGTCGAACGGTGGTGCCGGATCCCCCCTGAGGAGGATGCGCCCGAGGGCGGCCGTGGGCAGGATGGGTCCCCGGGCCGCGGCCGACCGGCCCGTCCCGAGACGGAAGGAGGGTATGCCCGTGCCCGGCATTGACCTGAGCGGCGTGGCCTTCACGCCGGCCTCGCCGCGGCTGACCACGGTGAAGCTCATCGCCACGTCCATCGGCCACCTGATCTGGCTCGCCGCGTTCTCCGTGCCGCTGATCCTCAAGCTCACCGGCCCGTGGGCGGGGATGGCCGCGTGGGTCGCGTGGGGGCTGCCGGCCGTCGTCGTCGTGTCCTGGATCGTGGACCTGATCCTGATCCCGCGGCGCGTGCGCGCGATGGGCTGGGCCGAGCGCGAGGACGACGTCCTGTGGCGCGAGGGCATCCTGTTCCGCAGCGTGCACGCGGTGCCGTACGGCCGCCTGCAGTACGTGGACGTGTCGGACGGTCCGCTGCTGCGCCGGGTCGGGCTGCAGACCCTCACCCTGAAGACCGCCGCCGCGGGCGGGGACGTCACCCTGGAGGGCGTGCCCCGCGAGAGGGCCGAGGAGCTGCGCGAAGTCCTCATGGCGCGCGGCCAGGCGCGGCTGGCGGGCCTGTGAGCGCGGCCGCCCCGCCCCCCGCCGACGACGCCGGCTGGGTCCGCGTCCGCCCCGCCTCGCCCTGGGTGCGGGGCTGGACCTTCCTGCTGCTGATCCTGTTCTTCGTGGGTCGTAACGCGGTGGAGGACTTCGCGGCGGGCCGGCTCAGCGGGGAGGACGCCCCGGGCGGCGGCGACGGCAGCCTGCTCGTGGCCGGCGGCATCCTGCTGGGGGTCACCCTGCTGATCAGCCTCGTGTTCTTCTTCTCCTGGTGGTTCACCCGGTTCCGCTGCGGGGAGGACCGGATCGAGCTGCGCCAGGGCTGGCTCTTCCGCAGCCGCCGGCAGATGCGCTACGACCGCATCCAGGCGGTGGACCTGCAGCACCCCCTCGTGGCCCGGCTGCTCGGGCTGGCCACGGTGAAGGTCGAGGCGGCCGACGGCGGCGAGTCCGCGCTCGAGCTGTCCTTCCTGCGCCGCGCCGAGGCCGAAGCGGTGCGCCGGGAGATCCTGGACCGCGCGTCGGGGATGCTCGGGGGAGCCGGGGCGGACGCGTCCGCCCCGGAGCGGGCGGCCGAGCCCGGCCTCCCCGACGCCGACGCCGCGGACGCGGACGCCGGCGAACTCATGCTGCAGGTGCCCGCGGGGCGGCTCCTCGGCTCCGTCCTGCTCTCGGGAGGCGTGCTGGGGGTGCTGGCCGGGTCCCTGATCTGGCTGGGCGGCCTCGCCCTCGTGGTCGCGCTGCTGCCCGAGGCGGTGCTGGACGAGGGGGAGACCCTGACCGGGATCGGCGCGGCCGCGTCCCTGCCCGCCCTGTTCTCCGTGGCCGGCGTCGCGTGGTCCCGGCTGAACGCCGGCTGGGGTTTCCAGGTGCGCCGCTCCACCGACGGGCTGCGACTGCGGCACGGGCTCACCGAGACCACCCACCAGACCGTCCCGCCGGGGCGGGTGCAGGGGGTGACCGTCTCCCAGCCCCTGTTCTGGCGGCCCTTCGGCTGGTATCGGGTGAACGTGGCGGTGGCCGGCTACGGGCAGGAGTCCGACGGCGCCCGGGACGACGCGCTGCCCGTCGGCCCGTGGGAGGACGTGCTCCGCGTCCTCACGGTCGTGGCCCCGGACCCGGGCCTGGACGGCGATCCGCGCGCCGCGCAGGGGCTGACCCCCGCCGGGCTCATGCACCTCGGCGTGCACGGCACCGGCACGGAGGGCGGCTTCCAGCACGTGCCGCGGCGCGGCAGGTGGTGGTTCAACTGGTTCGCCTGGCGGCGGACCGGCTTCACGACGACGCGGTCCCTGCTGGTGGTGCGCAGCGGCTGGTTGAACCGCCGGCTGCAGACCCTCCAGCACGAGCGCATGCAGGCGGCCGAGCTGGCGCAGGGCCCGGTGCAGCGACGCCTGGGTCTGGCCACGGTGCGCGTGTGGGTCGCGGGGGCGAACGCCGTGGTCCGCGACCTCGACGAGGACGTGGCCGTGGACCTGTACGCCCGGGAGGCCCGGCACGCCGCCGTCTCGCGTCGCCTCACCGACCGCGACCAGTGGATGCGGCCCGAGGAGCTGGCCCGCTTCGAGCAGCGCACGCGCGAGGTCGCGGCCACCGAGGTGGGCCGCCGCGAACTGGCCCGGGCCGGCGTCGTCGGCGGCGCCGTCGTCGGGGAGGAGAGCGGGGCAGACGTCCCCGCCGTGCGCGGCGAGGAGGAGCGATGACTGGTGGATTCGACCTGAGCCTGGACCCGCACGACCCGGCGCAGCGGCCCGGGCGGCTGGGCGTCGGTGTGGTGAGCGCGGGTCGAGTGGGGGCCGTGCTGGGCTCGGCGCTGCGGGCTGCGGGCCACACGATCACGGGCGTGCACGCCGTCTCCGAGGCCTCGCGGGACCGCGCGGAGATGCTCCTGCCGGGCGTGCCCGTCCTGGAGATCCCCGAGATCCTGCGCCGCTCCGAGATGGTCGTCTTCGCCGTCCCGGACGACGCGCTGGGCGAGCTCGTGGCCGGCCTGGCCGCCGCGGGGCACGTGCAGACCGGCCACCTGCTCGTGCACACCTCTGGCCGCTACGGGGTGGGGGTGATGGAGCCGGTGCGCGCGCACGGGGCGATCCCCCTGGCGATCCACCCGGCCATGACGTTCACGGGGCTGAGCCTCGACGTCGCGCGGCTGCAGGACTGCGTGTTCGGCGTGACCGCGGACCCCGTGGTGCTGCCCGTGGCCCAGGCGCTCGTGGTGGAGATGGGCGGCGAGCCCGTGGTCGTGAAGGAGGCCGACCGGGCGGCCTACCACCTGGCGCTGTCCCACGGGTCGAACCACCTGGTGACGCTGACGGCGCAGGCCCGCCAGATCCTGGAGACGATCGGGGTGGCCGACCCGGAGCGGGTGCTGCGCTCACTGATGACCGCCGCGCTGGAGAACGCGCTCACGGACGGCGACGGCGCCCTCACCGGCCCCGTGGCCCGCGGTGACGTCGACACGCTGCGGACCCACCGTGAGACCCTCGGGGAGCTCGAGGCCGGGGGACTGCCCCCGGACGTGCGGGCCGTGTGGGAGACCCTCGCCCGCGCGACGACCGACCGCGCCGAGACCCGCGGCACCCTGCGCGCGGACACGGCGGCGCGGCTGCGCGAGGTCCTCGACGACTCCGACGACCCCCACGACGACTGATCGACCCCCGCCGCCCCCGCTTTCGTTCGGGAAACGGCGGGTCCCGGGCCGTTTTCGTTCGGGAAACGGCGGGCCCCGAGCCGTTTTCGTTCGGGAAACGGCGGGTCCGGCGGCGTTCGCGTCGCTGGGACGAGACCCCGGGACCGCGCCCCGGCCGTCAGAGGCGCCCGTCGCGGATCGCGGCGACGACGCCGTCTGCCGCGTCCTCGATCTGCCGGTACATCTCCTCGAACTGCGGCCGCGGATACCCGTACGGATCGGGGACCTCGCGCACCCCGGCGCGGTCCGCATCCGACGCGAACTCGCCCATCAGGTGGATCCGGTCCCGCTGCTCGTCCGTGGTCGCGAGCCGCCGCGCGTCGGCGAGGTTGGCCTCGTCCATCACCAGGATCAGGTCGGCGTCGTCCACGAGGTCGGCGGACAGCTGCACCCCCACCGTCGGGAACTCGTAGCCCAGTTCCCCGCCGACCTCGCGGGTGAGGTGATGCGGCCGGGCGCCCACGTGCTCGTCGGACGTGCCGGCGGAGGTGACCTCGACGTCGTCGAGACCGGCCTCCGCGAGCTTGCGGTTCAGCACGGCCTCGGCGGCGGGCGAGCGGCAGATGTTCCCCAGGCAGACGGTCATGATGCGCATGGGGCCAGTGTCTCAAGTCCGGGCGGGGGCGGCGGACGACGACGGCCCGCACGCTCGGCTCGTCGCCGGCGGGGCGGCATCGGGTGCGTCCACGAGTGGTCCCGCTGGAGGGTCGGAGGCCTCCGGCGGTGTGTCCCCCCGGTTCCTCGCCGTTTCCCGAACGAAAGCGCTGCGACACGCCGCCGTTTCCCGAACGAAAGCGCGGCTGGCACCGTCTGTTCCGGCGACGACGGCGCCCGACGCGCCTGGCAGGATGGAGGCCATGACCGACCAGCCCGAGATGAGCCCCCTGACCGAGCCCGAGCGGGAGTGGGTGCGCGTCCGTCGCGACTTCGCCGCGCAGGAGGGCGTGGACCACCTGGACCTGGACGCGGTCGCCGCGTACTACGACGCCGTGCTGGCCCGCTCGCAGGCGGAGGCCGACGAGTTGGACCCCGAGGAGCTGGCGGTGCTGCTGGACGTCGTCGCGGTGCTGCTCGGCGAGCACCTGGGCGCTCGCCACGGCATGCAGTGGGTGACGGTCGCGGACGAGGAGGGGCCCGCCCTCGCGCTGCGGGACACCCTCTCGGACGCCGTCGTCTTCCCGCAGCCGGTGGTCGGCCAGAGCTGGAACCACCAGGCCACGGGGGAGTGGATGGGCGGGTACGTCGACTGGCTCGGCGAGCAGCTCCAGCAGATCCGGGCCGACGCCGGCACGCGGCCCGGCGCCTGAGGCGCGGCGGGCACCGGGGCGGCCCGCCGTCGAGGCCACCACCCCGCCGCCCTCCGTGTTGCCCGGATCACGTGCGGGCCGATAGAAACGAACGCATGACCTCCACCCCGGACACCCCGGCCGCCCCCGCCACCCCCTTCCACGACCTCGACGCCTTCACCGCGCTGCCGCGCGTCGCCGGTCTCACCCTCAGCCCGGACGGCGCCCGCCTGGTGACCACCCTCGCCACCCGGGACGCGAAGGGCACCGGCTACGCCACCGCCCTCTGGGAGGTCGACCCCGCGGGCAAGCGCCCCGCCCACCGCCTGACCCGCTCCCGCGAGGGCGAGGCCGGCGCACAGTTCGCCGCGGACGGCACCCTCTTCTTCACCTCCGCCCGTCCCGACCCCGCCGACGCCGAGGCCGAGAAGCGCAGCGCCCTGTGGGCCCTGCCGCCCCGGGGCGGCGAGGCGCGCGTGGTGCTCTCCCGCCCGGGCGGCGTCGCCGCGGTCACGTGCGCCTCCGCGGCGGACCGCGTGGTCGTCACGGCGGACCGACTGCTCGGTGCGACCACCGAGGCCGAGCACGCAGCCCTCGCGCAGACCCGCAAGGACGCCGGCGTGGACGCCATCCTGCACACCGGCTACCCCATCCGCTTCTGGGACCACGACCTCGGCCCCGCCCGCCCCGAGCTCTTCGTCCTCGAGCCCGGCCCGGACCCGCAGGGCGAGCCCGCCACGGACGCCGACGCCGCCGAGCCCGCCACGGACGCCGACGCCGCCGAGCCCGGCCCCGCCGCCTCCGGCCTGGCTCCCGAGGCCGACGACGTGGCGCACCACCTGCGCCACGTCTCCGGATTCCCGCGCTCCCACGCGTTCGGGATCGGCGCGCAGGTGGCCCCGGACGGCTCGTTCCTGCTCACCACGGCCGCCACCGCCGAGGCCCGCGGCAACGTGCGGGAGGGCACGGTGGTGCGCGTGGACCTGGCCACGGGCGAGCACCACGTCCTGCACGACGTCCCCGGTGAGGACGTGGCCGTCGGCCCCGTCAGCCATGACGGCACGCGCGCCGTCGTCGTCCGCACCCCTGACTCCACCCCGCACTCCGCCGTGCACCCGCGCCTGTACGTGATGGACACGGCCACGGGCCAGACCACGCCCCTGGCCCACGGCTGGGACCGCTGGGCCGACGTCGTCGCGTGGCTGCCGGACGACTCCGCGGTGATCGCGCTCGCGGACTCGGAGGGTCGCCGCCCGGTGTTCCGCATCGAGGTGGCCACCGGCGCCGTCGCGCAGGTGACCCGGGAGGACGAGGCGTGGACCGACATCGTGCTCTCCCCGGACGGGGCCACGGCCTACGGCGTCCGCTCCTCCTACCTGTTCCCGCCGGAGGTGGCGCGGATCGACCTGGCCACGGGCGAGACCACGCGCCTGCCGAACCCCGTGGAGCGCCCCGCGATCCCGGGCACCCTCGAGGACGTGGAGACCGTCGCCGAGGACGGCACGCACGTGCGCGGCTGGCTCGTGCTCCCCGAGGGGGAGGCGCCGGCCGGCGGTCACCCGCTGCTGCTGTGGATCCACGGCGGGCCCCTGGGCTCGTGGAACGCGTGGAGCTGGCGCTGGACCCCGTGGATCATGGCGGCGCGCGGCTACGCGGTGCTGCTGCCGGACCCGGCGCTGTCCACGGGCTACGGCCAGGACTTCATCGAACGCGGCTGGGGCCGCTGGGGCCAGGCGCCCTACACGGACCTGATGGCGCTCACGGACGCCGTCGTGGCGCGTGAGGACGTCGACGGCGACCGCACCGCCGCCATGGGCGGCTCGTTCGGCGGCTACATGGCGAACTGGGTGGCCGGGCACACCGACCGGTTCCGGTGCGTGGTCACGCACGCCTCGCTGTGGGCGCTGGACGGCTTCGGCCCGACGACGGACGCCGCGTTCTACTGGGCCCGCGAGATGGACGAGCAGATGCAGCAGGAGAACTCTCCGCACCGGTTCGTGGGCGAGATCGTCTCCCCGATGCTCGTCATCCACGGCGATAAGGACTACCGCGTGCCGATCGGCGAGGGGCTGCGCCTGTGGTCGGACCTGCTGGCGAAGTCCGGGCGGCCGGCCGCCGCGGACGGCACCACCGACCACCGGTTCCTCTACTTCCCCCACGAGAACCACTGGATCCTCGCCCCGCAGCACGCGAAGGTCTGGTACGAGGTCGTCCTCGGCTTCCTGGGCGAGCACGTCCTCGGCGACAGCGCCCCGACGGCCCCGGAGACGCTGGGACTGACGCGGCCGTCGTCGACGGCGGGCTGAGTCGCCGGGCCCGGTGCCGCGCATCGTGACGGGCGGCTGAACCTCTCCGATCAGCCGCCCGTCACCGGCTGTTCACCGGACGGGCCGGCTGTGGCCGGAGGGGGGCCACCCGGCCGACACCCGGATCTGGCCCACTGGAGCGGTCATCCCCCTCCCGGAAAGGACCGTTCCATGACCTCCGTCCGTCGTCACGCCGCCCGCGGCCTCGTGGCCCTCGCCGCCGCCGTCGCCGTCAGCGCCCCGCTGGCCGCCCCGGCCGTCGCCGCCCCCGCCGCAACGGAGACCCCGGCCGCCGCGCAGTCCGTCACGGGCAAGCCCGTGGTGCGTCCCGACGTCGTGGGTCATCGTGGTGCCTCCGGCTACCGCCCCGAGCACACCCTGGCCGCCTACGAGCTGGCCGCCGCCCAGGGCGCGGATGTGATCGAGCCGGACCTGGTCTCCACCAAGGACGGCGTGCTCGTGGTCCGCCACGAGAACCTGATCGACGGCACCACGGACGTCGCCCAGCGACCCGAGTTCGCGGACCGCAGGACCACCAAGGTCGTCGACGGCGTGGCCCTCACCGGCTGGTTCACCGAGGACTTCACCCTCGCCGAGCTCAAGACCCTGCGCGCCAAGGAGCGCCTGCCGCAGGTCCGCCCCGAGTCCGCGTCCTACGACGGCCGGTACCAGGTGCCCACCTTCGAGGAGGTGCTCGAGCTGCGGGAGCGCCTCTCGGCCCGGCACGGCCGCGAGATCGGCGTCATCCCCGAGATCAAGCACCCCACCTACTTCGACTCCATCGGCCTGTCCATGGAGGAGCGCGTCGTCGAGCTGCTCGACGAGCACGGCCTGAACAAGCGCAACGCCCCCGCCACCGTGCAGTCCTTCGAACTCGCCAACCTGCGCGATCTCAACGAGAACCTCGGCCTCAAGGCCGAGACGGTGTTCCTCTCCAGCGTCACCGGCGCACCCTATGACTCCGTGGCCGCCGGCGACGAACTCCGCGACTACGACTTCTACGAGACCGCCGCGGGCATGCGCGAGATCCGCGCGGCCGGCGTCGACACGCTCGGCCCGGCCTTCGCGCAGATCATCACCAAGGAGAAGGACGGCTCGATGGGCGAGGAGACCGCGTTCGTCTCCCTCGCCCACCGCGCGGGCCTCGAGGTGGTGCCGTACACCTTCCGCGCCGAGAACCAGTTCCTCTACACGGAGTTCCGCTCCTCCACGGACCGGAACGCACAGGGCGACATGGTCGGCATGATCCAGCCGTTCCTCGACGCCGGCATCGACGGCTTCTTCACCGACCACCCCGACCTCGGCGTGCAGGCCGTGGACGTCTGGATGCAGGGCAAGAAGGAGCACCCGGGCCGGGGCGTCGGCAAGACCGCCCAGCGGGGCCTGAAGGTGCGCTGACCCCGTCCCGACCGGAGACGATCCCGGCGGACCCGAGGTCTTCCGGCAGGGTCCCTGCGGTGCTTACCTTGGCGCTCAAGACCGGTGGACCCGGTGACGTGGACGGCCAGAAGGGCCGGCCATGAGGGACGCCGACCCGGACGAAGGAAGGCACAGCATGACGACGAACACGCCGAAGAACGCCCACGGCTCCTCAGCCGAGGGCCGTGACGCCAAGGACCAGGCGAAGGGCAAGGCCCAGCAGGCCGCGGGCGAGGCCCAGGGCCAGGCGAAGGCCGTGGCCCACGACGCCAAGGACAAGGCCCAGGACCTCGCGGCCACCGCCAAGCACGAGGCCGGCCAGGTGAAGGACGAGGCCGCTGACCAGGTGCAGTCGCTGGTCGGCTCCGCCCAGGAGCAGGTCGGCGCGCAGGTGCAGACCCAGCAGGAGCGGCTCGCGGGCCAGGTGCGCAGCTACACCGACGACCTGCACCGCGTGGTCTCCGGTGAGCAGCCGCAGACCGATTTGGTGCGCCAGGGCGTCGCCTCGGTGGCGGACCGTGCCGAGGCCCTGACCCAGCGCCTGGAGACCGCTTCCCCGCAGGACCTGCTGCAGGACGTGCGCGGCTTCGCCGCTCGCCGTCCGGGCACGTTCCTGGCCCTCGCCCTGGGCGCCGGGCTGGTGGCCGGTCGACTGACGCGCGGCATCCGCGACGCCGCCCAGCCCGACTCCACCGCCTCCACCTCGCCGCGCCGTCACGAGACCGGTCCGGACGCGGTGCACGCGGACGTGACTCCGCACCACCTGGACTCGCAGGCCCCGGCCTACTCGAGCGATTCGCTCTCCCAGGCCGACGGCCGCGTCGCGGACGGCGCCGGGCCCCGCCGCGCGGCCGGCGTCGGGGACGTCCCGTACGGCACGCAGGCACCGGTCCAGCAGGGCCTGACCGCCGAGCGGCCGTTCGACCAGACCCGGCCCGGGGGTGACGCATGAGCACCGCCCACGAGCCGTTCCGCGACGCGACGCCGCACTCCGGCGCGCACACCCCGCCGCCCACGCAGGCGGAGTTCCGCGCCGAGCACGAGAGCCTCGGCGAGATGTTCCAGAGCCTGTCGGCCAAGCTGTCGACGCTGGTCAGCCAGGAGATCGCCCTGGCCAAGGCCGAGGCCACCGAGTCCGCGAAGAAGGCCGGCAAGGGGGCGGGGCTGCTGGCCGGCGCCGCCGTCGGCGGCTTCTTCCTGCTGATGTTCCTGTCCCTCGCCCTGATGCACCTGCTCGACGTGTTCCTGCCGATCGGCTGGGCCGCGCTGATCGTGGCCGTGCTGTGGGGCGTCGTGGCGGCCGTGCTGGCCGTGCAGGGCAAGAAGGACATCGAGAAGATCAAGGGTCTGCCGCAGACCCAGGAGACGCTTCAGGAGATCCCCGAGACCCTGAACCCCGCGAAGGAGACGCGATGACCACGAGCAACAACCCCGATGAGATCCGCGCCGACATCGAGCGTACGCGCCGCGAGCTCGGCCAGGACGTGGACGCCCTCGCCGAGAAGGTGAGCCCCACGAAGGCCGTGTCCCGGCAGACCAACCGCATCAAGGACGGCTTCATCCACGCGAAGGAGAACATCATGGGCTCCCCGGAGCAGCACCGCCACGAGCCCTCGCTGGGCGATCGCGCCCACGGGGTGATCGACGACGCCCGGGCCTCCGCGTACGACGCTGCCGGCCAGGCCCAGGACCGCCTGGGCGATGCCGGCGACCGCGTGTCCGAGTGGGCCGACGACGCCCAGCTCGCCCTGCAGCAGGCCCCGGCTCAGCTGCGCGGCCGCACCGCGGGCAACCCGCTGGCCGCCGGGCTGATCGCCTTCGGCGCCGGCCTGCTGCTCAGCTCGCTGATCCCCGCCTCACGCGTGGAGCAGCGCGCCGCGGAGGGCCTCAAGGAGCAGGCCGCCCCGCTGGTGGACGAGGCCAAGCAGGCCGCCCAGCAGCTGCGCGAGGACCTCGAGCCCGCCGCCCGCGAGGCCGCCGGGAGCGTGAAGGAGTCGGCTGCCGAGGCCGCTTCCCACCTCAAGGAGCAGGGCACGGACACGGCGCAGGACCTCAAGGCGGAGTCCCAGGACGCCGCCCGCCAGGTGAAGGACACCGCGAAGGACGCCTGAGCCCGACCCGAGCACGACGCCGGCCGGTCCCGTTGACGGGACTGGCCGGCGTCGCGCGTGGTGGGGCCGAATCCGGCCCGCGGCTCAGGCCTTGGACCAGATGCGCGTGGTGAGGCGGAAGTCCTCCCCGAGGCCCCGTGCCTAGACTCGGAGGGTGACCCCTCTCGACCGCGTCCCCGACCAGCGCCCCGTCCCCGCCGGCACCGGCCTGACCCTCGAGGACGCCCTCCCCGCTCCCGTGACGGCCGAGGCCGACGGCGTCTCCGCGCGCCCGCGTCTGGCCCGGACCGTCGCCGAGATGCGCTCCGCTCTCCGTGAGCTCGTCGCCCACGCCACGGACGACGGCGACGCCGAGCCCGTCACCGTCGGCCTGATCCCCACGATGGGCGCCCTCCACGGCGGCCACGCGGCCCTGGTGCGGCGGGCCCGCGCCGAGAACGACGTCGTCGCGGTCAGCATCTTCGTGAACCCGCTCCAGTTCGGCGATCCGGCCGACCTGGAGCACTACCCGCGCACCCTCGACGCGGACCTGGACCTGCTGGCGGCGGCGGGCGCCGACGTCGTGTTCGCCCCGGACGTGCAGGAGATGTACCCGGGTTACCCGGACGCGCCGATCGTCACCGTCTCCGCCGGCCGCATGGGGGAGGTCCTCGAGGGCGCCTCCCGCCCGGGCCACTTCGACGGCGTGGCCACCGTCGTGGCGAAGCTGTGGAACATCGTGCGCCCGGCGGCGCCGGTCCTGCGCAGCTACTTCGGCCAGAAGGACGCGCAGCAGCTCACCGTCCTGCGCCGCCTGGCCACGGACCTCGACATCGACGTCGACGTCCGCGCCGTGCCCATCGTCCGCTCGCCCGAGGGCCTCGCGCTCTCCAGCCGCAACACCCGCCTGGACGCCGCGGGCCTGGAGCACGCGCTCGTCCTCAGCCGCGCCCTGCGCTCCCTGGCCGACGCCGCGGCGTCCGGTGAACCCGTCGACGTCCAGGCCGCGCGCCGGATGGTCGAGGACGAGCCGGGCGTCGAGCTGGACCACCTCGTGGTGGTGGACCGGGACACCTTCGCCGAGCTCGGTCCGGAGCTGCTGTGCCAGCCGCTGCGCCGCGAGGCCCTCGCCCTCGTGGCCGCGCACGTGCCGCCCGTCCGGCTGATCGACACCATGGTGCTGCCCGCCGCGGGGCCCCTGCCGTGACCCCGGAGCGTCTCGCCGCCGCCTTCGACAGCCCCTCGCCCACGCTCGCCGCGACGCTGCTGGGGTGCCGGCTGACCGTCGTCGCCCCGGACGGCGCCGTCACCGTGCGGCTGACCGAGACCGAGGCGTACGGGAACGCGGGCGCGGACCCCGGCGCCCACTCGTTCCGCGGTCGCACCGAGCGCAATGCCGCGCTGTTCGGGCCGCCGCGGCGCACGTACGTGTACCTGAACTACGGCATCCACCGCTGCCTGAACCTGGTCGGCCACCCCGAGGGGGAGGCCGGCGGTGTGCTGCTGCGTGCGGCCGAGGTGCTCGCGGGAGGGGACCTCGCGGTGGCCCGCCGTGGCCGGGACACCGGCCCCAAGCTGCTCTCCGGCCCGGGCAACCTCGGCCAGGGCCTCGGCATCACCCTGGAGATGGGCCACGCGCCCGTGGAGATCGTCGCCGCGCCGCCGGAGGTGGCCGACGACGGTGGCACCTCGGCCCGCCTCGCCGCGCCGGCCGCGCCCGCCCGCTTCCTCCTGGCCCCGCCCGCGCCCCGCGATCCGGCCGAGCCGCCGATCGAGGTCGTGACGGGCCCGCGCGTCGGCGTCTCGGGGGAGGGCGGCTCCGTGCGCTTCCCGTGGCGGTTCAGCGTGGCCGGCCACCGCAGCGTGTCCGCGTTCCGGCGTGGCCGCAACGTGCCGGACTGACCCCCAGACCTTGTCGACCGCCCCGGCCCCGTGCCTAGGTTGATCCCATGACCGAGATGAACAAGACCGCCCACGGCGAGACCCAGCAGACCGTCACCCGGACCATCGACGCGTCCGCCAAGGACGTGTTCGACTTCCTGACCCTGCCCGCGAACCACGCGAAGTTCGACGGCTCGGGCATGGTGCAGTCCGACGACAAGACCCAGCGCATCCAGAAGGTCGGCGACGTGTTCACCATGAACATGCACGCGGAGCACATGGGTGGCGACTACCAGACCGACAATCACGTGGTCGCCTACGACCCGAACAAGCTGGTCGGCTGGAAGACCGCCCCCGCCGGCACCGAGCCCAAGGGTTGGCAGTGGGTCTACCGGCTCGAGGACAACGGCTCCGGCAGCACGGTCGTGTCCCTCACCTACGACTGGACCGCCGTGACCGACCCGGAGCTGCTGGCGAAGAACCTCTTCCCGATGGTGTCCGAGGAGCAGATGGAGGAGTCGCTCGCGAAGCTGGCCGCCGAGGTCGGCTGACCCCCGCCTCCCGACGGCGGCCTCCGGGCTGGCCGTCCCCTCGACGACGGGCACGCACCCGGCCAGGGTGCGGTGCCCGTCGTCGTGTCCGGTGTCACGGCTAGAGTGCCGTGCGAGACCGTCCACCCCCACGTCCAGGAGGATCCGCCGTGACCGCCACCGCCGAGCCCGAAGTCCCGTCGCCGCGCGAGGACCTGTACCGCCACGTCAACGCCGGGTGGCTGGACACCCACGAGATCCCCGCGGACCAGGGCGCCTACGGCGCGTTCCTCGAGCTGCGGGACGCGGCCGAGCTCGCCGTCCGGCACCTGTGCGAGGACGCCGTGCGCGAGGTCGGCACGGGCTTCGACCCCGCCCAGGCGCGCGTGCAGGCCACGGCCGCGGCCGGCGCGCACCGGGACGTCCCGCTCGCCCCGCTGGACGAGGAGGACGCGGAGGGCACGGAGCATCCGGAGCTCAAGCGCCGGATCGCCGCGCTGTACGCCTCGTTCATGGACGACGAGACCGTGGAGGCCCGCGGCCTCGAGCCGATCGCCTCGGACCTGGCGGCGGTGGCCACCGTGTCCACCCCCGCGGAGCTGCTCGCCCTGTCCGGGCGACTGCAGCGCCAGGGCGTCTCCGGCCTCATCAACACCGGCGCCCTCAACGACGCCGGGAACCCGGACCGCATGCTCCTGCACCTGCTCCAGGGCGGCCTGGGCCTGCCGGACGAGTCCTACTACCGGGACGAGGCCTACGCCGAGATCCTCGAGCAGTACACCGAGCACACCGGCCGTCTGCTGGCGCTGGCCGGGATCGGCGCGGACCGGGACGAGGCCGCCGCGCTGGGCGTCCGGGTGGTGGAGCTGGAGAAGCGCATCGCCGCCCTGCACTGGGACCTGGTCCGCAGCCGGGACGCCGTGGCCCGCTACAACCCCATGACCCACGACCGGCTGACGGAGCTCTTCCCCCTGGCCGACGCGTGGCTCGAGGGCGTGGACGCCGCCGGCGAGCGCGCCGCGGAGGTCGTGGTGTGGCAGCCGGACTTCCTCTCCGGTGTGCAGGGGCTGCTCGAGGGACCCGAGGCCGCCGACCTCGAGGACTGGCGTCACTGGCTGATCCTGCAGGTGCTGCGCTCCTTCGCCGGCTTCCTGCCGGACGCGTTCGTGCAGGAGAACTTCTCCTTCTACGGCCGCCGCCTGGCCGGCACCGAGGAGGTCCGCCCCCGCTGGAAGCGCGCGGTCGCGTTCGTCAACGGGGCGGCCGGCGAGGACGTGGCGCAGCTCTACGTGGCCCGCCATTTCCCGCAGGGCCACGTGGCCGCGATGGACGAGCTCGTGGGCCTGCTCCAGGAGGCCTATCGCCGGTCCATCGAGGAGCTCGAGTGGATGGGCGAGGAGACCCGTCAGCGGGCGCTCGAGAAGCTGGCGATGTTCCGCCCCATGGTGGGCTACCCCTCGAAGTGGCTGGACTACTCCGCCCTCGAGGTCCACGCCGGCGACCTGCTGGGCAACGCCCGCTCCTCCTCGGAGCTCGAGTGGGAGCGGGACCTGCGCAAGATCGCGGACGGGCCGGACCCGGAGGAGTGGCACATCACGCCGCAGACGGTGAACGCGTACTACTCCCCGCTCGAGAACGCGATCGTCTTCCCGGCCGCCATTTTGCAGCCCCCGTTCTTCGACCCCGAGGCCTCGATGGCCGCGAACCTGGGGGCGATCGGCGCCGTGATCGGCCACGAGATCGGCCACGGCTTCGACGACCAGGGCTCGCGGTACGACGGCGCCGGTCGGCTCGAGGACTGGTGGACCGAGGAGGACCGCGCGGCGTTCACCGAGCGCACCTCCCGGCTGGTGGCCCAGTACAACGCGCTCTCCCCGGCCGAGGCCCCGGACCACCGCGTCAACGGCGAGTTCACCCTGGGGGAGAACATCGGCGACCTCGGCGGCCTGGGCATCGCCCACCGCGCCTTGGAGATCTGGCGGGACGAGGGCGACGGCGCCTCCCTCGACGCCGCGGCGGGGGACCGCGAGTTCTTCACCGCCTGGGCCACCGTGTGGCGTCAGCTCACGCGACCGGAGGCCATGGTCACCCGCATCGCCTCGGACCCGCACTCGCCCAACGAGTTCCGCTGCAACCAGGTGGTCAAGAACATCGACGCCTTCCACGAGGCGTTCGGCACGCGCGAGGGGGATCCCATGTGGCTGGCCCCGGAGGAGCGCGTCACCATCTGGTGATCCCGCCCGCCGGCCGGGCCCGCGGGTCCGGCCGGCGGCTCACTCGGACTCGGCGGGGCCCTGCATCCGGGTCTGACGCTCGGCGGCCAGCCGGTCCAGCAGGCGCGTCAGCGTCCGGATGTCCTCGCGGTCCCAGCGCGCCAGGTCGTCGCGCAGCCCGCGACCCGCCGGGCCGCCGCGCACCGCGTCGAGGCGGGCGAGCCCCTCGGGGCTGGCGCTCAGGAGGGCGGAGCGGCGGTCCCGCGGGTCCGGCTCTCGGGTGATCAGCCCGGCGGCCTCGAGGTCGCGGACCATGCGGGAGACCTGGGCGCGGTCCACCAGCAGGCCCTCGGCCACGGCCGAGGGCGTCATGGTCCCCTCGTTGGCCAGCATCATGAACGCCTTCATCGCCCCGACGGACAGGGCCGGGCTGAGGGCCGCCGCGTAGCGGACCATCACCTGGCGGTGCTGCAGGACCAGACGCGAGAACGCCTGCTCGAGCCCCTGGACGGCGGCCTCGAAGCCCGCGTCGTCGCCGCCTCTGCCCGGGTCCGGGGCGCCGTCAGCCACGGCGGGCCCGGACCAGCGCGGTGACGACGGCCGCCAGCAGGGCCGTCCCCGCCACGGCCAGCGCCGCGGGGACGACGGGCCGGCCGGCCACCGGCGACGCCGTCGCCGGGCGCTCGGCCGCCACCGCCCGGGACTCCTCCGGGTCCTCGGCGGGATGCTGCCCCTGCGCCGCGGTCACCACGGGGATCGGACCGGTCGCGGGCAGCGTCTGCATGGCCTCGGCCGTGGAGTGGGTGGCCAGGTCGGCGCGGGTGGCGTGGAGGCGCTCGGAGGTGGTCATGCGACCCAGCGGGATGTTCGGCAGGAACAGGATCGCGATCAGCGCGACGATTGCGAGGGGCACGGCCACGAGGAAGGCGAGGGCGATGCCCTGCGCGTAGACGTCCTCGAAGATCACCCGCAGCGAGTCGGGCATCTCGGCGACGCGGGGCAGCGCCCCCGAGCCCAGGCGCTGGGCCCACTCGGCGCCGTCGGGACCCAGGCCCTGGAGCGTGGCCGCGATGTCCGCGCGGCGCTCCTCGACCCGGTGGGAGACCACGTTCGCCACGACGGCGCCCATCGCCGTGACGCCGACGCTGCCGCCGAGCGTGCGGAAGAAGGTGACGCCCGAGCTGGCCACGCCCATCTGCCGCGGGTCGGTGGTGTTCTGCACGACCAGCACGAGGTTCTGCATGGTCATGCCGACGCCGGCGCCGAGCAGCAGCATGTACAGGGAGACGAGCGCGAACGGGGTGTCGTAGTGCAGCGACCCCAGCAGGCCCGTGCCCGCGATGAGCAGGACCGCGCCGAACACGACCCAGCCCTTCCACTCGCCCGTGCGGGTGATGATCCGCCCGACCCAGGTGGAGGAGACCAGCAGGCCGATGATCATGGGGATGGTCATGAGGCCGGCCTCGGTGGGCGTGGCGCCGCGGGCCAGCTGCATGTACTGCGCCAGGTAGACGGACGAGCCGAACATGGCCAGGCCCGTGGCGATCGAGGCCACGGTGGCGAGGGTGAACGTGCGGTCGCGGAACAGCGTCAGCGGGATCAGCGGCTCGGCCACCCGCAGCTCCACGACGATGAACAGCACCGTCGCCACGAGGACGCCGCCGAGCATCCACGCCGTCGTCGTGCTGGCCCACTCGAACTGGGTGCCGCCGTTGGTGACCCAGATCAGCAGCAGCGAGGTGGCCGCGGCGAGCAGCGCCGTGCCCACCACGTCCACGCGGACCCGGCCGCGCTCGCGGGGCGGCAGGTGCAGCGTGCGCTGGACCATCACGAGGGCCGCGACGGCGAACGGCAGGGACACGAAGAAGTTCCACCGCCAGCCCCACAGGTCGGTGATCACGCCGCCGGCCAGGGGGCCTCCCACGGTGGCCACGGCCATGACGGCGCCGAACAGGCCCATGTACCGGCCGCGCTCGCGGGGGCTGATGATGTCCGCCATGATCACCTGGCTGAGGGCCACCAGGCCGCCGCCGCCCAGCCCCTGGACCGTGCGGCACGCGATCAGGAAGTCCGGGTCGTGGGTGAAGCCGGCCGCCGCGGTGGCGAGGGTGAAGATCACGATGGCCACCTGGAACAGCAGCTTGCGGTTCATGAGGTCGGCCAGCTTGCCCCACACGGGCGTCGAGATGGCGGTGGCGAGCAGGGAGGCGGTGACCACCCACGTGTAGGACGACTGGTCGCCGCCGACGTCGCTGATGATCACCGGCAGGGACGTCGAGACCACCGTGTTGGCGATCATCGAGACGAACATGCCCAGCAGGAGGCCGGTCAGGGCCTGGAGCACGGAGCGGTGGCGCGCGGCGTCGGCGGCGGCGCGCTCGAGCGAGGGGGCGCTGGCCGGAGCGACGGCCTCGGGGGCGGGGGAGGTCGGGGTCATGGGGTCCTTCGGCGGGAGGGGCGGCGCGATGATTGACATGAGTCAATGATTGACGAGAGTCAATCATAAGGGGCGTCGGCCCGGGCCGCACCCGCCCTCCGCGGTTAGCCTGGTCACGCCGGACGACGCCCCGTCCTCCCCGCCCCGATCCGAGAGTGAGGCCCCGCCGTGACCCCCCGTTTCCTGCTCATGACCCGCCTCCCCGAGCCCGGGCTCGGGATGCTGCGCGCGGCCGGAGAGGTGGTGGACGGCGCCGACGTCGGAGGGGACGCCGCGCTCGCGCGGCTGGTGGCCTCGGGGGACTACGACGTCGTCGTCTCGGCCCTGGACCAGAAGTTCACCGCCGGCGTGCTCGCCGACGCGCGGATCAGGGGCATCGCCAACTACGCGGTCGGCTACAACAACGTGGACGTGGCCGCCGCGACGCGGCGGGGGATCGCCGTCGGCAACACCCCGGACGTGCTCACGGACGCCACCGCGGACATCGCGATGCTCCTGATCCTCGGTGTGACCCGCCGCGCCCACGAGGGTGAGCGGATGGTGCGCGAGGGGCGCTTCCACGGCTGGGCGCCGGACCTGCTCGTGGGCCGGGACGTGCGCGGCGCGACCCTGGGCCTGGCCGGTTTCGGGCGGATCGGCAAAGCGGTGGCCGAGCGCGCGCTCGCCTTCGGCATGGACGTCGTGTTCGCGCCGCGGCCGCCCGCGCACCGGGAGGTCGCGGCCGAGGAGCTCGGCGACCTCGCTGGGCGCGTCCGTCAGGTCCGCTGGGAGGAGCTCGTCGAGGTCGCGGACGTCCTGTCCCTCCACGTGCCCCTGACGGACGACACCCACCACCTCGTGGATGCAGACGTGATCGCGAAGATGAAGGACGACGCCGTCCTCGTCAACACGGCCCGCGGCCCCGTGGTGGACGAGGCGGCCCTCGTCACCGCCCTGCGCGAGGGGCGGCTCTTCGGCGCCGGTCTGGACGTCTACGAGGACGAGCCCGCCCTCGCCCCGGGCCTGGCCGAGCTGGAGAACGTGATGCTCCTGCCGCATCTGGGCTCCGCCACCCGGGACACCCGCGCCGCGATGGCCGAGCTGGCCGCGCGCAACGCGATCGCCATGGCCACGGGCGCGGAGGTCCCGGCCCTCGTCAACCCCGAGGTGCGCGGCTGACCGGCGGGGCGCCGTCGGTAGACTCGGGAACCGTGACCACCGAGAACTCCGCCTCCGCCGCCGTCGACCACCACGATCAGCAGGCCGTCCGCGCCGCCAAGCGTGAGCAGCTGCTCGCCTCGGGCCGCGAGGCCTACCCCGTGCAGGTGCCGCGCACCCACGCGCTGGCCGAGGTGCGTGAGCGGTTCGACGGCCACGAGCCCGACTGGACCTCGGGCGAGACCGTGTCGGTGACCGGGCGCGTCGTCTTCCTCCGCAACACCGGCAAGCTCTGCTTCGCCACCCTGCAGGAGTCCGGTGCGGACGGGGAGGCCGTCCGCCTCCAGGTCATGGTGTCCCTGGCCGCCGTCGGTGAGGAGTCCCTGGCCGAGTGGAAGAAGGTCGTGGACCTGGGCGACTTCCTCTCCGTCACCGGCGAGGTGATCGTCTCGCGCCGCGGCGAGCTGTCCATCATGGCCTCGGCGTGGGAGATGGCCTCCAAGGCGCTGCGCCCCCTGCCCGTGCTGCACGCGGACCTGAACGAGGAGACCCGCGTCCGCCAGCGCTACGCGGACCTGATCGTGCGCGAGGAGGCCCGCCGCATGGTCTACACCCGGGCCAAGGTCACCTCGGCGGTGCGGCGCACCCTCGAGGGCCACGGCTACGTGGAGGTGGAGACCCCGATGCTCCAGCTGGTCCACGGCGGCGCCCTCGCACGTCCCTTCGAGACGCACCTCAACGCGTTCGACCAGCCGATGACCCTGCGCATCGCCACCGAGCTGTACCTCAAGCGCGCCGTCGTCGGCGGCATCGACCGCGTGTTCGAGATCGGCCGCGTGTTCCGCAACGAGGGCGTGGACTCGACCCACTCGCCCGAGTTCACCACCCTCGAGTCCTATGAGGCGTGGGCGGACATGCACGTCATGGCCGAGCGCATGCAGGAGATCATCCTCAACGCCGCGGACGCGGTGGGCGCCGGGCGTCGGCTCGAGACCGCGAAGGGCGTCATCGACCTCGACGGCGAGTGGGCCTGGGTCGCCGTGTACCCGGGGCTGTCCGAGGCCGTGGGCCGCGAGATCACCCCGGACACGGACGCCGAGACGCTGCGGGCGATCGCCGCGGAGCACGAGGTCAAGGTGGACCCCGCGTGGGACGCGGAGAAGCTCGTGATCGAGCTGTTCGGTGAGATCGTGGAGCCCACCCTGATGAACCCCACGTTCGTGTACGACTACCCGCCGGCCGCCCAGCCGCTCGCGCGCCCGCACCGCTCGGAGGACCGGGTCATCGAGGCGTGGGACCTGATCATCGGCGGCATGGAGCGCGGCACCGCGTTCTCCGAGCTGATCGACCCCGTCATCCAGCGCGAGCGCCTGACCGCCCAGTCGGCGATGGCGGCCGCCGGCGACGACGAGGCCATGCAGCTGGACGAGGACTTCCTGCGCGCCCTCGAGTACGGCGCCCCGCCCATGGGCGGCATCGGCCTGGGCATCGACCGCCTGGTGATGCTGTTCACGGACGCCGGCATCCGCGAGACCATCCTCTTCCCGCTGCTCAAGCCGGAGGCCTGACATGGCCGACTTCTGGGACTACTTCTCCGTCCTCGCCCCCTCGATCGGCCTCGGGCTCATCTTCTGGCTGGTGATGCGCTCCCTGCTGCGTTCGGACACGGGTGAGCGCGAGAGTCAGGCCCGCCGGCTCTCGGGCGCGGACGCGCGGGCGGCCCGTGAGGAGGCCGAGGCCCGTGAGTGGGCGGCCCGACGCCGAGCCGAGGGCCGGCCGGAGGCCGATCCGGAGGACCACGCCCGCTGAGATTCCTTCCCCGGCGTTGAAGAATCCTTCTGCCCGGCTTTGTTGCGGTATTCTTGAATCACCACAAGTGCACGGCCGGAATCGTGAGCACGCGGGAAAGAAGCCCGAGAGCGAAGACCGGAACCCAGGGACACGCGCACGAGAGAAGAAAGTGGGAATCACCGTTGGCACAGAAGGTAGAAGTGGTCCTCGTGGATGATCTTGACGGTTCGCCTGCAGATGAGACCGTGAACTTCGCATTGGACGGTCGCAATTACGAGATCGACCTGTCGAAGGAGCACGCCGCGGAACTCCGTGAGTTCCTGAAGCCCTACATGAAGAAGGGCCGCGCCGTGGCGCCGCCGTCGCCCAAGGTCGAGGCCGCCCAGATCCGCAAGTGGGCGGCCGAGAACGGCTACGAGGTCTCGAGCCGGGGCCGTCTGCACCGCGACGTGGTGGAGGCCTACCGCAACGCGAAGCGCAAGTGAGCGCCCCGCCCGGGTGCGTCGAGGAATCGGCGTCCCCGGGGCTCGTTCCGGCCCCTCCCGACGACGGCCGGGCCGCTTCTCCCGCTGGCGAACAGCCGCGCGGCATGCGGTCCGGGTGCGTAGTGTCGACCACGACCGTACGCAAGGAGTGTGCCCATGTTCGAGAGATTCACCGACCGCGCCCGGCGGGTGGTCGTGCTCGCCCAGGAAGAGGCGCGCATGCTCAACCACAGCTACATCGGTACCGAGCACATCCTGCTCGGTCTGATCCACGAGGGTGAGGGCGTCGCAGCCAAGGCACTGGAGTCCATGGACATCTCCCTGGGCGCCGTGCGAGAGAAGGTGCAGGAGGACATCGGCCAGGGCCAGCAGAACCCGCCCGGCCACATCCCCTTCACGCCGCGCGCCAAGAAGGTGCTCGAGCTGTCCCTGCGCGAGGCGCTGCAGCTCGGCCACAACTACATCGGCACCGAGCACATCCTGCTCGGCCTGATCCGCGAGGGCGAGGGCGTGGCCGCCCAGGTGCTCGTGCAGCTCGGCGCGGACCTGAACCGCGTCCGTCAGACGGTCATCCAGCTGCTCTCCGGCTACCAGGGCGGTGCCCAGGGCGGCAAGGAGACCGCCGGCGCCGGGGTGGGCCAGGGCGGCGAGGCCGGCCAGAACGCCGGCTCCGTGGTGCTGGACCAGTTCGGACGCAACCTCACCGCGGCCGCGCACGACGGCAAGCTGGATCCCGTCATCGGGCGTGCGGGTGAGATGGAGCGCGTCATGCAGGTGCTCTCCCGCCGCACCAAGAACAACCCCGTGCTCATCGGCGAGCCCGGCGTCGGCAAGACCGCCGTCGTCGAGGGCCTGGCCCAGGCGATCGACCGCGGCGACGTCCCGGAGACGCTCAGGGACAAGCAGCTCTACTCGCTGGACCTCGGGTCCCTCGTGGCCGGCTCCCGCTACCGCGGCGACTTCGAGGAGCGCCTGAAGAAGGTGCTCAAGGAGATCCGCACGCGCGGGGACATCATCCTGTTCATCGACGAGATCCACACCCTCGTCGGGGCGGGTGCGGCCGAGGGCGCGATCGACGCCGCCAGCATCCTCAAGCCGATGCTGGCCCGCGGTGAGCTGCAGACCATCGGCGCCACCACGCTGGACGAGTACCGCAAGCACATCGAGAAGGACGCCGCGCTCGAGCGCCGCTTCCAGCCGATCCAGGTCGCCGAGCCGTCCGTCGAGGACGCCACGGAGATCCTGCGCGGCCTGCGGGACCGCTACGAGGCGCACCACAAGGTCTCCATCACGGACGGCGCGCTCAAGGCCGCCGCCGGCCTGGCGGACCGCTACGTC
The DNA here is from genome assembly GCF_053627955.1 of Micrococcus sp. 093350064-1. NCBI lineage: Bacteria > Bacillati > Actinomycetota > Actinomycetes > Micrococcales > Micrococcaceae > Micrococcus > Micrococcus sp. 093350064-1. The sequence continues at coordinate 145,435 of NZ_JBSEYU010000004.1, forward strand.
TCCGACCGGCACCTGCCGGACAAGGCCATCGACCTGATCGACGAGGCCGGCGCGCGTCTGCGCATCCGTCGCATGACCGTGCCGCCGGAGATCAAGGCCTACGAGTCCCGGATCGCGGAGGTGCGCACCCAGAAGGAGGCCGCCATCGACGGCCAGGACTTCGAGGGCGCCGCCCGCCTGCGGGACCAGGAGCAGCAGCTCGGGGACGAGCGCCGCGAGAAGGAGCAGGCGTGGCGCACCGGCGCGGACGCCGACGTCGCCACGGTGGACGAGGACCTCATCGCCGAGGTGCTCTCCAAGTCCACCGGCATCCCGGTGTTCAAGCTCACCGAGGAGGAGACGGACCGCCTGCGCAACATGGAGGACGAGCTCCACCGCCGCGTGATCGGCCAGGACGAGGCCATCAAGTCCCTGTCCCGCGCCATCCGCCGCACCCGCGCGGGCCTGAAGGACCCGAACCGCCCCTCGGGGTCGTTCATCTTCGCCGGCCCCACCGGCGTCGGCAAGACGGAGCTGGCCAAGTCCCTCGCGGAGTTCCTCTTCGGGGACGAGGACGCGCTCATCACGCTCGACATGTCCGAGTTCCAGGAGAAGCACACCGTCTCGCGTCTGTTCGGCGCCCCTCCCGGCTACGTGGGCTACGAGGAGGGCGGCCAGCTCACCGAGAAGGTCCGCCGCCGTCCGTTCTCCGTGGTGCTGTTCGACGAGGTGGAGAAGGCCCATCAGGACCTCTTCAACTCCCTGCTGCAGATCCTCGAGGACGGTCGCCTGACCGACTCGCAGGGCCGCGTGGTGGACTTCAAGAACACCGTGATCATCATGACCACGAACCTCGGCACCCGGGACATCTCCAAGGGCGTCATGACCGGCTTCCAGTCGGCCACGGACACCACCACCGGGTACGAGCGGATGAAGGGCAAGGTCAAGGAGGAGCTGCGTCAGCACTTCCGCCCCGAGTTCCTCAACCGTGTGGACGACGTGATCGTGTTCCCGCAGCTGCAGAAGCACGAGATCGTGGAGATCGTGGACCTGTTCGTCTCCCGCCTCGGCAAGCGCCTGGCGGAGCAGGACCTGTCCATCGAGCTCACCCAGTCCGCCAAGGACCTGCTCGCGGACCGCGGCTACGATCCGGCCATGGGCGCCCGCCCGCTGCGCCGCACCATCCAGCAGATGGTGGAGGACCAGCTCTCGGAGAAGATCCTCTTCGGCGAGATCCCGGCCGGCTCCCTCATCACCGTGGACGCCACGGGCGAGGGGGAGGGCGCCGAGCTGACGTTCGCGTTCTCCGGCGGCCGGGAGGCCCTGGAGGGCGCGGAGCTGGCCGAGCTCGAGTCCGGTGCCGGCGATCCGGTGGACGCCGACCGCTCCGTGTGACCTGCGGGGCCTGACCCACGACGCCGGACCGCGTGTCCGGTGCCCACGGCCCGTCGCCCCTCCCCTCGGGGAGGGCGCGGCGGGCCGTCGTCGTGCCCCCGCGGGGACGCCGAGGCCGAGGTCCGCGACACCGCCGCTGGCATTAAGGACGGCCTCTCCACGGACCGCTGAACCGGCCCGCCTCCCCGCAGGCACGAGAGGGGTTCCCTCGCGGCGGGATCGGTGCCACTGTGGTCTGTGACCGCTCGACGGTGGTCCTGTCTCCGCCTCGACCCGGCGCTCGCCGGGACGGCTGCGGAGCAGCCCCGAGAAGAAGGAGGCCGCCCATGGGTATCGGTGACCTGAACAACCTCGCAAACCAGCACTCGGACAAGATCGACGAGGCCGTGGACAACGCTCAGGAGAAGCACGGCGACAAGCTCGGCGAGCACGGCGACACCGTGAACAAGGGTGTCGACGGCGCGCAGGAGAAGTTCCTGTCCGGGGACGAGGGCGAGCAGCAGGCCTGAGCCTGCCGTCGACGCCGCGGGAACCCCCGCCCGGTCCGCCGGGACGGGGGCTCCCGTCTGTCCGGGGTCGGGATGTCCGTGCCTAGACTGGACCCCATGCCTGCCGACCGCCCCCTCACCCTCCGCTCGGCGCGGACCCAGGACGTCCCGGTCATCCAGGCGCTCGTGGAGCCGCTGGCGCGGGAGCGCGTGCTGCTCCAGAAGGAGGCTGTGGCCTACTACGAGGCCATCCAGGAGTTCGTGGTCGCCGAGGAGGCGGACGGGACCCTGGCCGGCTTCGGCGCCCTCCACGTGATGTGGCAGGACATCGCCGAGGTCCGCACCCTCGCCGTCTCGCAGGCCCACCGGGGGGCCGGCGTCGGGCACCTGGTCATCGAGGAGCTGCTGGACCGTGCGCGGGCCGTGGGCGTCGAGCGGGTCTTCTGCCTGACCTTCGAGGTCGAGTTCTTCCGCCGGCACGGTTTCGAGGTGATGGCGGACCAGTCCGTCGTGGACCCGGAGGTCTACGCGGAACTGCTGCGCTCCACGGACGAGGGTGTCGCCGAGTTCCTGGACCTCGCCCGGGTCAAGCCGAACACGCTCGGCAACACGCGGATGATCCGCCGCCTCTGATCCGCCGCACCGCGGGCCGCCCCGTGCCCCGGCGAGGTCAGTCCGGGAAGGTGAGGCCGCCGTCGTCGTCCCGGGCCAGCAGCCCGTCCGACACGAGCCCGGCGACGCACCGCGCCCACTGCGCGTCGTCGGGGCGGTGCGACCCGAGCCGCCCCCCGGCCACGACGACGGCGGGCACCTCCGCCTCGGCCACGCGCCCGTGCTCGCGGACGGCGGCCATCACGGCCCCGCGCACCTGACGGTCCGTGCCGGCCCAGGCCTGGCCGCGCGGCACCTCCACCGGCGGCGGGGAGCCCGCTGCGACCCACGCGCACGTCTCCGCCAGGGGGCAGCGCTCGCAGGCGGGGGAGCGGGCGGTGCAGACGAGGGCCCCGAGCTCCATGACGGCCGCGTTCCACGCGTTGGCGCGGGTGGGGTCCTCGGGCATGAGGGCCTGGGCGCGGCGCATCTCGGCGCGGGTCAGCGACCTGCCGGGCAGGGCCTCACCCGCGACCGCGCGCGCGATCACCCGGCGCACGTTGGTGTCCACGACGGTCTCGGGGATGCCGAACGCGAAGCTCGCGACCGCCGCGGCCGTGTACTCGCCGATGCCGGGCAGGGCGCGCAGGTCGGCGGGGTCGGCCGGCACCCGGCCGTCGTGGCGCTCGACGACGGCCCGGGCGGCCTCCTGGAGGCGCAGGGCCCGGCGCGGGTAGCCGAGCCGGTCCCAGGCCGTGAGCACGTCTGCGGTGGGGGCGGCGGCCAGGTCCGCGGGGGTGGGCCAGCGCTCCAGCCACTCCCGCCAGCGGGGCAGCACCCTCACGACCGGTGTCTGCTGGAGCATGATCTCCGAGACGAGCACGCCCCACGGGGAGCAGTCCGGGCTGCGCCAGGGAAGGTCCCGGGCGTGGACGGCGAACCAGCCCAGCACCGCGTCGTGCAGGCGCGGCACGTCCACCGTGGGCGGGACGAGGGGGGCGGGCGCGGGCATGGCGTCCACTGTAGGGTGCGCCGCCGCCTACCCTGGATCGCATGCCGTCTCGTCCGACTTCCCCCGGGTCGAAGCCGTCCCCCGCCGTCTACCGCCGCCGGCGGCTCGTGGCCGCCCTGCTCGCCCTCGTGCTCCTGCTCCTGGTGGGGTGGGCCGTCGTGGCGCTCGTCCGCGCCGGGATCGGCGCCTTCTCCTCCGAGGACGCCGACCCCTCCGCCGCCCCGACGCCGGTGCACTCCCCGTCGCCCGCCCCGGCGACGGACGCCGAGTCCGGCTCCGCCTCGCCCACCGTGGCCCTCGAGGACGCGGCCGAGTGCCGGCCCTCGGACCTGCGGATCACCGCCTCCGCGGACCGGTCCGAGTACCAGCGGGGCGAGGAGGCCGAGCTGCGCCTGGGCATCACGAACCTCTCCTCGACCCCGTGCCGCACGGATGTGGGCACGGCCCGACAGGAGTTCAGGATCCGCACGGCCGAGGGCGACGACGTCTTCTCCACCCGCATCTGCCAGGCGGACCCCGCGGAGGCCCAGCGGGTGCTGTACCCGCACGAGGAGCTCACCGCCGTGTACCGCTGGTCCGGCCGTGCCTCGAGCCAGGACTGCGGCCGACTCGGCGCTCTCGCGGAGCCCGGACCCCATCTGCTGACGGTCAGCCTCGGCGACGTCACCTCCCGCCCCGTCGCGCTGAAGATCCTCGAGGAGCTCGCCCCGGGGGCCCAGGACGGCGGCTCCTCGGCCACCCCCTCCTCGGCCACCCCCTCCTCGAGCGGCAGCGCCTCCCCGTCGGCGTCCGCCTCAGCTCCGGCGTCGGCCTCAGCCTCGGCGTCCGCCTCAGCATCGGCGTCGGCTTCGCCGTCCGCGGCACCGGCCACGACCACCGACCCGTCGCCGTCGCCGTCCCGCTGAGCCGGGCGCGTCGTCAGCGGCCGGGGCCGACCTCCGGACGCGCGGCCGGGCCGCCGCCGGTCCACGTGGGGATCGTGGCGAGGGCCTCGCCGATCGAGCCGACCTCCGCCACCGTGAAGCCCGCCGGGACCTCCCCGAGCGGCTCGGGGGAGCGGGGGACCAGCGCGCGGGTGAAGCCCAGCCGCGCAGCCTCACGCACCCGTCGCCCGATGCCGGGCACGGGGCGCACCTCCCCGGCAAGCCCGAGCTCGCCGACCGCGATCATCCCCTGCGGGACGGGGGCCGAGAGCTTCGCCGAGGCCACGGCGACGGCCACGGCCAGGTCCGAGGCGGGCTCCGAGAGTCGCACGCCGCCCACGGTGGCCACGTAGCAGTCGTCCTGGGCGAGGGCGAAACGGGCCCGGCGCTGGAGCACGGCCAGGAGCATGTTCACGCGCGCCGCGTCCACGCCGGAGACGGTGCGGCGCGGGCTGCCGCCGGCGGACGGGGTGAGCAGGGACTGCACCTCGGCCACGAGCGGGCGCCGGCCCTCGAGCGTCACCGTCACGCACGTGCCCTCGACCGGCTCCGAGACGCCCGAGAGGAACAGACCGGAGGGGTCGTCCAGGGACTCGATGCCGTCCTCCCGCAGGTCGAAGCAGCCGACCTCGTCCGTGGGCCCGAAGCGGTTCTTCACCGCACGCACCAGGCGCAGCCGTGAGTGGCGGTCCCCCTCGAACTGGCAGACCACGTCCACGAGGTGCTCGAGCAGCCGCGGGCCGGCGATGGTCCCGTCCTTCGTCACGTGGCCCACCAGGACCGTGGTGATCCCCTTCTCCTTGGCCGTGCGGATGAGGCTGGCCGCCACCTCGCGCACCTGGCTGACGCCCCCGGCGATCCCGTCCACCTCGGTGGACTGCAGGGTCTGCACGGAGTCCACGATCACCAGCTCCGGGTCCGTCCGCTCGATCTGCCCCAGTGCCCGGCCCAGGTCCGTCTCCGCCGTCAGACGCAGGGTGTCCGCGATCGCCCCGATCCGGTCTGCGCGGGAGCGCACCTGCGCCGCCGACTCCTCGCCCGTCAGGTACAGCACCGAGCGCGGACCGCCGCCGCCCGCGCCGCGGGCCGTCTGGGCGGCCACGTCCAGCAGCAGCGTGGACTTGCCGATGCCCGGCTCGCCGGCCAGCAGGATCACCGCGCCCGGCACGAGGCCGCCGCCGAGCACACGGTCCAGCTCGCGCACCCCCGTGGAGCGGAACGAGGCCAGCGTGGCGTCCACGTCCGCGATGCGCGGCGCGACCTCCGCGACCGTGGCCGCGCGCGTGCGGCCGGTGGTGGACGTCAGGCCGATCTCCTCGACCGTGCCCCACGACTGGCACTCCCCGCAGCGGCCGACCCACTTCACGGTGGTCCAGCCGCACTCGGTGCAGCGGTATCCGGGGGCACGCTTCGGGGCGGTCTTGGTGGCCATGCGCCCACTCTAGGAGCCGAGGCGGACGCGTTAGCCGGCACCGCGCGCGGTCCGACGTCGGCCGCCGGGGCCGTGCGCCGCCGTCGGGCTCAGACGCGGGGCAGGTAGCCGCGCGCCTCGTCGTGCTCGGCGCCCGTGGCCTCGATGAGGTCCACCATCATGGGCCGCAGCAGCATCACGAGCGCCTCGCCGTGCACGGACCCGCCGCCCAGCTGGTGCGGGTCCAGCGCGGACGCGGACGCCCCCAGGGCGTCCCGCGCCACGGACAGCGAGCGATGGCGGCCCTCGGCCTGCGGCTCCACGAGGGAGCGGTGCAGGATCTCGACGGCGTCCGCGGCGTCGTCGAACCAGGCTGCCAGGCGCTCGCGGTCGTCGTCGTCGAACACACCCTCGTCCAGGACCGAGACCACCCGCCGGGCCACGATCCGCAGGGAGCGCACCGCCAGGTCCGAGCGGTCCGCCGCGTTCACCGCGTCCTCCACGAAGGAGCGCGAGGAGCGGTGCAGCGGGTTGAACACGGTCTGCTCATGCGTGACGCGCAGCTCCTTGCGCAGCGCCTCCAGCGTGGTGTGCGTGCCGCGGCTGGCCACGAGCGCCATCCAGGCGGTGCGGGAGTCGTTCTCCCGCAGGGCCCGGGAGAGGTCGCGCAGCACCGTGGCGATCGAGTCGTAGAGTCCACCCAGCTGACGCACCGCGGGACGGCGCACGTCCTGGGGCGAGAGGAACGTGACGAGCAGGGCCAGGACGCCGCCCACGATCGCGTCCTGGCTGCGGACGAACGGCCCTCCCGTGCCGGTGGGCAGGAGGACCACGAGGACGGACTGCAGGGACATCTGCATCGTGAACGTGGCGCCGGAGTCCAGGAACCGGGCCACCATCACGGACACGAACAGGACCACCGAGGCCTGCCACAGGCCGCGGCCGAGCCCGACCATGAGCAGGTCCCCGATCAGGATGCCGACGGTGCAGCCGACGGCGACCTCGGCCACCTTGCGCAGCTTCGGCTCCCGTTGGAAGCCGAGGGCGATCAGTAGGGCGGTGGAGGCGAACAGGGGCTGCTGGTGGCCCAGGACGGCCTCCGCGAACCAGTAGGCGCCCACCGCGCAGACAGCGACGAGGGCGGCCTGGCCCACGGAGGAGCGGACGCGGGACCAGCCCGCACGGGCGCGCCGACGCAGGAAGCGGCCGAGACGTTCCCCGCGGGTCTGGGGGTCGACCATCGGCACCGTGCCCGTGGCGGTGGCGAAGCGGTCCGTCATGCGGCCAGCCTAGTCCGACGCCGCGGTGCCCCCGCCGTGCGAGGCTCAACCAAGCATTGTGGCCCACGGCACAGATCATTCCTGCGAATGCCGCTCCCGTTCACCATCTGTTCACCCCGGCCGAGCACTCGATTCACCTCTGGACCGTACGGTCGGGTGCGGTGCAGAACCGGGCCAGCCGGACGCTCTGCCCTCACCGTCGTCATCCGATTGAAAGAGGCTCTTCGTGAAGGCTCACCGCTTCGGCCGCTCCGCCGCCCTCCTGTCCGTGGCCGCCATCGCCCTGACCGCCTGCTCCTCCGCGGACAGCGGCAACGGCGGCTCCGATGCCTCCGGCTCCGCCGGCGGCGAGCATGCCTCCGGCTCCGCCGGCGGCGAGCAGGGCACCACCTCCGAGGTCCAGGGCAACCTGGTCGGCGCCGGCGCCTCCTCGCAGGAGGCGGCCATGACCGCCTGGACCCAGGGTGTCACCGAGATCGCTCCGAACCTGACCGTGCAGTACTCCCCGGACGGCTCCGGTGCCGGTCGTGAGAAGTTCCTCGCCGGCGCCACCTCCTTCGCCGGCTCCGACGCCGCCCTCAAGGAGGAGGAGGCTGAGTCCGCCAAGGAGAACTGCGGCGACGAGGGTGCGTTCCACGTGCCGGCCTACATCTCCCCGATCGCCGTGGCCTACAACCTGCCGGGCGTCGATGAGGTCAAGATGGACGCCGAGACCATCGCCAAGGTGTTCTCCGGCGAGATCAAGAACTGGAACGACGAGGCCATCGCCGCGCAGAACGAGGGCGTCGAGCTGCCCGACACCCCGATCACCGTCGTGCACCGTTCCGACGACTCGGGCACCACCGAGAACTTCACCGCCTACCTCACCGAGGCCGCCGGCGATGCCTGGTCCTACGACGAGGTCGAGACCTGGCCGTCCGACATCACCGCCGAGTCGGCCCAGGGCACCAAGGGTGTCGTGGGCCTGGCCTCCCAGACCGAGGGCGCCATCACCTACGCCGACGCCTCCGCCGTGGGCGAGCTGGGCACCGTGTCCGTGAAGGTCGGCGAGGAGTACGTGAAGTACTCCGCCGAGGCCGCGGCCGCGACCGTCGAGAAGTCCGAGGCCAAGGAGGACGGCTCGATCGAGCTCGACCGCGCCACCGACGAGTCCGGCGTGTACCCCGTCGTGTTGGTCTCCTACCACATCTACTGCAACCAGTACGAGTCGCAGGAGACCGTGGACCAGGTCAAGGCCTTCGCCGAGTACGTCGTGTCCGAGGACGGTCAGAAGACCGCCGAGGAGTCCGCGGGCAACGCCCCGATCTCCGAGGACACCCGCAAGAAGGCCATGGAGCGCATCGAGGCCATCTCGGTCAAGGGCTGATGTCGCTTCTTGTCGGCTGACCCACCGCCGCTTCGGCCGCCGGGCCCCACGGGCCCGGCGGCTGAAGCCGCGTCAGGGCTCTCGTTCGTCGCGGCCCGTCCATCACCACGCACGTCGATCTGAGGGAAGGCACTGTGTCCTCAACCACCAACGAGGCGGCACCGAAGCCGTCCAGCCTGCGCGGCCCCCGCCGCGGAGCCGCCGGAGACAAGCTCCTCTCCGGCGGGGCCCTTGCGGCCGCCGTCCTGATCCTGCTCGTGCTCGCCTTCGTGGCGGTCTTCCTCCTGACGGAGGCATGGCCTGCCCTGCAGCCGGGCGCGGAGCTCGTGTCTGCGGACTCCTTCTTCCAGTACGTGTGGCCGCTCATGGCCGGCACCGTGATGGTGTCGATCATCGCTCTGCTCATCGCCACCCCGGTCGCGATCGGTGTCGCCCTGTTCATCTCGCACTATGCGCCCCCGCGCATCGCGCAGTCGGTGGGCTTCGTGATCGATCTGCTGGCCGCGATCCCCTCCGTGGTCTACGGCGTGTGGGGCTGGCTGACGCTCGCTCCGCTGATGGTGCCGATCTACGGCTGGCTCAACGAGAACCTGGGCTTCATCCCGTTCTTCGGCGGCTCGGCCACCACCACGGGCCGCACCCTGCTGACCTCGGGCGTCGTGCTGGCCGTGATGGTTCTGCCGATCATCACCGCGCTCTGCCGTGAGATCTTCACCCAGACCCCGAAGCTCCACGAGGAGGCCGCGCTCGGCCTCGGCGCCACGCGCTGGGAGATGATCAAGATGACCGTGTTCCCGTTCGCCCGGGCCGGCATCGTCTCCTCGATCATGCTCGGCCTCGGCCGCGCGCTCGGCGAGACCATGGCGGTCACCATGGTGCTCTCCGGCGGCGTCTTCTCCTGGTCGCTCGTGGAGTCCGGCAGGAACCAGACGATCCCGTCGGAGATCGCGCTCAACTTCCCCGAGGCGTTCAACATGCGCCTGCACGAGCTGATCGCTGCCGGTCTCATGCTCTTCATCATCACCCTGGCGGTGAACATGATCGCCCGCGCGATCGTGAACAAGCACAAGGAATTCTCGGGAGCCAACTGACATGAGCACTGTCTCGACTTCTCCCCGGGCCACCGAGGACAGCGTGACGCCGCGGCGTCACTCCCTGACCGAGGGTCAGAAGCCCGGCTGGACCTGGATGGCCGTCGCAGCTGCCGCGGCCGTCGTCGCCGCCGGCCTGACCGTGCTGCTCAGCGGCGCCTTCAACGTCGTCGGTTTCGTGATCATCGCCGCCATCCTCTACATCGCGGGGCTCTACGTGGCCACCCGCGTGATGGAGAACCGGCGCCGCGCCGCAGACGGCCTGTGCCGCAACCTCGTGTGGCTGGCGTTCCTCGTGGCCCTGGTGCCGCTGGTCTCCGTGCTGTGGTCGGTCCTCTCCGCCGGTCTGCCGACCCTGATCGCCAACCCGCAGATCATGGCGTACGACATGAAGGGCATCACCGGCATCGACGACTCGGCGTGGGTGGAGGACGGCAAGCCCGCCGGCGGGCTCGCGGGCGGTTTCGGCCACGCCCTGATCGGCACCGTCGTGATCACGATCATCGCGACCCTGATCTCCGTGCCGATCGGCATGCTCACCTCCATCTACCTGGTGGAGTACAGCCGCGGCGGCTGGTTCTCCCGCGCCATCGTGTTCTTCGTGGACGTCATGACCGGCATCCCCTCGATCGTGGCCGGCCTCTTCGCCTACGCCGCGATCACGTGGGTCCTGACCCTGGTCACCGGCAGCAAGTCCACCGCACTGCAGTCCGTGCAGATGGGTCTCACGGCCGCGATCGCGCTCTCGGTGCTCATGATCCCCGTGGTCGTGCGATCCACGGAGGAGATGCTCCGTGTGGTGCCCAACGAGCTGCGCGAGGGCGCCTACGCCCTCGGCGTGCGCAAGTGGCAGACCATCGCCAAGGTGGTCCTGCCCACCGCGATCTCCGGCATCGCCTCCGGCGTCACCCTGGCCATCGCCCGCGTGGCGGGCGAGACCGCGCCGATCCTCGTGACGGCCGGCTTCGCCACCAGCATCAACTGGAACCCGTTCGACAACTGGATGACCGCGCTGCCGGTGTACATCTACCGCCAGCTGGTCGCCCCGACCTCGCCTACGGCGGCGGACCCCTCGACCGCCCGCGCCTGGGCAGCCGCCCTGCTGCTCGTCACCATCGTCATGCTGCTCAACCTGGCGGCACGGTTCATCGCCAAGGCGTTCGCCCCCAAGAAGGGCCGGTGAGGCCCGGCCGCCCGGAATCCCCCGGGCGGCCGGCCCCGACCCCGTCGCACCCCCCCAGAGACTTCCACGAAGGAACAGAACCACTCATGTCCAAGCGCATCCAGGCCGTCGACGTCGATGTCTTCTACGGCAAGTTCAAGGCCGTCGAGGGCGTCAACATCGACATCGCCCCCCGCTCCGTCACTGCCTTCATCGGCCCCTCCGGCTGCGGCAAGACCACCTTCCTGCGCAGCATCAACCGCATGCACGAGGTGCTCCCCGGCGCCACCGTGGACGGCCAGCTCCTGCTCGACGGCGAGGACATCTACGGGCCCGGTGTGGACCCGGTCCGCGTCCGTTCCCAGATCGGCATGGTCTTCCAGCGCCCGAACCCGTTCCCCACGATGTCCATCCGCGACAACGTGCTGGCCGGCTACAAGCTCAACGGCACCCGCCTGAACAAGTCCCGTGCGGACGAGCTCGTGGAGAAGTCCCTGCGCGGCGCCAACCTGTGGAACGAGGTCAAGGACCGCCTCGACAAGCCCGGCTCCGGCCTCTCCGGCGGTCAGCAGCAGCGTCTGTGCATCGCCCGCTCCATCGCGGTGCAGCCCGACGTGATCCTCATGGACGAGCCCTGCTCCGCGCTCGACCCGATCTCCACCCTCGCCGTCGAGGACCTGATCAACGAGCTCAAGGAGGAGTACACGGTCATCATCGTCACGCACAACATGCAGCAGGCCGCGCGCGTGGCGGACAAGACCGCGTTCTTCAACATCCAGGGCGTCGGCAAGCCCGGCAAGCTGATCGAGTACGACGACACCAACGTCATCTTCAACAACCCCTCGAGCCAGCAGACCGAGGACTACGTCTCCGGCCGTTTCGGCTGAGCCGCCCCGCGCTCCGTCCCCGACCCCGTCCGGCCGCACGCCGGGCGGGGTCGCGGCGTCTGCGGGGCCGGGCGTCGTCGTCGGGCGCGGCCTCAGGCCAGCGGGAGGAGGGCCAGCGTGCCGAGGAGGCCGAGGAGGGCGCAGGCCACCGGCGTGAGCAGCCACCAGCCGACCACGCGCAGCACGGTGGGCCAGCGCACGGACGCGTAGGTCTGCGTCTGGCCGGCGCCCACGATGGCCGCCGTCGCCGTGTGGGTGGAGGACAGGGGCAGGTGGAACACCAGGGATCCGACGAACAGCAGGCCCGCGGGGATGACGGCGGCCACGGACGCCCGCAGGGGGTCGAGGCGCACGAGACGCTCGGTGAGGGTCCAGGCGATCCGCCAGGCGCCGCCTAGCGTGCCGAGCCCGACCGCGAGGGCGAACAGGAACGCGCCCCCCACGAACTCGGCCGTCAGGGCGTCCGGCGCCAGGACGGACCCGGACCCCACCAGCACGGCGGCCCACAGCACCCCCATGCGCTGACCGGCCTGCAGGCCGTGGCCCATGGCCATGGCGCTGGCGGAGATGCCCAACGCGACGCGGGCCCGGTGCTGGACGTTGACCGTGGTGCCGCGGGTGGCGAGCCGCGTGGCGGGCGCGGTGAGCAGGCGGGCGAGCGCCCACGCGATCAGGGGCGAGAGCAGCAGGCTGAGCAGCACCTCGGCGCGGACGAGGTCGAAGATGGTGTGGGCGACGTCGATGTGCAGGCTCAGGCGCACGGCGAGGTGGCTGCCCGCCAGCGCGGAGATCAGCGCGTGCGTGCTGGAGCCGGGCAGGCGCCGCCACCACAGCAGCAGACCCCACACGAGGGTCACCGCGCAGGACACGCCCACGGCCAGGGGGCCGATCTCGCTGCGCACCGCGGGCGAGGTGAAGTAGTGCACGCTCAGCGTGATGAGCCCGATGCCCAGCAGCGCGCCCACGGTGTTGACCGCTCCGGTCAGGAGGAGGGCCCCGCGCGGTGTCAGCGCCCGGTACCGGACAGGCAGCGCCGCGGCGTTGGGGGCGTCACGGAACCCCATCAGCGCGCCGACGGCGCACAGCAGCACGAGGACGACGGCGAGCCCCGCGGTCACGGCGCCTCCACCGGCTCAGGACTCACGGACGAGCACCATGCCCAGGTCCATGTTCACGCGGGAGAGGGCCTCGAGCGCCGCGTGCAGCGCCCAGGCGACCTCGCGCTGGCGGTTGTAGTCGCGCTGCAGCAGGTCCATGCCGAGATCGGCGAGCCACTCGACCATGATCCGCTCCGTGCGGCGGGAGGCGCGCAGCAGCTGCATCCACGTGGCCTCCAGGGCGTCGAGGTCGCGCATCTCGGCGGCGCCGCGGGCGAGCAGCTCGGCCTGACGACCCACGGTCTCGAGGACGTCGAGGGCGTGCGTCGGCAGCTCCTCGAGGTCGGCCCGTTGGATCAGCACGCCCGCCGACACGACGCGCCGGGTGGCCGCGTGCACGCCGCTGGCCAGCCGGTAGAGGTCCTGACGGGGCAGCGGAGTCACGTAGGCGCTGCGCAGCGCGGTGAGGAAGGCCATGAGGGTGGCGCTCGAGGACGAGTCGAGCTCCTCGAGCTCACGGGCGGCACGGTCCGCCTCGGGTCCGCGGGTCCCCGCGACCTGGGCCACCAGGTGCACCGCCCGGTGCAGGGCCTCGGCGAGGTCCGCCATGTGGCGCAGCGCCGGGGTGTCGCGCGTGACGAGCCAGGGCATGCGGGGGGACATGGGCAGCGGTCGCTCTCTCGTCGACGGGTGGCGAAGGGGTCGACGACGACGCCGGACCGGGAACGCCTCTCGGCGGAAGGCCGCTCGCAGCGGCTATGTGTTGGAGCCCGGGGTTACCAGCGGCCCGGCGCCGTCCCCATCAGTCTAGCGATCCGTCCCGAAACGCTCGACCCGCCGCCTCCAGGGCGTCGGCGGTGCTGACCAGGCGCGCGGCCCGGCGGGTGAGGGCGGCGGCGCGGTCCGGGGCGGCGGCCTCGGAGCCCTCGGCGTGCTCGACCTGGCCCAGAGCCACGACGCGGGCGTAGGCCGCGGCGCGCTCGAACGCGACGTCGATCTCGGAGCGGTAGGCGCCCGTGAGGATCGTGTCCGTGAGGCGGCGCAGCTCGGCCGGCCCCGGCGGCTCGACGGCGCCCGCCACGACGCGCGAGGCGTAGGCGGCATGCCCGGCGCGGTACCAGGCGGCCCAGCGCTCGCCGTCGCGGGTCGTCGCCTCCTGGAGCGCGTACAGGCGCCACAGGGCGCCGGCGAGCGAGACGGGCGGGGCGTCCGCCCACAGCTCGGCGAGCGTCTCGACGCCCAGCTCGCGGACCAGCCCGACCAGCCGCTCGACGATGGCCGGGTCCTCCTCCGCGCGGCCGCCGGCCACGAGGGCGTGGGCCAGGCGCGAGGCCGCCGCGGCCACTTCCTGCGGGTCTTCGCCGCCGGCGAAGTGCGTGAGCTCCTGCGGTTCCGAGAGGCGGGGCCGGTGGGGGCGCAGCACGCCCGAGGCGCTCGAGCTGGCGCCGCGGCCGGCGGGCAGGCGGTGACGTGCCATGGGCGGGCTCCCTTCGAGGGCGCATCGGGGTGGGGATGTGGTCGCCGGAGGCGGCGGCCCCGTCCACGGTAGTGCCCCGGACGCCTGGGCTACCATCGGAGGGCACCCGTGAGGGTCGCCGTCGTCGGCCGCGCGCCGTCGTCGTCGGCCGCGGGTGGGGGCCTTTAGCTCAGCTGGCAGAGCATCGGACTTTTAATCCGCCGGTCGCGGGTTCGATCCCCGCAGGGCCCACCGGAGAGCGGCCCCTGACCAGGCATGACGCCCGGTCAGGGGCCTCTCCCTAGGATGGAGCCATGAGCCCCACGCCCGCACCAGTCACCGAGACGATCAGCTCCGGCCACAGCGTGGTGTGGTCGCGCCCGCCGGCGGAGCGCGCGGGCACGGACCTGGTGCTCGTGTTCCACGGCTACGGCTCCAACGAGGTCCGCGCGGCGCGCCGCCACTTCCCGATGCTCCCGGAGCGGTGCACCGGCCTGGCGGTGCGCGGCGGCTTCGAGATCGACGAGACGGCCTCCGAAGGCCCGGGCGACCCCGGCGCGCACGGCTGGTTCCTGCTCGACCTGCTGCTGCAGTCCGACTTCGCCCAGGTGCTCGCCGCCGCCCACCGCGTGTTCGACGTGCTCTCCGCCGAGGAGGTCGTGGCGGCCGGCTTCCGCACGGTCTCGGTGCTCGGCTTCTCCCAGGGCATGGCCATGGCGACGACGGTCCTGCGTCTGCGCCCCGAGGCGTTCACCTGCGGTGTGGGCCTGAGCGGCTTCGCCGTCGACAACGAGCTGCTGGCCATGCTCGACTCCCCGGCCGAGGGACCGGGCCCGCGCCCGTTCTTCTGGGGCCGGGACGCCGAGGATCCCGTGATCCATCCGGACGCCGTCGCCCACACCCGCGCGTGGGCCGAGGAGCACACCCGCCTGACCGTGCGCACCTACCCCGGGATCTTGCACGGGACCGGCCCCGACGAGGTCCGTGACGTGCGCATCTTCCTCGAGCACTCCCTGCGCGCGGCGACGCCCGGGTCCTGACCGCGGGGGTCGCGCGCCGATACTGTGGCGCGCATGGCAAAGAACTCGACGATCGGCCGGTACGCGTCCGGGAAGGTGAAGGACTTCGGGCTGAAGTCGGCACTCGATGAGAACGGCGAGCCCACGGAGGGCTTCGAGAAGGCCCTCTCCACGGTGTTGGCGGTCCAGCGCCCCCTGGTCCTGAAGAACATCCAGCGCATGGCGGCGAAGCACCCGGGGGAGAGCCCGGAGCGTCTCGCCGAGCGGCTCGGGCAGCAGTACCTGACCACCGTCACGGGGGCCGGTGCCGCCGTGGGCGGCACCGCGATCGTCCCGGGCATCGGCACCGTGGCCGCGCTCGGCCTGTCCGGTGCCGCGGTCGCCGGCTTCATGGAGGCCACCGCCCTCTACGCGCAGTCCCTCGCCGAGCTGCACGGCATCACCACGCAGGACCCGCAGCGCGCCCAGGCCCTCGTCATGGGCCTCATGCTCGGCGACGACGCCAAGGAGCTGCTCCGCGAGGCCGCCGCCAAGGCCGGCCGTCCCTACGACCCGCAGTCCAGCCTCAACGCGCTCGCGGGCACCGCATCGGGCACCGGCATCAGCGCGTTCGTGGTGGATCGCCTCAAGAGGACGTTCATGCGCAAGATGCTCCTGCGGCAGGGTGCCGGCTTCGTGGGCCGCGCCGTGCCGTTCGGCGTGGGCGCCGTGATCGGCGGCGTGGGCAACCGCGCCATGGGCAAGGCCGTGATGGAGAACGCCGCGGAGCTCTTCGGCCCCCTGCCGATGGTGATCCCCGGCGAGATCCGCGAGGGCGCCGCACAGGGGCGCGCCGCGGGGGAGTCGGAGGGCACCAAGGACTACGGCGGCGTCTTCGGCGCGATCCGTCGCGCCCTGCCCGGCGGCAAGGACGAGAAGGACAAGCCGGCCGCCTGACGGCCTCGCCCCCGCGCGTCCATCGCCCCCGTCCCCGCGCTTTCGAACGTGAGAGAGGGCCTATCTCACGCTCGAAAGCGCCCATTCGCCCCATTTCACGTTCGAAAGTGCGGGGTAGGGGCGGCGGCTCAGAGGAACAGCGTGGCCACCCCGTGGATCGCCAGGCCCGCGAGCGCACCGACGATCGAGCCGTTGATGCGGATGAACTGCAGGTCCTTGCCCACGAACAGCTCGAGGGTGCGCGCGGTCTGCTCGCCGTCCCAGCGGGCGACCGTCTCCTCGATCACCCCGGTGAGCGCCGGGCCGTAGGAGCTCAGCGCATACGCCGCGGCGCGGCGGGCGTGGCCGTCCACGCGGTCGCGCAGCTCGGGGTCCTCCTGCAGGCGGGCGCCGAGGTCGCGCAGGGCGGCCACGAGCGCGCGATGCAGGTCGGAGGACGGGTCCTCGAGCGCATCCAGGAGCGAGTCCCGCAGGGAGACCCAGGCCCGCCCGGCCCACGCGCGCAGCCGTTCGTCCGCGAACAGGTTCCGCTTGAACCGTTCCACCGAGGCGCGGGTGGCCGGCTCGTTCCGCATCTCGTCGGCGAGGCGGTCGAGCCAGTCGTCGACGGCGCGGCGGGCCTCGTGCTGCCGGTCGCGGCGGATGCCGGCGAGGTATCTGAGGGTCTCGGCGTGCAGTCGCTCGGCGAGGAGGCGGTCCACGAGGTCCGGGCTCCACTCGGGGGAGCGGCGGCGCACCGTCTCGACGAACAGCTCGGGGTGGGCGGCCACCCAGTCCCCGGTGTGGGCGACCACGAGGTCCACCACGCGCTCGTGGTGCCGGCCGGCCACCACGTCCTCCAGCACGCCCGCGAGCGTGGGGGACCAGTCCGGGGCCACCATGTGGCGTTCCATCAGCTGGCGCAGCAGCTCCTGGACGGCGTCGTCGTCAGCCGCGGCCATGGCGCCCCGGGCCGCCGTCGCGATCTCCCGGGCGGTGCGGGCCGCGTTCTCCTCACGGCGCAGCCAGCCGCCGGCGGCCTCGGCCACCTTCAATCCGTCGACCTTCTCGTGGGCGACCTCCGAGTCCAGGAAGTTCTCCTGCACGAACTCGGTCAGCGCGGCGCCGAGCTGGTCCTTCTTCCGCGGGATCAGGGCGGTGTGCGGCACGGGCACCCCCATCGGGTGGCGGAACAGCGCCGTGACCGCGAACCAGTCCGCCAGCGCGCCGACCATGCCGCCCTCCGCGGCGGCGCGCACGTAGCCCCACACCGGGTGGGCGTCCTGCAACGGGAACGCGACCACGAACACCACGGCCAGCAGGATGAGCAGGCCCAGGGCGACGGCCTTCATGCGCCGCAGGCCCGCCGCGCGTTCGAGGGCGCCGGCGCTGAGCAGCTGCTGGGCGGGGTCGGGGGAGAAGGACACGGCAGGCTCCTGATCGCGTGCACCGAATGGTCCCCACCAGTTAACCAGCCGGGCACCCTGCGGTGACGTGGCCGGCACAGGCGCTCCCTAGCCTGGCGGCGTGTCCGCCCTCGTGATCGCCCACCGCGGTGCCTCCGCCGCCTTCCCCGAGCACACCCGCGCCGCCATGCTCCACGCCCTCGCCGTGGGCGCGGACGGTCTCGAATGCGACGTCCAGCTCACGCGGGACCGCGAGGTCGTCTGCTGGCACGACCCCACCGTGGACCGCACCTCGGACGGGCGCGGCGCCGTCGCGGACCACACGCTCGAGCGTCTGCGCGGCCTCGACGTCGTCTCGTGGCACGCCCGGCGCCCGGGGGCCGAGCCCACCACGACGACGGCGCCGCCCGCCGTGTACGGCGGCGCGGGGGAGCAGGTGCTCACCCTGGCCGACCTCCTGGCGATCGCGGCGGCCGCGGACCGGCCGCTGCGCCTGGCCGTGGAGCTCAAGCACCCCTCCCCGTTCGGGCATGAGCTCGAGGAGCGGGTGCTGCGGGAGCTGCTGCGGGCCGGTTGGGACCCGGAGACCGGCCGACTGGGTCAGGTGCAGGTGTCCCTCATGAGCTTCCATCCGGACGCGCTGCGCCACGTGGCGCCGCTGGCCGGCACGGACCCCCTCTGCCCCCTGATGGACCTCATGCCGACGGAGCTGCCGACCCGGCTCGCGCGGGGGCCGCTGAGCCGGGCGGCGGTGCGTGCGGCGGCGCGTCAGTCGCTGGCGGGGTCCGAGGCGCTCGTCTGGCGCGGCCGGGCCGGGATGGCGGGGCCCTCCGTGGCCTACGTGCGGGAGCACCTGGCGGACGTGAAGGCGTGGCTGGCGGCGGGGCGGCGGCTGCGGGTGTGGACCGTCGACGAGCGCGAGGACGCCGATTTCCTCCTCGCCCAGGGGGTGCAGGAGCTCACCACCAACCGTCCGGAGGACGTGCTGCGCTGGGTCCGCGAGCGGGCCGCCGCGCGTCGCGAGCGGGTGCCCACCGGGGCCTGAGGGCGCCGTGCCGCACGCGCAGACGCGGCCTGCGTTGCGTTCCTGCCCGCGCTTGTGGCTATAGTCACGTCCAGGAGCGTGCCCGAGGTCACACCCGACGGCGCGGTCCCCTCGCACCCGCGTCTCGGCTGAGACCTCTCCCGGAGGAGCCCCCATGGCCACCCGTCTGCGTCACCGACTCCTGTCCGCCGCCGCGCTCACCGCGGCCGGCGCCCTGCTCGTCACCGGCTGCGCCCAGAGCCAGCGCGACGGCGGCGGCTCCGGCGGCTCGGGCGGGGGCGACGCCGCCCAAGTGGACGGCTCGTTCATCTTCGCCGCCTCCTCCGACCCCAAGAGCCTCGATCCGGCGTTCGCGAGCGATGGCGAGACGTTCCGGGTCTCCCGTCAGATCTTCGAGGGCCTCGTGGGCACGAAGCCGGGCACCGCGGACCCCGCGCCGCTGCTGGCCGAGTCCTGGGAGTCCTCGGAGGACGGCCTGACCCACACGTTCCAGCTGAAGGAGGGCGTGACCTTCCACGACGGCGAGCCGTTCAACGGGGAGGCCGTGTGCGCCAACTTCGACCGCTGGTACAACTTCACGGGCATCCAGCAGTCGGAGACCCTCTCGTACTACTACGGCAAGCTGTTCCGCGGCTTCGCGGACAAGCCCGAGGACGCCGTCTACAAGGAGTGCGAGGCCACCGGCGAGCACGAGGTGAAGATCACGCTGGCGCAGCCGTTCGCGGGCTTCATCTCCTCCCTGTCCCTGCCGGCCTTCGCCATGCAGTCGCCGAAGGCGCTCGAGGAGTACAAGGCGGACGAGGTCGGCGGCACCGCCGAGTCGCCCCAGATGTCCGAGTACGCCCGGGCACACCCCACCGGCACCGGCCCCTACAAGTTCGAGTCCTGGAGCGTGGGCGAGGACGTCAAGCTCACCGCCAACGAGGACTACTGGGGCGAGGGCGGCGAGGTCACGGACATCACCTTCCGCGTGATCGACGACCCGGTGGCCCGCCGTCAGGCGCTCGAGGCCGGGGACATCGACGGCTACGACCTCGTGGCCCCCGCGGACACCGCGGCGCTGTCCGAGGCCGGCTTCAACGTGGTGGCCCGCGACCCGTTCACCATCCTCTACCTGGGCCTGAACCAGGAGAAGGAGGAGCTCCAGGACGTCAGGGTGCGCCAGGCGATCGCCCACGCGATCGACAAGGACGCCCTCATCGCGCAGACCCTCCCCGAGGGCACGGAGCCCGCCACCCAGTTCATCCCGAAGTCCGTGAACGGGTACAGCGAGGACGTCACCACGTACGAGCACGACCCCGCCAAGGCCAAGGCGCTGCTCGCCGAGGCCGGCTACCCGGACGGCTTCACGATCGACTTCAACTACCCCACCGGCGTCTCGCGCCCGTACATGCCGACCCCCGAGCAGGCGTTCTCCAACCTCTCGAGCCAGCTGGCCGAGGTGGGCATCACGGTGAACGCGAAGCCGGCCAAGTGGAGCCCGGACTACCTCGACCAGGTGCAGGGCACCTCGGACCACGGCATCCACCTGCTCGGCTGGACCGGTGACTACAACGACACGGACAACTTCGTGGGCGTGTTCTTCGGCCAGGAGAAGCCCGAGTTCGGCTTCACCGACGAGGAGCTGTTCTCCGCCCTCGAGGAGGCCCGCCAGATCCCGACGCTCGAGGAGCAGACGCCGAAGTACCAGGAGATCAACGAGCAGATCTCCGAGATCGTCCCGGCGGTCCCGCTCGCCCACCCGGCCCCGTCGCTGGCCTTCGACAAGCGCGTGGCCTCCTACCCGGCGAGCCCGGTCAACGACGAGGTCTTCAACGAGATCGACCTGACCGAGTGAGCCCGGCGGGCCGGGGACGACCCGCCCCACCGGCGACGACGGCGCCGCGCCCCGGCGCCGTCGTCGCCGGCCCGCCCGCCACCGCCCGTCCCTCGCACCGACCGGCCCGGCCCCCGCGCCGGCATGGAGGCCCCTCGTGCTCAGACTCATCGGCAAGCGCCTGCTGCTGCTGATCCCCACCCTGTTCGGACTGTCCGTCCTGCTGTTCGTGTGGGTCCGCAGCCTGCCCGGCGGCCCCGCCACCGCCCTGCTCGGCGACCGCGCCACCCCCGAGGCCGTGGCCCGCGTGAACGCGGCGTACGGCTTCGACAAGCCCCTGCTCGAGCAGTACCTCACCTACATGGGGCGGCTGCTGCGCGGCGACTTCGGCACCTCGACCATGACGAACCGGTCCGTGGTCGAGGAGTTCGCGGACCGCTTCCCGGCCACGCTGGAGCTCTCGGTCTTCGCGATCGTGTTCGCGGTGGCCATCGGCATCCCGCTCGGCTACTGGGCGGCCCGCCATGTGGGCCGGTGGCAGGACGACGTCGCCGTCGTGCTGTCCCTGGTCGGCGTGGTGGTGCCCGTGTTCTTCCTGGCGTTCATCCTCAAGTGGGTGTTCGCGGTGAAGCTGGGCTGGCTGCCCACGGACGGCCGGCAGGACCCGCGGATCGACGCCACCCACTACACGAACTTCTACGTGTGGGACGGCATCATCACCGCGGAGTGGGACGCGGCCCTGAACGCGCTGACCCACCTGGTGCTGCCCGGCATCGCGCTGGGCACCATCCCGCTGGCGATCATCGCGCGCATCACCCGTGCCTCCGTGCTGGACGTGCAGGACGCGGACTTCGTGCGCACGGCCCGCGCCAAGGGCCTGGCCCCGCGCCTGATCCGAAACCGGTTCATCATGCGCAACGCCCTGCTGCCGGTGAGCACCACGCTCGGCCTGCAGCTGGGCCTGCTGATCTCCGGGGCGGTGCTCACCGAGACGGTGTTCGCGTTCAACGGGATCGGCCGGTTCCTCGCGCAGGCGATCTTCCAGCTCGACTTCCCGGTGCTGCAGGGCTTCATCATCTTCATCGCCCTGCTCTACTCGCTGATCAACCTGGTCGTGGACGTCTCCTACGGCCTCATCGACCCGAGGGTGCGTGTCTCATGAGCGTGAACCTGCCCCCCAGCCCCGGCGGCGGACCCACCGAGCACGCCGTCGAGCACGCGCTGGCGCCCGTCGAGGCCGGGGCCACCCAGGCGACCACCGAGGCCGCCGCGGACACCCGCGGCACCTCCGTGTGGGGCGCCGCGTTCCAGCGGCTGCGCCGCAACCCGGCGGCGATCGCCGGCGCCGTGATCGTGCTGCTCTTCGTGCTCGTGGCCGTCCTCGCCCCGGTGCTGGCCCCGTACGCGGGCACGGCCACACCCGGCATGCGCGAGATCCGCCCCACCCACGTGCCCGGCCCCGGCGAGGTGGCCGGCTACCCGCTGGGCCTGGACCGCTTCGGCGGGGACGTGCTCTCCAAGCTGATCTGGGGCGCGCAGGCCTCGCTGCTCATCGGCGTCGTCTCGACGGCGTTCGGCCTGGCCGGCGGCATGCTGCTCGGCCTGCTGGCCGGCACGTTCGGCGGCTGGGTGGACTCCGTCGTGATGCGCGTCGTGGACATCCTGCTCTCGGTGCCGAACCTGCTGCTGGCGGTGTCCATCGCGGCGATCCTCGGACAGACCCCGTTCGCGGTGATGATCGCGATCGGGGTGGCGCAGGTGCCCGTGTTCGCGCGGCTGCTGCGGTCCTCGATGCTCACGCAGAAGGGGTCGGACTACGTGCTCGCGGCGCAGACCCTCGGCCTCTCGCGCGGACGGATCACGATGTCCCACGTGCTGCCGAACTCGCTGGGCCCCGTGATCGTGCAGGCCACGCTCACCCTGGCCACGGCCGTGATCGACGCGGCCGCCCTGTCCTTCCTCGGCCTCGGCGGCGGCCGCCCCGAGACCGCCGAGTGGGGCCGCATGCTCACCTACGCGCAGGCCGAGCTGGGCATCAACCCGTGGCTCGCGTTCCTGCCCGGCCTGTGCATCGCCATCACCGCGCTCGGCTTCACCCTGCTGGGCGAGTCCCTGCGCGAGGCCCTCGACCCGACCTCCCGGAGGCGCTGACCATGGACCCCAAGCACGACGACGGCGCACCCGGCCCCGGCGCGGCGCCCGCGGTCCCTGCGGCGGGCGCCCCCCTGCTGGAGATCCGCGACCTGGACGTGGAGTTCACCACCCAGCAGGGCACCGTGCAGGCCGTGGAGGGCGCGTCCCTCACGCTCCCGGCCGGCGGCACGCTGGCGATCGTGGGCGAGTCCGGCTCGGGCAAGTCCACCACCGCGATGGCCGCGATCGGCCTGCTGCCCGGCAACGGCCGGGTCACGGCAGGCTCCGTCCGCTTCGCGGGCGAGGAGCTCGTGGGCCTGCCCGAGTCGCGGATGCGCCGCATCCGCGGCCGCCGGATCGGGCTGGTGCCGCAGGACCCGATGTCCAACCTCAACCCCGTGACCCGGGTGGGTCAGCAGATCGGGGAGACCCTGCTGACCCACGGCATGGCGACGAAGAAGGACGTGGGGGCCGCCGTCGTCGAGGTGATGGAGCGCGCCGGCATCCCCGAGCCCGCGCGACGGGCCAAGCAGTATCCGCACGAGCTCTCGGGCGGTCTGCGCCAGCGCGTGCTGATCGCCATCGGCCTGGCGTGCCGGCCGCAGCTGCTGATCGCGGACGAGCCGACCTCCGCCCTGGACGTGACGGTGCAGCAGGTGATCCTGGACCAGATCGGCGAGATGACCCGCGAGCTCGGCAGTTCCGTGCTGCTGATCACCCATGACCTCGGCCTCGCGGCCGAGCGGGCGCAGCAGCTCGTGGTGATGCACCGCGGCCGCGTGGTGGAGTCCGGCGACGCACGGGCCATCCTCGAGGACCCGCAGCACGCCTACACCCGCTCGCTCGTGGCGGCCGCGCCGTCGGTGGCGGCGGCCCGCCTGCTGCCCGAGGCCTTCGATCCCGTGCCCGCCGCCCTGGCCGAGGACGACACCGCGGCCCTGACCACGGTGGCCCTGGCGAAGCAGGACCTCACCCCGCTGGTGGAGATCCGCGACCTCACCAAGGTCTATCCCGTGCGCGGGCACGAGGACTTCATCGCCGTGAAGGACGTCTCCCTGAAGATCCCGCGCGGCAAGACCGTCTCGATCGTCGGCGAGTCCGGCTCCGGCAAGACGACGACGGCGCGCATGCTGCTCAAGCTGATCGAGCCGACCTCGGGCGAGATCAGCTTCGAGGGCAAGGACGTGCTGGCGCTGAAGGGGGAGGGGCTCAAGGACTTCCGGCAGCGCGTGCAGGCCGTGTTCCAGGACCCCTTCTCCTCGCTCAACCCCTCGTTCACGGTGGGCCGGATCATCGAGGAGCCGCTGCAGACGTACCGGCGGGGCAACGCCACGCAGCGGCGGGCGCGCGTGCTCGAGCTCATGGACCAGGTGGCCCTGCCCTCCCACTTCCACCGCCGGTACCCCGCCGAGCTCTCGGGCGGACAGCGCCAGCGCGTGGCGATCGCCCGGGCGCTCGCGCTGAACCCCGAGCTGATCGTGTGCGACGAGCCGGTCTCCGCGCTGGACGTGCTCGTGCAGGACCAGATCCTCACGCTGCTGCGCCGCCTGCAGGACGAGCTGGGGCTGAGCTACCTGTTCATCTCGCACGACCTGGCGGTGGTGCGGCTCATCTCCGACTACGTGTGCGTCATGAAGGACGGCGAGGTGGTGGAGGCGGCCAGCTCGGAGGAGGTCTTCACCAACCCCCGGCACCCGTACACCCGCCGCCTGCTCGCCTCGATCCCGGGCAACGAGCTGGGCATCGCGGTGGAGGCGGACGGGACGCACGTCTGAGCGCTGACCGGGCCGGACGGTCGGGTGCAGAAGCGCCCCGTTCGTGTCGACCGAGCCGCAGCGACATCACCGCCGGGCGGACCGGCGGTGATGTCGCTGGGCGTCGGTCGGACGGTCGGGCGCGGTGCTCAGCGGGCGAGCTCCCACGTCAAGCGGGCGATCGCCTGCTCCTCGTCCGTGGGGACCACGAGCACCGGGATCGCCGACTCCGGCGCGGAGATCGTGTGGGGCCCGGCCACGCGGGCGCGGTTGGCCTCGGCCTCGTAGGCCACCCCGAGCGCCTCGAGCCGGTCGAGCACGCGCGCCCGGAACGGAGCCGAGTTCTCGCCGATCCCGGCGGTGAACACGATCGCCTGCGCCCCGCCCACGGCCACGTGGTAGCCGCCCACGTACTTGGCCAGCCGGTAGGAGGCCACGTCCAGGGCGTTGCGGGCGCGGCCGTCCCCGGAGGCGGCGTTCTCCAGCACCTGGCGCATGTCCGCCTCCCCGGCCAGGCCCAGCAGGCCGGAGCGCCTGTTCATGAGGGTGTCCAGCTCCTCGGCGTCGTAGCCGTGGTTCCGCATGAGGTGGGTGACCACGGAGGGGTCCAGGTCGCCGGAGCGGGTGCCCATCACCAGGCCGGCCAGCGGGGTGTAGCCCATGGAGGTGTCCACGGAGACGCCGTCGCGGATGGCGGTGGCGGAGGCGCCGTTGCCCAGGTGCAGCACCACGGCCCGGAACTCCCCCCGCGGGATGCCCAGATGCTCCGCGGCGAGGCCGGTGACGAGGTCGTGGCTCGTGCCGTGGAAGCCGTAGCGGCGGATGCCGTGCTCCGTGTAGACCTCGTCCGGCAGGGCGTACTGCCAGGCCTCGCGGGGCATGGTCTGGTGGAACGAGGTGTCGAACACGACCACCTGGGGCATGTCCGGCCAGCGCTCGGCCATGGCGCGCAGCCCCTGGGCGGCGGCGGGGTTGTGCAGCGGGGCCAGCGGGGCGAGGCGCTCGATCGCGCGGATCACCTCGTTGGTCACCCGGGCCGGGGCGGTGAACCGCTCGCCGCCGTGGACCACGCGGTGGCCGGCGGCGTCGATGGTGCGCCCGCCGGTCGCCTCGGCCAGCTCGGCCTCCACCTGCTCGAGGGCGGCGGCGTGGTCCGGCACGCCGGAGCCGGGGACGCCGATGCGCTCCACCAGGCCCTGGGCGAGGACGGGCACCGGGGCGTCCGTGCCGTCGTCGGCCAGCTCACGGAGCTGGTACTTCAGGGACGACGAGCCGGAGTTGATGACGAGGACGAGCACGGGGGACTCCTTCCGGGGCGTCAGCCCTGGGCCTGGGCCTGGATGGCGGTGATGGCGACGGTGTTGACGATGTCCTCCACGGTGGTGCCGCGGGAGAGGTCGTTGACGGGCTTGTTCAGGCCCTGCAGCACGGGCCCGACGGCGACCGCCCCGGAGGACTGCTGGACGGCCTTGTAGGTGTTGTTGCCGGTGTTCAGGTCCGGGAACACGAACACGGTGGCCTGGCCGGCCACCTCGGAGCCGGGCATCTTCGAGGCCGCGACGGAGGCGTTGACGGCGGCGTCGTACTGCAGCGGGCCCTCCACCTTCAGCTCGGGGGCGCGCTCCCTCACGAGCTCCGTGGCGGCGCGGACCTTGTCCACGGACTGCCCGGAGCCGGAGGCGCCCGTGGAGTAGGAGAGCATGGCGACGCGCGGGTCCACCCCGAACTGGGCGGCGGTGGCCGCGGACGCCACGGCGATGTCCGCGAGCTGCTGCGCGTCCGGGTCCGGGTTCACGGCGCAGTCGCCGTACACGAGGGCGCGGTCCGGCAGCAGCATGAAGAACACCGAGGAGACGATCGAGACGCCCGGCTTCGTCTTCACGAACTCCAGCGCGGGGCGGATGGTGTTGGCGGTGGTGTGGGCGGCGCCGGAGACCATGCCGTCCACGTCGCCCAGGTGGACCATCATCGTGCCGAAGTAGGCGCCCTCCTGCATGACCTCGCGGGCGCGCTCGGCGTCCACGCCCTTGTGGGCGCGCAGCCGGGCGTACTCCTGCGCGTAGCGCTCCAGGTCCGGGGAGTCGGCGGGGTCCACGAGCTCGATCCCGCTCAGGTCCACGCCCTCGCGGGAGGCCAGCTCCCGCACGGCGGCGGCCGGGCCGAGCACCACGAGGTCGCAGACGTCGCGGCGCTGGAGGATCTCGGCGGCGCGCAGCACGCGGGCATCCTCGCCCTCGGGCAGCACGATCCGGCGGCGGTCCGCGCGGGCGCGGGAGATCAGCTCGTGCAGGAAGCGCAGAGGGGTGACGACGTCGGTGCGTGGCAGGTCGAAGCGGGCCAGCAGCTCGTCCCCGTCCACGCGCTGGTGCCAGGTGCCCAGGGCGGCGGCGGTCTTGCGGGGCTGGGCGCTGGAGAGCTCGGAGCGCACCCGGGAGACCTTCGCGGCGGTGGTGAACGTGTCGTCGTGGGTGACGAACACGGGGAAGGCCGCGCCCAGGTAGAGCCGCTGGAGCTGGCGGTTCGGGAGGATGCCGTTGGTGAGGATCATGCCGGAGGGGGTGGGGAAGTCCGGGGTCAGCGAGGAGGCCACGGTGGCCAGGATCGCGTCGGAGCGGTCGCCGGAGACGATCACGAGCGCGCCCTCGCGCAGGACCTCGAGGAAGTTGCCGCCCTCCATGGAGACGGCCTTGACCTCGGCGACGTCGCGGTCCAGCGTCTCCTGCCCGGCCATCTGCTCGAGCCCGAGCGCGTCCGCCACCTCGGCCACCGAGGGGTGCGCGAGCTCGGTCAGCTCGGGCAGCACGTACACGGGCCAGGCGTGGCGGCCGGGGCGCACGGCCGCGCCGACGGCGTCGAGGTCACGGGGGTCCGCGCGGTTGACCATGACGGCCAGCAGCTCGACGCCGGCGTCGTCGAGGGTGCGCCGGGCCAGGTCCACGACGTCGGCCGCCTGCTCGGGTGTCAGGTCCGCGCCGGAGACCACGGCGACCACGGGGGTGCCGAGGTTGCGGGCGAGCTGGGCGTTGAGGTCGAGGTCGGCGGCCGGGTCCGGGCTGATCAGGTCGGTGCCCTCCACCACCACGACGCCGCCCGCCGCCCGCATGGCGTCGTACTGCTCCACGCAGCGCTGCTGGACCTCGTCGCCGCGGCCCTCGGCCATGAGGGTGCGGGCCTCGGCCGCGGTGAGGCCGCCGCGGGCCTGCTCCGGGGAGAGGCCGTACTGCTCGCGCATCAGCAGCACCATGGGGTCGGTCTCCACGTCGTCGCCGGGCACCACGGGGCGGAAGTAGCCCACCGTGCCGGAGCGCCGGTACAGCGAGTCGGCCAGGCCCAGGCTGACGAGGGACTTGCCGGCGCCGGTGGACGTGGTGGAGACGAAGATTCCCTGGGGCATGGCGGACCTTCCGGTGGAGGACGGGGCTCGTCGTTCACGGTACCGAGGCCGCGGCGTCGGGGCCCGTCCCGGCCGACGCGGATCGACGTGAGTGAGGCGTGTCTCTCACGCGCGTAATACACATGACTGCACTCGCCCCGTCAAGCATTAAGGACCCTCCCATGGCAACGAGAGCCGACCGCGGCCGCCCCGTGCACAACCCCGACATCATCGGGTTCACGGACGCCGAGCTCAACGAGACCCCCATCCGGCCGAAGTGGAACTCGCTGGGACCCGGCATCGTGGCGGCCGCCACGGGCGTGGGCGCGGCGGACCTGGTGGCCACCCTGACCGCCGGCTCCCGCTACGGCTACATGCTGCTGTGGGCCGTGGTGCTGGGCGTGATCTTCAAGATCGTGCTCGTGGAGGGCGTGGGCCGCTACTACCTCTCCACCGGCAAGACGATCTTCCAGGGTTGGCGCACCCTCGGGGCCTGGACGTCCTGGTACTTCGGCCCGTACATCCTCATCTGGGGCATCGTGTACGGGGCGACGGCGATGTCCTCCACCGCCCTGCCGCTCGCGGCGCTGTTCCCCGGGGTGGACAGCAAGGTGTTCGCGATCGCCTCGGGCCTGATCGGCCTGGGGCTGGTCTGGCTGGACAAGTACCGGCTCATCGAGTGGCTCATGACGGTGCTGATCGGCGTCATGTTCGTGACCGTGCTGCTCTCGGCGACGCTGACCGTTCCGAACCTGGGCGCGATCCTGGCCGGTCTCGTGCCGCAGCTGCCCTCCGGCGACCCGGACGTCATGTTCTACGTGCTCGGCCTGGCCGGCGGCGTCGGCGGGACCATCACGCTCGCGGCCTACGGGTACTGGCTGCGCGAGAAGGGCTGGAACGTCCCGAAGTACCTGAAGGTCATGCGGTTCGACAACGCGACCTCGTACATCCTCACGGGCATCTTCGTGATCGCCACCATGGTCATGGGCGTGGAGCTGCTGCACTCGGCGGGGCTGGCGATCTCCTCGGGCGACAAGGGCCTGCTCGACGTCGGCGACGTGCTGGCCGAACGCTACGGCTCGGCGTGGTCCACGGTGTTCCTCGTCGGATTCTTCGCCGCGTCCTTCTCCTCCCTGCTGGGCGTGTGGCACGGCGTCTCGCTGATGTTCGCGGACTTCTGGACGAACTTCCGCCGGCCCGCCGAGGAGCTGGACCAGGACGACGCGCCGTCGCTGTCCTCGAAGCCCGGCCGCTTCTTCCTGCTGTGGCTGACCCTGCCGCCCATGGCGCTGCTGTTCCTGGACCGGCCGATCTTCCTGATCCTGCTCTACGGCACGCTCGGCGCCCTGTTCATGCCGTTCCTGGCCGTGACCCTGCTGTTCCTCAACAACACGAAGGACGTGCCGCGGCAGTTCCGCAACGGCTGGTTCCGCAACACCCTGCTGGCCCTGACCGCGGCCGTGTTCGTGGCGATCGGCGTGAACGAGCTGCTCAAGGCCCTGCAGCCGGTGCTCGGGGGGTGAGCCGGCGGCGGGGGCGGGGCACACTGGTGCCATGATCGTCGCCTTCTCCGTCGCCCCCTCCGGCCAACCCGCCGACGCCAACCACCTGCCCGGCGACGCGGACACCGCGTCCGTGCACCGGGCGGTCGCGGCCGCCGTCGCCGTGGTGCGCGCCTCCGGCCTGCCGCACCGCACCTCCTCGATGTTCACCGAGATCGAGGGGGAGTGGGACGAGGTGATGGAGGTCGTGCGCGCCGCCGTGGACGCCGTGTCCTCGTACGGCTCCCGCGTCTCGCTCGTGCTGAAGGCGGACATCCGCCCCGGCCACACCGGCGAGCTGGACGGCAAGCTCGAGCGCCTCGAGTCGGCCCTCGCCGAGGACGAGGGGCGGCGCGCCGCCCCGGCCCCGCGCGACGGCGACGCCGGGTGACCCCCCTCTCCGCTGCCCCCCGGACGCTTTCGTTCGAGAAACGGCGGCGTGTCGAGGCGCTTTCGTTCGAGAAATGGCCGCCGCGCCGGCGGCCCGGAGGAGCAGCCCGTGCCTGAGCCCGTGACCGTGCGCCCCGCCGCCCCCGGGGACGTCGAGGCGCTGCTGCGCGTCAAGGCGCGGTCGTGGCGGGAGGCCTACGGCGCGCTCCTGCCGTCCGCCTACCTGGACGCGATCGAGGCCCGGATCCCGGAGGACGTGTCCGCGTGGACCGCGCTGATCGGATCGGACCGGGACCTCTGGGTCGCCGACGGCGGCGGCCGGCTGTTCGGCGTGGCGCTCGCGGGCCCGCGTCGCTCGGCGGCGGAGACGGGCCGGACGGGTGCGGACGACGCGGCCGCATCGCCCGCCGACCTGCCCGATGTGGAGCTCATGGTGCTCTACGTCCTGGCCGAGGCGTACGGGACCGGTGTGGGAGCGCGCCTGCTGGACGCCGTCGTCGACGACCGTCCCGCGATGCTGCGCGTCCTCGCCGAGAATCCGCGGGCCGTGGCGTTCTACGCCAAGCACGGCTTCGCGGCCGTGGGGGCGCCGGAGCCGATGACCGGCCCGTGGGCCGGCCTGCACGAGCAGCTGATGGTGCGCCGTCTCCCGCACGACGGCGGTGCGGCGTGAGCCGCCGGTCGTCGGCGGGCCGGGGCCGGGCCGCGGGCGGAGCCGCCGGCCCCGCCGGGATCGAGCCGGGCGTCCACGCGATCACCCACGGCACCGCCGAGATCCGCGAGGACGCCTTCGAGCCGGGCGCGTTCATCCTCTACGTCAACGGCGTCGAGTCCTCGCCGCTGGACCCCGAGCGCCCCGAGCGCATGGCCTTCGAGTACATGCGCTGGGCCGCCGCGGCCGTCCGGGCGCACTGGCCGGAGCCCACGCCCCTGCGGGCCCTGCACCTGGGCGGCGCGGGCTGCGCGCTCGCCCGCTGGGTGGACCACGCGTACCCGGGCTCCCACCAGACCGCGGTGGAGATCGACGCCGGCCTGGCCGCCCTCGCGCGTGAGCGCTTCGGCCTGCCCCGCGCCCCGGCCCTGCGCATCCGCGTGGCCGACGCCGCCGAGGTCCTGGCCACGGCCCACCCGGCCAGCCGCGACCTGATCATCCGCGACGTCTTCGCCCCGGACCCCACGGACCTGACGGGCGCCCGCCACATCACCCCGCCGGGCCTCACCGGCCTGGACGCGGCCCGCGCCGCCGCGCGGGTCCTCGCCCCCGGCGGGCTGTACGTGCTCAACGTGGGCGGCGGGCCGGACCTGACGTCGGTGCGGGCGGACGTGGCCGCCGTCGTCGCCGCGTTCGAGCACGTCGAGGTGATCGCGGATCCGCCCATGCTCAAGGGGCGGCGCCGCGGCAACGTCATCGTGGCGGCCTCGGACGCCCCCGTGGCCCGCCCCGCCGCGGACGCCCCGCCCGGCTCCGACCCCCGCGACCGCCTGGCCCGTGCCCTGCGCATGGACGCCTTCCCGGCCCGGCTCGCGGAGGATCCACGCGGCTTCCCCGCGGGCGTCGCGCCCGGGATCACGGGACTCGTCCCGGGCCCCGAGGCGTAGACTGGAGGCACTCGGCCGGGTCCGCCCGGGGCCCGTCGAGTCCGACTCGAGGAGGTCGCCATGTCCGCCCAGACCCAGCCCGCCGCCACCCGCCGTGAGGACGCACCGCTCGGCGTCCTGGTGGGTGTGGACGGCTCCGACCAGTCCGTCTCCGCCGCCCGCTGGGCCCAGCGCGAGGCCGGCCTGCGCGGCGAGCCGCTGACCCTCGTCACCGCCTACTCGATCCCCGCGTACTGGGGTTACGGCGCGGACGCCGGCGGCGCCGTCCTGGACGACTCCCGTCTCCGCGAGGGCGTGCAGGCCCTCCTGGAGGAGGTCGCCGGCAAGCTCGACGCCGACGGGGTGCGTCCGGAGCTGCGTGTGGAGATCGGGGACGCGGCCGGCGTCCTCGTGGAGCTCTCCGCCGAGGCCTCCCTGCTCGTCTCGGGCGCGCGCGGCCGCGGCGGCTTCATGGGCCGCCTGCTCGGCTCGGTGGCCGCCGCGCTGCCCGGCCACGCGCACTGCCCGGTCGCCATCATCCCCGCCGGGGTCGAGGCCAGCCGCGCGGGGGACAGGACCGCCGTCGTGGTGGGCGTCGACGGTTCCGAGCAGGGCCGTGCCGCCGCTCTCGAGGCCGCTGAGGAGGCCCGCCTCCGCCAGGCCCCGCTGAAGCTCGTGTGCGCCGTCCCGCCCCTGGGCGCGAACGCCGCATGGCTGGCCGTCAGCCTGGACGAGGAGGCCCGCGAGCGGGAGCTGCGCGAGCGCCTCGACGCCGGCGCCGCGTGGATCAGCTCCGAGTTCCCCGGCCTCGAGGTCCTCACCGAGCTCGTGGACGGCACCCCCGTGGACGTGATGGTGGACCAGACCGCCACCGCCCGCCTCACCGTGGTGGGCACGCGCGGTCTGGGCGGCTTCGCCGGTGCGATCGTCGGCTCCACGAGCCGCGGCGTCGCGGACCACGCGAAGGGCCCGGTGCTCGTCGTCCCGTTCCGCGAGGACGTCCGCCTCAGCCGCCGCGCCTCGTTCGGCCCGGTCCAGGACCAGCCGGAGTCCTGATCGTCGCTCAGCCCCAGCCGAGCTCGTGGAGCCGCTCCTCGGAGATGCCGAAGAAATGCCCCACCTCGTGCATGACGGTGACGGTGATCTCGTCCTCGAGCTCGGCGCGGGAGGTGCAGTGGCGGGTGAGCGGGCCGCGGAACACCACGATCCGGTCCGGCATCTGCCACGCGAACTCGGCGCGCTCGGTCAGCGGCACGCCCTCGTAGAGGCCGAACAGCTCGGTGGCCGGGTCCTCCCAGCGCTGCGGCTCGTACTCGTCCTCCACCACCACGACGACGTTCGTCAGCAGCCGGGCCAGCTCGTCCGGGATGCGGGTGAGGGCCGCGGAGACGGCGTCGTCGAACTCCTGCTCGCTCATCCACGTGGCGGCGGGCTGCTCGGGCGACGGGCGGTGGTCCACGGCGGCTCCTGGGGGTGCGGGGCTCCGCGGTGCGGAGGGCGGCCGGCCGGCGGCCGGACTTGCCGGAGGGTGTGCGGCCACCATAGACTCCCAGGGTCCACCTCGGGAATCTCGACATCGGACCTGCCCCTATCGTCTAGAGGCCTAGGACACCGCCCTTTCACGGCGGCGACACGGGTTCGAATCCCGTTGGGGGTACGCAGAACGGCCGCCCTCGGCAGCCGGAACGGCACGTGGAGCGTGGATTTGCACGACGCTCGGAGGCTCTGCTAGAGTTTCCACTCGTTGCGAAAGCGGCGAGAACAACAGAACATGGCCCTGTAGCGCAGTTGGTTAGCGCGCCGCCCTGTCACGGCGGAGGTCGCGGGTTCAAGTCCCGTCAGGGTCGCTCGGATCGTCCGATCACCGGCATTCGGAAACGGAGTCCGGTGACGCATGGTCCTGGTGACGAAGGTCGCCGGGCTCTGTAGCTCAGTTGGTAGAGCGTACGACTGAAAATCGTAAGGTCACCGGATCGACGCCGGTCGGAGCCACCACTTCGAGAAGGCCCCCCGCAGACGCGGGGGGCCTTCGTCGTCCGGGGCGACGGGCCGCTGACAGGGGGAGACGCGGTGGGCACACTGGGTCGATGCCCGATTCCTCCTCCGCCCGCGCGACCGGTGGCGAGACCGCGCTCGTGGTGATCGACGTCCAGCACAGCTACTTCGAGCATCCCGCGCTGGCCGCCCGTCAGGCCGAGCTGACGGCGGCGGTCGTGGAACTGCTCCGGACCGCGCACGAGGCCGGCCGTCCCGTCTTCCTGGTGCGGACCGAGCACGCCCGGGACCGCTCCACGTGGACGTTGAACATGCTGGCCGACGGCGAGGGCTTCGCCTTCCCTGGCACCCGGCAGGCCGCTCTGCTCGACGGGGTCGCGGCGGCCGCCCCGGACGCCGTCGAGGTCGTGAAGACCCGGGACTCCGCCTTCCACGGCACCGGGCTGGCGGCCGAGCTGCGGGGCCGCGGGGTGGATCGGCTCCTGCTGTGCGGCGTCTCCACCCACAGCTGCATCGCCGAGACCGCCACGGCCGCGTTCGCCCTCGACTTCCACGCCGCGATCGCGACGGACGCGATCGCCTCCGAAGAGCCGGCGCTGGCCGCGGCGATGCTCGACTTCCTCCGCGCCGAGATGCGTCAGCCGCTCCTCGGGCAGGACGAGGCACTCACCCTCCTGCGCACCGGCCTCGTCCCCGACCGGGGCTGAGGGGCGGTCACAGGATCTCGACGTCGCCCTCGTCCGCACGCGTGCGGTCCTGGGCGTCCTCCTCGATGTGCATGGCGGCGGACTCCGCATTGCGCAGGGAGTCCGGGGCACGTCCCTCCCCGGCCCAGTGCTGCGGGTCGTCCGAGCCGCCGCGCACGGGCTGGCCGTCGCGGCCGTCCTCCGGCTCGGGGTCGCCGGCGGCGTTGGGATCGGCGAGCAGGTCCGTCTCGAGCTCTCGTTCGTCCTCGCGGTCCTCGAAGGGGACGTCGGTCATGGTGCGGGTCCTTCCTCTCACGGGCGGGCCCGTCCGGCGCCGCCGTCGTCGTGGTGCCCCACACCCTAGTGAGGCCGCCCACGCGTCACCAGGGGGCGCCCGCGCCGGGGCCGTGGGCGCGGTCACCCGGCCGGGTGAGACCGTCCACTCGGCCGCGTCTCAGGCGGGGGGCCTGCGCGCGGGACCACGTAGGGTCGGGAGGATGAGCGATCCGACACCGCCCTCGACCGAGCCCATGATCCCCGAGCAACCCGGGAACCATCCGTCCTCGGCGACCGCCCCCGACGCCGGCGTCGCCCCTGCCACCTCCGCCGCGGCCGCCCGCGACCGCGTCCTGCTGCCGTGGGTGTTCTGGCCCTCCGCGGTCATCGTGCTCTCCTTCGTGGGGGCCACGCTGCTCGCCCCCGAGCAGATGACCGTGGGCATCGGCCTGGTCCAGCAGGCCATCATCACGAACTTCTCGTGGTGGTACGCGCTCGTCGCCCTGTTCTTCGTGCTGTTCTGCGGCTACCTCGCGTTCTCCCGCAAGGGCGACATCACCCTGGGCAAGCCCGATGAGAAGCCCGAGTTCTCCACGCTGTCCTGGTTCTCCCTGCTCTTCGCGGCGGGCATGGGCATCGGCCTCGTGTTCTTCGGCATGACCGAGCCGCTCATGCACTTCACCGATCCGCGGCCCGACGTGGCGGCCGCCAACCCCACCCAGGCGGAGGCCGCCCAGTCGGCGCTGGCCACCACGTTCCTGCACTGGGGCCTGCAGCCCTGGGCGATCTACGCGGTGGTGGGCGTGGCGGTCGCGCTGGCCATCCACCGGCGTGGCCGTCCCCTCGCGCTGCGCTGGGCCTTCGAGCCGCTGATCGGCGAGCGCCGCGTGCGCGGCGGCTGGGGCCACCTGATCGACAACATCGCCCTCATCGGCACCGTCTTCGGCGTGGCCACCTCGCTGGGCCTCGGGGTCACCCAGATGTCCGCGGGCCTGCGCGCGCTGGGCATCGTGCCCGAGGACAGCCCCTGGCTCGAGTACGTCATGATCGGCGCGGTCACCTGCGTGGTGCTCTACACCGTGGTCTCCGGCGTGGAGCGCGGCATGAAGTGGCTGTCCAACACCAACCTGATCCTGGCCGCCGGCCTGCTGCTGTTCATCGCGATCGTGGGACCCACCGCGTTCCTGTTCAAGGAGATGGTGCAGTCCCTCGGCTCCTACATGCAGTACTTCTTCGCGAACTCGCTCAACGTCTCCGCGTTCTACGGCGCCGAGGGCGACGCGTGGCAGGCCGGCTGGAGCGCGTACTACTGGGGCTGGTGGATGTCCTGGACGCCGTTCGTCGGCATCTTCATCGCCCGCATCTCGCGCGGTCGCACCGTGCGCGAGTTCATCGCCGGCGTGCTGCTGGTGCCCACCCTGGTCTGCGTGGTCTGGTTCGGCATCCTGGGCGGCACCGCGATCTTCCTCGAGACCACCCGCCCGGCCGGGTACACCTCCGTGGTGGGCGCGGACGGCGCCATCGACTCGAACACCGCGCTGTTCCAGGTGCTCGAGCAGCTGCCCGCGGGCATGATGCTCGTGGTCGGCGCCATCATCCTCTCGGGCATCTTCTTCATCACCTCCGCCGACTCGGGCTCGCTCGTGATGGGCATGCTCGCCACGGGCGGTGACGTGAACCCGAAGGCCACGGTGAAGATCTTCTTCGCCATCGCCACCTCGCTCATGGCCGCGGCCCTGCTGGCCGCCGGCGGCCTGTCCGCGATCCAGGTCCTGGCCATCACGATCGGCCTGCCGTTCTCCGTGCTGATGCTGCTGATCTGCCTGGCCACGTTCCGCTCGCTCGGCTACTCCGTGGCGCGGGTGGAGGCGGTGCGCCGCAAGGCCATGCTGGCCTCCATCAAGGACCGCCTGGGCCTCGAGTCCGACGACGACGAGGTGGTCGACGCCGGCCCCGTGGCGGCCTCGCAGTGGTGGGCCTCGCTCAGCCGGGACCACCAGCAGCGGATCGCCGATGCGGCCGCCGGCGTCCCGGCCTCGGCCGGGCCTCGCCGCCCCCGGCTGCGCCGCCACGAGCACTGACGTCCGCCCCCGGGCGCCCTCCCGGCCCCGACGAGAACGGCCCCTGTCCCGCGCGGGACAGGGGCCGTCGTCGTCGTGGGGGTCAGTCCTCGTGGGACTGGCGGGTGCGGACCACCGGCAGGGTGCCGGTGCGGCTGTGGGCCGCGGCCGACGTGCGGGTGCCCGTGACGAACCAGGCGAGGGTCAGGACCGCGACCCACACGAGACCGATGATGAGCGCGCGGCGCGAATCCGGGATGGTAGCCATGGTGATCACCACGGTGGCCACGAACGCCAGGCCCAGGTAGGTGCCGACGTTGCCCAGCGGCATGGGGAAGGGGGACGGCTCCGCGCCCTGCTCCGCGACGCGCCTGCGCATGGCGCGGTGGGACAGGAAGATCATGGCCCAGGTCAGCACCACGGCGAACGAGGCGACGCCGGCCACCAGGCTGAAGGCGTTCGGGTCCACGGTGATCAGCACCGCGCCGAGCACCATCACGCCCAGCGTCACGGCCACGGACAGCCACGGCACGCCGCCGCGGTTGGTGTGGGTGAAGGCCCGGGGCGCCTGGCCGTCATGGGCCATCGCGTAGAGCAGGCGACCGGACGCGTAGATGCAGGCGTTGATCGCGGAGACGGCGGCCGTGAGCACCACGAAGTTCAGCAGGTGCGGGGCGAAGGGGACGCCGAGGCCCTCGAAGATCTGCACGAACGGGCTGGCCTTGCCGTCCACCTGGTTCCAGGGGACGAGGGCCATGATGACCGCCATCGTCAGCACGTAGAACAACAGGATGCGGATCGGCACCGTGTTGATGGCCTTGGGCAGCACCTTCTCCGGGTTCTTGGCCTCGCCCGCGGCCACGCCGAGGGTCTCGACGCCGCCGAAGGAGAACGTCACGATGGTGAGCGCGGTCAGCACGCCCAGGATGCCGTGCGGCAGGAATCCGCCGTGGTCCACGAGGTTCGCCAGGCTCGCCTGGGTGCCGTCCGCGGTGGAGGCGCCGGTGAAGAGCAGGATCACACC
Organism: Micrococcus sp. 093350064-1; assembly: GCF_053627955.1. NCBI lineage: Bacteria > Bacillati > Actinomycetota > Actinomycetes > Micrococcales > Micrococcaceae > Micrococcus > Micrococcus sp. 093350064-1. Next base: position 182,584 of record NZ_JBSEYU010000004.1, read on the forward strand.
GCCGAAGATCATCGCCACGATGGCCCCGACCTTCACGAGCGTCAGCCAGAACTCGGCCTCACCGAAGTTGCCGACGTGCGTGAAGTTGATCAGGCCGACCACGAGGATCGTGGCCGCGACCCAGGCCCAGGCCGGGACCCCCGGGAACCAGAACGCCATGTACGTGGTGATGGCGGCGGTGTCCGCGATGATCACGACGGCCAGCTCGAAGACGAAGGTCCAGCCGGTCACGTAGCCGGCGAAGGGGCCGAGATAACGGGAGGCATAGGCGGCGAAGGAGCCGGAGACGGGCTCACGGAGCGTCATCTCGCCGAGGGCGCGCATCACGAGGAACACGGCGGCGCCGGCGACGAGGAAGGACAGGATCACGCCCGGCCCGGCGGCCTGGATGCCGCCGGCCGAGCCGTAGAAGAGGCCGGTGCCCACCGCCGTGCCCAGGGCGATGAACATGATGTGCCGCTGGCTCAGGCCGCGGTGCAGCTGCCCGCGGTCCGTGGTGGCCGCGTCGGGCTCGGCGACGCGGGAGCCGGAGGGGGAGGTGCTCACGTGAAGTCTCCGCTCGAAGGGGGTGGATCAGGACACGCCATGGTGACTCGTGACACAGCGTTCATGCCACTTTGTCCGGTGTGATGCGAGTCATCGTGGACGTTACGTCGAGTTCATCCGACCGTGCCGGATGATGTGGCCTCGGCCACCGCTGATTCCTCGCGGAAGATCTGTGGCGCCCCGGCGGGTCCCGGGGCGTGCCCGGCTCAGTCCATGAGCAGCCACGCGGCGGCGTCGTGCGCGAGCTGCCCGTCCTGCACGGCCTCTGCCTCCTCGAGGGAGAACAGGGCCCGGGAATGGCCCGCGGGCAGGTCGACGGGATCGGTCGACAGGTTCGCCATCACGAGCACGGTGCGCGCCGGGATCGGCTCGCCCGAGCCCAGGTGCCGGCCACCGCCCGAGGTGACCGTGAACGCCAGCACCCCGCGTGCGGGGTCGTGGTGCTCGGACCACGCGAACGTGCCCGTGCCCAGGTCGAGCTCGCCGCGGATCTGCAGCAGACGCCGGTACAGCTCGAACACGGAGCCCTCGACGCCGACCTGCCGGTCCGCCGCCAGCGCCCGGAAGGACGCGGGCTGGGGCAGCCACGGCGCGGCGACGCCCTCGGCGGCGGACGCGGGGCCGTCGTCGTCCGCGGGGGTCGAGAAGCCGTAGGACGGCTCGTCCGCGGCCCACGGCAGAGGGATGCGGCAGCCGTCGCGGCCGGGCTCCTTGCCGTCCGTGCGGAAGAAGTACGGGTCCTGGCGATGCTCGGCGGCGAGGGTGGTGTGCTCGGGCAGGCCCAGCTCGTCGCCCTGGTAGATGTACGCGGAGCCGGGCAGGCCCAGCTCCACCATCGCGGCGGCGCGGGCCCGACGGCGACCGACCGCCTCGTCTGGCTGCTCGTCCTCGGCCGTGATGCCGGCGGGGTAGGAGCTCGGGTCGGCGAGGCCGTAGCGGGAGGCGTGGCGCACCGTGTCGTGGTTCGAGAGCACCCAGGTGTTCGGGGCGCCGACCCGGCCGGCCTGCTCGAAGGACCGGTCGATCGCGTGGGTCAGCGAGGCGGCGTCCCAGCCGGCCATGAGGTAGGTGAAGTTGAAGGTCTGGTGCATCTCGCCGGGGCGGACGTACCGGAACATCCGCGAGAGCGGGGCCACCCACGCCTCGGCCACCATCATCGGCTCGTGGTCGTAGGAGTCCAGGACCCGCCGCCAGTCCCGGTAGACCTCGTGGACGCGGTCCTGGTCCATGAACGGGGTGAGCGGCTCGAAGGTGTCCGGGTCGAACGTGGGGTCGGCGTCCTCGCCCGCGTCCGTGACCATGCCCATGCGGGAGTGCTCGGCGTCCGGGTAGCCGGGCTGCTTGATGAGCCCGTGGGCCACGTCCACCCGGAAGCCGTCCACGCCGCGGTCCAGCCAGAACCGCAGGATGGAGCGGAACTCCTCGCGCACCTCCTCGTTCTCCCAGTTCAGGTCCGGCTGCGTGGTGTCGAACAGGTGCAGGTACCACTGGCCCGGGGTGCCGTCCGCCTCGGTCACGCGGGTCCAGGCCCCGCCGCCGAACGTGGACTCCCAGTTGTTGGGGGGCAGCTCGCCGTGCTCGCCGCGGCCCTCGGCGAAGTGGTAGCGGGCGCGCTCGGGGGAGCCGGGGCCGGCGGCCAGGGCGGCCTGGAACCACGCGTGCTCGGACGAGGTGTGGTTCGGCACGAGGTCCACGACCACGCGGATGCCGGCCTCGTGCGCGGCGGCGATCATCGCGTCCGCGTCCGCGAGCGTGCCGAACCGCGGGTCCACGGCGCGGTAGTCCGCGACGTCGTAGCCGGCGTCGTGCTGCGGGGAGAGGTAGAAGGGCGAGAGCCAGATCGCGTCCACGCCGAGCTGGGCCAGGTAGTCGAGGCGCGAGGTGACGCCGCGCAGGTCGCCCATGCCGTCCCCGTCCGCGTCCGCGAAGGAGCGCGGGTACACCTGGTAGATCACGGCGTCCACCCACCACGGCGTGACGGGCCGGTTCCGGGCTTCCGAGGGCGGGGTGCTCAGGCGCTGCGTGGTCATGGGATCCACCCTAGGCCCGACGCCGGGGCGCGCGCCCCGCGTGGGCGGCGTCGGCGGCGTGGTGTGCGTCTCGAGCACCCGGGTCGGCCCCACCCCGGTGCGCCGGCGGCCGGCTCAGGTCAGCCTGGCCAGCATCCCGACGGCGGCCCAGCGCCGGTTCAGTCGTTCCTGTGCGACGCCGGCGGTCGCCTCGTCGCCCTCCTCGAGCGCGTCGATGAGCGTCCACAGGTCGAAGACGGAGTCGTCCGGCCACACGTGCCGCGTGAGGCCGCCGTAGTCCAGCTCGATCCACGAGTCGGGGTGGAACGCGCCGAGCCACTCCACCATCACCGTGAGCTCGCCGATCAGCTCCGCATCCGGGGCGTGCCGCGCGAGCACCGCCGCCGCGTGCCCGGCCCGCTCCCGGGCGGCCACGATCGGGGCGCGCCGGTACGCCGTGCGCTCGCCGTCCACGAGGCGCTTCACCGGCTCCTCGGGGTCGAACACCGTGAGCCAGCCGTGCGGCACACCCCACGTGGCCGTGCGCGTCTGCACGCGGTGGTGCTCCGGCGCGCCGCCCTCGTCCTGCGGGTCCTGGCCCGCCGCGTCCGGGTCGGGGGAGAGGCCCCACTCGTCCTCGAGCGCCACGAGCGCGCGGCCGCGGTTCATGGCGCGCGCCGCCGGCGGGATGGCGGCCTCGTGCAGCCGCGGCAGCATCGTCTCCTCGAGCATGGCCGCGGCCATCTCGGCGCGCAGGCCCCGCTCGTCCGGGCAGTAGAAGGCGGAGCGGTGCTCGTCCTGGAGGACCCGCACCAGGTCGTCCTCACCGGGTTCCGGGAACGGGTCGGCCACGGGCCGGGCCAGGCGACGCCGGGCCCGTTCGGCCGCCTCGGCCTCGACCTCGGCACGGGTGCGGTGGCCGCCGGCGATCAGCCGCGCCTGGACCGCGTCCGGGAACGTGGCCAGCGGCTGGAAGACGCGCAGGTGCGCGGTGCCGCGCGCGACACCCGGGGGCGGGCCGCCGTCGTCGTGGGTCATCGCGGGCTCATCCGTGGCTCAGCCCAGCTCGACGACCACGGGCGCGTGGTCCGAGGCGCCCTTGCCCTTGCGCTCCTCGCGGTCGATCCAGGCGTCCGTGACCGTCCGTGCGAGGGCGGGGGAGCACAGCTGGAAGTCGATGCGCATGCCCTTCTTCTTGGGGAAGGCCAGGCCCGTGTAGTCCCAGTACGTGTACACGCCGGGGCCGGGGTGGCGCGGGCGCACCACGTCCACCAGCCCGGCGTCCTCGAACGCGTGGAACGCCGCGCGCTCGGCCGGGGAGACGTGCGTGTAGCCCTCGCGCTGGAACAGCTCGATGTCCCACACGTCCTCGTCCTGCGGAGCGATGTTCCAGTCGCCGGTCAGGGCGAGCCGGGTGTCCGGGTCCTCGGCGAGGCGAGCGGCCGCGTGCTCCTGGAGCACGCGCAGCCACTCGAGCTTGTAGCCCATGTGCTCGTTCTCCAGGCCGCGCCCGTTGGGCACGTACAGGCTCCACAGGCGCACCGGGGCGACGCCGTCGGCCGCCTCCGCGCCCACGGTCGCCCCGATGGCGCGGGACTCCTCCTGCGGGTCCACGCCGCCCTTGCCGAAGTGCGGCTGGCCGGGGAAGCCGCGCTGCACGTCGCTCAGGCCGACGCGGGAGGCGATGGCCACGCCGTTCCACTGCGAGGTGCCGTTGTGCACCACCTCGTAGCCGGCGCGCTCGAAGAGCTCCCACGGGAAGTTCTCGTCCCGGCACTTGGTCTCCTGGATGGCCAGGACGTCGATGTCATGGCGCTCGAGGAAGGCCTCGACGCGGTCGGCGCGGGCACGGAGGGAGTTGACGTTCCAGGTGGCGATCTTCACCCGGCCAGGCTATCGAAGGGCGCGGACACCGTGGGATCGGCGCCTCAGCGCCACCAGTCGTCGTGGATCGTCACCGGCGTGGTGCGCTTGTGGCGGCTGCGGAGCCAGATGCCCTCGAGCTTCTCCGCGACCTCGGTAGGGACGTCCTTGCCCTCGAGGTAGTCGTCGATGTCCTCGTACGTCATCCCGAGTTCGGCCTCGTCCGTCTGGCCCGGCGTGCCGTCCAGCAGGTCCGCGGTGGGCACCTTGTTCCACAGGGGCTCGGGGGCGCCGAGTTCGCGGCCCAGCGCCCGCACCTGCCGCTTGTTCAGGCCAGCCAGCGGCAGGACGTCCGCGCCGCCGTCGCCGAACTTCGTGTAGAAGCCCGTGATGGCCTCCGCCGCCTGGTCCGTGCCGATCACCAGCTGCCCGTGGGCGCCGGCCACCGCGTACTGGGCCGTCATGCGGATGCGGGCCTTCACGTTGCCCTGGTTGTAGTCCGAGATCGGCTCCCCCACGGCCTCGGCGAAGGCGGCGGCCAGACCCTGCACGGCCTCCGCGATGTTCAGGGTGACGTCCTGGTCCGCGCCCACGAAGTCCATGGCGGCCCGGGCATCCGCCTCGTCGTGCTGCACCTTGTAGGGCAGGCGCACGGCGGTGAACCGGGGGTTCTCGCGGGAGGGCACGACGTCGGCGCCCACCCCCGCCTCACCCGGCGGGGTGGTGCCGGGGCCGCCCAGGGCGACGGCGTCCGGGACGCCGAGCTGGGCGCGGCGACGCTCGACGGCGAGCTGGGCCAGCCGGCCGCCCACCGTGGAGTCCACGCCGCCGGAGATGCCCAGGACGAAGCCGGACGCGCCCGTGGCCGCGAGGTAGTCGGCGAGGAAGGCCACGCGCCGTTCGACTTCGGCCGCCGGGTCGATCTCGGGGAGGACGCCCTGCTGGGCGATGATCCGCTGCTGGAGTTCACGCATGCCGGTCAGCGTAGGACCGGCCCCGCGCACGGGGACAGGGGCGGTCGGCGACGACGGCTCACGCGTCCGGGTGCCCCAGGTTGCGGGCGATGCGGCGCAGGACGCGGACGGCGTCGTCGATCTGGTCCCGCGGGACGTCCGCCGTCGCCTCGGCACGCAGGGCCTCGACCGCCTCACCCACGCGGGCGCCCGCGGTGCGGCCCGTGGCGGTGAGGGTGTAGAGGTCGCCCTCGACCGTCACCCAGTGGGACTCGACCAGCTCCTCGATCTGACCGGACACCGCGCCGCGCTGCTCCTCCTCGAAGCCGGCCTCGAGCTCGGCGCGGGACTGCGGGGCCACCGTGAGGGTGTTCAGCAGCTGCCACTGGACGCGGGTCAGGCCGTGCTCCTCGAGGCTCTCGGCCACGCGCGCCGCGATCAGGCCCTCGGTGAGGGTGAGCCAGTGCGCCAGGGGCAGGCCGGAGGGATGCTGGACGGGGGCGTCGTCGTGCGGGATCTCGCTCATAACCCGAGCCTAGCCAGGCCGGGACGGAATCGGCAGGGGTGGCCGGGCTCGCACTAGCATGGGCGGCATGACCGACGCGCAGACCCCCACCGTCCCCACGCCCGAGCAGGACCGCGAGCGGCTCAAGCAGCTCATCCAGGAGCTGGCCGTGGTGCACGGCCGGGTGACCCTGTCCTCCGGCAAGGAGGCGGACTACTACGTGGACCTGCGTCGTGTCACCCTGCACCACGAGGCCGCCCCACTGATCGGCCGCGTGATGCTGCGCCTGCTCGAGGAGAACGGGATCGAGTTCGACGCGGTGGGCGGCCTGACCATGGGCGCCGACCCCGTGGCCACCGCGATGATGCATCAGGCCGGCACCGTGGGCCGCGCGCTCGACGCGTTCGTGGTGCGCAAGGCGCAGAAGTCGTACGGCATGGGCCGGCAGGTGGAGGGCCCGGGCGTGGACGGGCGCCGCGTCGTCGTGCTGGAGGACACCTCGACGACGGGCGGCTCCGCGCTCACCGCCGTCGAGGGCGTGCGCAACGCGGGCGGCGACGTCCAGGCCGTGGCCGTGATCGTGGACCGTGCGACCGGCGCCGCCGAGCGCGTGGCCGAGGAGGCGGGGGTGCCGTACCTGTACGCGTTCGGCAAGGACGAGCTCGGCCTCGACTGAGCCTCGGCCGGCCCCGCGCCGCCCGCCTAGAGCCAGTCCGCGCGCTTGAACAGCACGAAGAGGGTGAGGGCCACCGCCAGCATGAGTCCCAGGGCGAACGGATAGCCGAACGCCCAGTGCAGCTCGGGCATGCCGTCGAAGTTCATGCCGTAGACCGAGCCCACCAGCTGCGGCGCGAAGATGATCGCCGCCCAGGACGAGATCTGCTTGACCTGCTCGTTCTGGGCGATCGACTGCTCGGCCAGCCGCTTCGACGCCAGCGTCGAGTCCAGCTCGAGGGCGTTGTTGAGCATCTGGCGCATGGTCATCACGCGCTCGTTGATCTGGACGGCGTGGTCGTGGACGTCGCGCAGGCGGCGCAGGTTCTCCACCTCGAGGCGCGCCTGATCGCTGAGCTCCTCGTCCTCCCAGGCGTGGGCGTCGTCGCGCCGGGGCAGGCCGTCGGCGTCGAGGCGGCGGGTGTCCTCATGCAGGCGGGTGCGCACCTCCTCCTGGAGCTGCTCCACGATGGACGGCAGCGCGCGGATGGCGTGCTGGAAGTTCAGCACCTCGCGGGAGAGCTCGTAGATGCGCCGGGAGACGTGCCCGTCGCCGGCGAAGACCTGGTCCTCGATCTCCGCGATGTCCTGTTCGAGGCCGTCGGCCACCGGGAAGTAGTCGTCCACGACCCGGTCCAGGATCTCCAGGGTGACCTGCCACGGCCCCATCGCGAGGCGCTCGCGGCCCTCCGTCTCCAGGGACCGTCGCACGGCGGCCAGGTCCGGCTCCTCCGCGTGACGCACCGTCACCACGTAGTGCTCACCGGTGAAGACGCTCAGCTCGCCGAACTCCACGGTCTCGGTGCGGTCGACGTAGCGGGCCGGGTGCAGGACCATGAACGAGTCCTCGCCGTAGCGGTCCAGCTTGGCGCGCTCGCCTCCGGCGAGGGCGTCCTCGACGGCGAGCGGGTGCAGGCGCAGCTCCTCCGCGACCGCTTGGAGCTCGGCCACGTCCGGGCGGTACAGGCCCAGCCAGGCCATGCCGCCGGTGCGCTCACACTCCTCCCAGGTGTCCTCGAGGGTGGAGGGGGCGTGGACGCGCCGCCCGTCCACGTACACGGCGTTGTCGATCATGCTCACCCGGACATTCTCCCCGACGGCGGCCCCCGGCGGATTCCAGGATGCGCGCGCTACGGTGGCGCCATGAAGACTCCGCGTCATGCCCCGCCCGTCGTCCGCGACGGCAAGACCCTGCTCCCCGCCCACGCCGTCTCCACGGCCCCGGTCACCGCATTCGGTCTGATCGGCGGCTACCTGACCGCCCGTGAGACCGGCATCCGGCCGCTCGGCGGTGTCGTGCTGGCCGCCGCCGGCCTGTATGCCGGCCGGACGTGGTTGGCCACGCGGGGGCCGGCCGTCACCGGGGGCCTGGCCGCCCTGTACCTCGGCGGCTTCGGCGCCTCCCACCCGCTGGCCAAGAAGATCGGTGCGTGGCCGGCGGTGCTCTCCGTGGCCGCGGTGTCCGCCGGGGCCGCCTGGGCCGCCGTCGACCGGTCCGAGGCCGGCCGCTGAACGAGCCCGCGCCGGCCGAGGACGGCGCCGCGCCCCGCGAGGTCGGCGTCGGGCCGTGGCTCGGCCCGTGGCCGGAGGACCCGCGCTACGACCCGGAGCTGCTCGCGCACGGCGACCGCCGCAACGTGCTCGACCACTACCGCTACTGGAGCCTCGAGGCGATCGTCGCGGACCTCGACGCGCGGCGCCACCCGTTCCACGTGGCCATCGAGAACTGGCAGCACGACCTGAACATCGGCACCGTCGTGCGCACCGCCAACGCGTTCAACGCCGCCGGGGTGCACATCATCGGGCGGCGCCGCTGGAACCGGCGCGGCGCCATGGTCACCGACCGCTACCTGCACGTGCGCCACCACGAGACGGTGGCGGCGTTCACGGAGTGGGCGGCGGGGGAGGGGCTGCCCGTGCTCGGCGTGGACCTGTTCCCCGAGTCGGTGCCGGTGGAGACCTTCGACTTCCCGCGTGCCTGCGTGCTCGTCTTCGGGCAGGAGGGGCCGGGGCTGTCGGCGGAGGTGCGCGCGGCGTCGAGCGCGGTGCTGTCCATCGCGCAGTACGGCTCCACCCGCTCGATCAACGCGGGCGTGGCCGCCGGCATCGCGATGCACGCGTGGATCCGGCAGCACGCGGCCGTCCCCTGAGTCCGGCGCGAGCCAGACGATTCCGCGCTGAAAGGAGCCTCTGGACCGCAGATTCGTCTGGCTCGTGGCGCAGGACGGCGCAGGACGGCGCAGAACGGCGCAGGGTGGCGTCGACGACGTGCGGCGTGACGGCGTCAGCCCGCGAAGGGGCGGGCCGGCAGGCCCGTCACCCCCGGGCGGACGGCGAACAGGGCCCCGGCCAGCGGGTCCTCGCCGCGCTCCAGGTTCTCCCAGGAGGTGGTGATGTAGAGGGTGCCGAGGTCGTCGCCGCCGAACGTGCACGCCGTCGTCTTCTGCACGGGCACCTCGACCACCTCGTCGAGCGTCCCCTCGGGCGTGTACCGGTGGATCTGCCCGTGGCTGATCACGGCCACCCAGATGCCGCCCTCGGCGTCCACGGTGAGTCCGTCCGGCTTGCCCTCGCCGTCGAGCACGTCCACGAGCACGCGCCGGTTCGTCAGGCCCTCCTCGCGGGAGTAGTCGAACACGGCCACCTGCCGCGTGGGGGTGTCGTTGTAGTAGGCCCGCGTGCCGTCCGGGCTCCACTCCAGGCCGTTGGACGTCGTCGCGCCGGTCAGCACGACGTCCACCTCGCCGGCGCCGCCGTCGGGTCCGGGGGCGAGCCGGTAGAGGTTCGCGGCGCCGGGGGTCTTGGCGTACGCCATGGTGCCGCAGTGGAACCGGCCGTCCGGGTCGCAGCCGCCCTCGTTCATCCGGATCCCGGCGTCCGCGCCCCACAGCTCGGGCAGCGTCGTCAGCTCGCCCTCGGGCGAGATCAGGGCGAAGCCCCGCTCCACCGCGACGACGGCGCCACCCCCCGCACGCGGGCGCAGCGCGGCGGCCACGTCCCCGACGTGCGTGCGGTCCACCGTGCCGTCGGCGCGCAGGGACAGGACGTCCCCGGCGAGCATGTCCACCCAGCGCAGGCCGCCGCCGGCGGTCACGCCCTCGGCGGCGCTGCCCCACGAGGCGGCCCAGACGGGGCCCTCGCCGTGGTAGGTGATGGGATCGGTGACCTGCTCGGCGCGCATGACTGCTCCTTCGGTGGGCGGGACGGTCCTGGCCCCGACGCTAGCCGAGGCTCAGAACCACCCGCACGAGTCGGCGGTCCAGCGGTCGGCGAGGGTCGCGTCCAGGAACGCCCCCATCCGCGGCAGCGAGGCCACGTGGCCGCCCACGTGGGTCGGGGTGAGGAGCGGGTCAAAACGCACCCGTGCCCCTTCCGCGCACCAGCGGCGGCCCAGGTCGCGGCCGGTGCGGTACGGGATGACGTCGTCCGTGACGGAGTGCGCGATCATCACCGGCACGTCCGGACGGCGGCCCGGTGCGCCGATCCGCTGCTCGGCGAGGATCCCGGCCAGCTCGGCGTCGGAGCGGACGAGCTCAGGGAAGTCCTGCCCCGTGTGGGTCAGCGTGGCGGAGTCGAGGTGCGCGTAGGCGAGGCTGCCTGCCACGCAGGTCTCGGCCGCGCCGGCGAGGGCCGTCAGGCCGGTCTCGTTGAGGTGCGTGGCCGGGTCCACGTCGTACGCGGCGAGCTGCCCGGCCATCGCGTAGAGCAGGAAGGCCGCGTACAGGCCGCCGTCGATCCGGTCCGCGACCTGCACGAGGTCGGCCGGCGGGGCGCCCACGTAGGCGCCCTTGAGGTCCAGCTCCGGGGCGTAGTCGGACGCGAGCTCGGCGGCGGCCGCGGCCGCCCCGCCGCCCTGCGAGTAGCCCGCGAGCGCGACCGGCGCGGTCGAGGTGACGCCCGACCCCGAGACCTGGGCGGCCGCGCGCACCGCGTCGAGGACGGCGTGCGCCTGGGCCTCCCGGACCATGTAGGTGTGCGTGCCCGGGGTGCCCAGGCCCTCGTAGTCGGTGACCACCACGGCGTGGCCGCGGCTCAGCAGGGACGTGATCCCGACGCCTTCGTACTGCGCGCCGGTCGAGAGGGTGCGCGAGGGGGCGCAGCGGTCCGCCGCGCCCTGGGTGCCCACCGCGTAGCCGATCACGGGGCGCTCGCCGCCGCCCGTCCAGGGGGCGGTGGGGGTCAGCACGGTGCCGGTCACGGCGACGGGTCGGCCCTGGGCGTCCTGCGAGGCGTACATGATGCGCGTGGCGTGCGCGGGCACCTGCACCAGCCGCACGGGATCCAGATAGAAGGCGGCGGGCTCGCTGCGGATCAGGGCGCCGGGGGTCGCGGGCACGACGGCGGGCGGCAGGTAGAAGGGGTCGTCGACCGAGGCGGCCGCCAGGGCGTCCCGGGCCGCGTTCCAGCGGGCGTCCTCGGCCGTCGTGGCCGGCTGCGAGAGGTCCGCGACGGCGGAGCTCACCTCCGGCGCGTCCGGGGCCGGGGCGGACTCCTGGGCCAGGGCAGCGTGCGGCGCGCCGAACCCGGCGACGACGGCCACGGCGGCGGCCAGGGCGAGGGGGCGGGAGGGGCGGCGTGCGGGGGCCATGGCGGTCTCCGGTCTCTCGGATGTGAATGTGACGCAGCTCACCCTAGGCCAGCGACGGGCCCGTGCCCAGGCCGGCGTCGCCGTCGGGCCCGGGGCCCTGGGGCGGGTCCGGCCGCGCGGATAGGATGAGCCCGAGGGCGGCGCGCCCGCCGCGCTCCCCCGCCTGCCCGAGTCGACGACGCCTAGGAGCTGCAGCATGCCCATCGCATCCCCGGAGAAGTACGCCGAGATGATCGACGCCGCCAAGAACGGCGCCTTCGCCTACCCGGCGATCAACGTCACCAGCTCCCAGACCCTGAACGCCGCCATCCGCGGCTTCGCCGAGGCCGGCTCGGACGGCATCATCCAGGTCTCCACCGGCGGCGCCGCCTACTTCTCCGGCTCCTCCGTGAAGGACATGGTCGCCGGCTCGCTGGCCTTCGCGGCGTTCGCGCGCGAGGTCGCCAAGAAGTACTCCGTGAACATCGCCCTGCACACGGACCACTGCCCCCAGGACAAGCTCGAGGGCTTCGTCCTGCCCCTGCTGGACGCCTCCGAGGCCGAGGTGAAGGCCGGGCGCGACCCGATCTTCAACTCCCACATGTGGGACGGCTCCGCCGAGACCCTCGAGGAGAACCTGCGGATCGGCCGCGAGCTGCTCGCCCGCACCCACGCCAACAAGCAGATCCTCGAGGTGGAGATCGGCGTCGTGGGCGGCGAGGAGGACGGCGTGGCCCACGAGATCAACGAGAAGCTCTACACCACCGTGGCGGACGGCATCGCCACGGTGGAGGCCCTCGGCCTCGGCGAGCACGGTCGCTACCTCACCGCGCTGACCTTCGGCAACGTGCACGGCGTCTACAAGCCGGGCAACGTGAAGCTGCGCCCGGAGATCCTGCAGGAGATCCAGCAGGCCGTGGGCGAGAAGTTCGGCAAGGAGCGCCCGTTCGACCTCGTGTTCCACGGCGGCTCCGGCTCCGCCGCCCAGGAGATCGCCGACTCGGTGGAGTACGGCGTCGTGAAGATGAACGTGGACACGGACACCCAGTACGCGTTCACCCGCCCGGTGGCCGGGCACATGTTCGAGAACTACGACGGCGTCCTGAAGGTCGACGGCGAGGTCGGCGACAAGAAGCAGTACGACCCCCGCGTGTGGGGCGCCAAGGCCGAGGAGGCCATGGCCGCCCGCGTGGTCCAGGCCTGCACCGAGCTGAACTCGGCCGGCAAGAGCATCGGCTGACCCCGCCGTCCGCCGCGCCGGCCCGCACCCTCGCGTGAGGGTGCGGGCCGGCGTCGTCCTCAGCCCTCCCGCTCCTCCTGGGCCTGGAGGAACTCGAAGACCTCACGCTCGTCCACACCGGGGAAGGTCTGCGTGGGCATGGCCGCCAGCAGATGCGCGTGCATGCGGGCCGCGGGCCACACGTGCCCGCCCCACGCGGCCTCGAGCTCGGGGTCGGGGCGGCGGCAGCAGCGCGGATCGGGGCACGTGGAGGTGACCCGGTGGCGGGTGTCCGCGCCGCGGAAGTACCGGGCATGCTCGAACGGGGTGCCCACGGAGAGGGCGAACAGCCCGTCGGGGCCGTTCTCGATCATCGAGGTGCACCAGAACGTCCCGTTGGGCGAGTCCGTGTACTGCGTGTGGGCGCGGAACCGGTCGTTGCGGGAGAAGGCCTGCCGTGCGCCCCACTTCCGGCACGCCTGCTGGCCCTCGATCGCACCGGTGTGGTCGGCGGGGAACACGATCCCGTCGTTCTCGTAGGCCTTGTGGATCACCCCGGTCTCGTGGACCTTCTGGAAGTGGCAGCGGATGCCCAGGTCCACGGTGGCCAGGTTGGTGAACCGGTGCGCGGCGGCCTCGTAGGAGACGCCGAACGCGTCCTTCAGGTCGTCCACGGACAGGTCCCGGCGCTTCTGGGCGGCCCGCAGCAGCGACGACGCCGCCCGCTGCGGCATGAGCAGCGCGCCCGCCAGGTAGTTCACCGCCACACGCTGGGCGAGGAAGTCCTCGTAGTCCCGCGGCTCGCCGTGGCCCAGGACGGCGGCGGCGAGGGCCTGGAGCACCACGGTGCGGCGGTCGTGGTCCGAGGAGCGGGAGCCGCTGATGTGGATGCGCCCGTGCTTGAGGTCCGTGACGGAGCGCGTGGAGTGCGGCAGGTCCGGGACGAAGCGCAGGGTGAAGCCGAGGTGCTCGGCCAGCTCCGAGACCGCGTGCAGGCCCAGCGGCCCGCCCGTGTGGCCGATCGCGTCGAGCAGCCGATGCGCCTCGGCCTCGAGGTCGGGGTAGTGATTGTCCACCGCGCGCATCCGGGCGCGCAGCTGGGCGTTGGCGCGGCGCGCCTCCTCGGGGGTGGCGGCCTGCTCCTCCAGGCGACGGCGCAGCTCGGCCTCCAGCCCCGCGATCACCTCGAGGACCTCGGTGGGGGTGCGGGGCCCGATGCGCAGCGGCGGCAGGCCGAGGGAGGCGTAGTGCTCCGAGCGCGCGAACCGTTCGACCTCGATCTCCAGTTCGGCCCGCCGGGTGGGGGCCCGGCCGGTGAGCAGGTCCTCGACCGGCACGCCCAGGACCTCCGCGATCCGCTGGACCAGCGAGAGCCGCGGCTCGCGGCGGGCGTTCTCCACGAGGGACAGGTGGGAGCCGCTCACTCCCGTGCGCTCCGCGAGCTGGTCCAGGGTGAGGCCGGCCTGCTTGCGCAGGTGCCGGACGCGGCGGCCCAGCGCGACGGTGTCCACGGTCGCGCTGTCCTCGGGAAGCGGGCGGGTCATCATGCGCGGAACTGTAGACGGAACCGGGGAGGAGATCACGTGTGACGGAAAGAAAGTCACATTCTTGACAAGCGGGGGGCCGTTGCCGTGATCCATGCCACATGGGGGCGCAAGGACTGTCACGTTCTGACCCAGTGGCAGGAACGGCCGGAGTTTCCACCGATTTTGTGCTCCAGAGGGCCTTGCCCGGGGCCAAGGTGGATGTCAACGGCAGCGACGGACACGTCGCACCGAACCCTTCACGAACCGGACCGATCCTCAGGAGGACGTCATGACCACCCAGCCCCACCACTCCACTCCCGCCTCCGCCGAACAGCTCCAGCACGACTGGGACAACAACCCCCGCTGGGCCGGCGTCGAGCGCAGCTTCACCGCCGAGGACGTCGTCCGTCTCCGCGGCCGCATCCAGGAGGAGCACACGCTGGCCCGCCGCGGCGCCGAGAAGCTGTGGACCCAGCTGAAGGACGAGAACGCCCGCGGTGAGTTCACCAACGCCCTCGGCGCCCTCACCGGCAACCAGGCCGTCCAGCAGGTCAAGGCCGGGCTGCGCGCCATCTACCTCTCCGGCTGGCAGGTCGCCGCGGACGCCAACCTCTCTGGCCACACGTACCCGGACCAGTCCCTGTACCCGGCCAACTCCGTGCCGCAGGTGGTGCGCCGCATCAACAACGCCCTGCTGCGCGCGGACCAGATCGAGCACGCCGAGGGCGTCAGCAGCGTCGAGGACTGGCTCGTGCCGATCGTGGCCGACGCCGAGGCCGGCTTCGGCGGCCCGCTCAACGCCTACGAGCTCATGAAGTCGATGATCACCGCCGGCGCCTCCGGTGTGCACTGGGAGGACCAGCTGGCCTCCGAGAAGAAGTGCGGCCACCTCGGCGGCAAGGTGCTCATCCCCACCGGCCAGCACATCCGCACGCTCAACGCCGCCCGCCTGGCCGCCGACGTCGCCGACGTGCCCAGCGTGATCATCGCCCGCACCGATGCCGAGGCGGCCACCCTGATCACCTCGGACGTGGACGAGCGCGACGCCGAGTTCATCACCGGTGAGCGCACCGCGGAGGGCTTCTACAAGGTCCGCAACGGCGTCGAGCCCTGCATCGCCCGCGCCAAGGCCTACGCCCCCCACGCGGACCTGATCTGGATGGAGACCGGCACGCCGGACCTCGAGCTGGCCCGGAAGTTCGCCGAGGCCGTCAAGGCCGAGTTCCCGGACCAGATGCTGGCCTACAACTGCTCGCCGTCCTTCAACTGGAAGAAGAACCTCGACGACGACACCATCGCCAAGTTCCAGCGCGAGCTGGGCGCCATGGGCTACACCTTCCAGTTCATCACGCTGGCCGGCTTCCACGCCCTGAACCACTCGATGTTCGACCTGGCCAAGGGATACAACGAGCGCCAGATGTCCGCGTACGTCGAGCTGCAGGAGCGCGAGTTCGCCGACGAGGCCCGCGGCTACACCGCGACCAAGCACCAGCGCGAGGTCGGCACCGGCTACTTCGACGCCGTGTCCACCGCCATCAACCCGGACAGCTCCACGGTGGCCCTGGCGGGCTCCACGGAGTCCGGCCAGTTCCACTGATCCGCTCAGCCGAGACCGCGAGGAGGCAGTCCCATGAGCCCGCAGACCACGACCCCCACCCTGCACGAGATCCATGCCGACGACGTTCGGGAGCACACGCCCCTGCCGCATGACGTGAGCACCCAGGCCATCCCCGTCGTCATCCCCGAGGGCGCCGCCCCCGTGGTGACCGTCCACGGGCCGGTCGACGGGCGGCAGGCCGAGATCCTCACGGACGAGGCGCTGGCGTTCCTCGGCCGCCTGCACCGGCTGGCCGAGGACCGCCGCCGGCGGCTGCTCGAGGAGCGGGAGTACACCCGGCGCCGCATCACCGACGGCTGGAACCCGCACTACCTGCGGTCCACCCGCCGGGTCCGCGAGGACGACTCCTGGCGTGTGGCGCCGCTGGCCCCCGGCCTGCAGGACCGCCGCGTGGAGATCACCGGCCCCGTGGATCGGAAGATGACGATCAACGCCCTCAACTCGGGCGCCTCGGGCTGGCTCGCCGACTTCGAGGACTCCTCGACGCCGTCCTGGGACCGGATGCTGGACGGGCAGGTCAACCTGTTCGACGCGATCCGCGACCAGATCGACTTCACCTCCCCCGAGGGCAAGGAGTACCGGCTGCGCGAGCGCGAGCTCACGGACCGGCCGACCATCATCGTCCGCCCGCGCGGCTGGCACCTCCTCGAGGACCACATCCGCGTGGACGGCGAGCCGATGGCCGGCGCCCTCGTGGACTTCGGCCTGTACTTCTTCCACAACGCCGACGAGCTGATCCGCCGCGGCCACGGCCCGTACTTCTACCTGCCCAAGCTCGAGTCCCATCTCGAGGCGCGGCTGTGGAACTGCGTGTTCGTGGCGGCGCAGGACGAGCTGGGCATCCCCCAGGGCACCATCCGGGCCACCGTGCTGATCGAGACGATCACCGCGGCGTTCCAGATGGAGGAGATCCTGTACCAGCTGCGCAACCACGCCGCGGGCCTCAACGCCGGCCGCTGGGACTACATCTTCTCCATCATCAAGAACTTCCGGGACCGCGGGGCCGAGTTCGTCCTCCCGGACCGCTCGGAGGTGACCATGACCCAGCCGATGATGCGGGCCTACACGGAGCAGCTGGTCCGGGCCTGCCACCGGCGCGGCGCCTCGGCGATCGGCGGCATGTCTGCCGTGATCCCGGACCGCCGGAACGAGGAGGCCAACGCCGCCGCGCTGGAGAAGGTGCGCGCGGACAAGGCCCGCGAGGCCGGCGACGGCTTCGACGGCTCGTGGGTGGCGCACCCGGACCTCGTGCCGGTCGCCCGGGAGGAGTTCGACGCCGTGCTCGGCGAGGCCCCGAACCAGATCCGCACCCGCCGCCGCGAGGACGTGGTGCCGGACGAGGCCGCCCTGCTCGACGTCGCCGCGACCACGGGCTCGGTGACCGAGGCCGGCGTGCGGATGAACATCGAGGTCGGGATCCGCTACATCGAGTCCTGGCTGCGGGGGAACGGCGCCGCCGCGATCCACGGACTCATGGAGGACGCCGCCACGGCGGAGATCTCCCGGTCCCAGATCTGGCAGTGGGCACACAACGGCACCGGTGTGCAGCTGACCGAGGGCGGCGTGCGGACCGCCAACCGCGGCTGGATGGAGCAGCTGATCCGCGAGGAGCACGCTCGGATCCTCGCCGGCCCGCTGCCCGAGGGCCACCGGTTCGAGGACGCGGTGCGCGTGTTCTGCGAGTCGGCCCTGCCGCCGGAGTACCCGGCGTTCCTCACCCTGGGCGCGTACCGCCGGCACTTCGCCGGTCAGGACGACGCCGCGGCGAAGGCCTGATCCGCCGGGCCCCACGACGACGGCCGGTCACCTCACGAGGTGACCGGCCGTCGTCGTGCCGGGTGTCAGTCCCCGGACGTGGAGGGGGACGGGGAGGCCGAAGTCGACTTCGTCGGTGACGGGCTGGCCGACGCCGAGGCGGACGCCTCCGCGGCCCGCTGGGATTCGGCGGCCTCCCGCGCGGCGCCCTGGAACGGCCGCGGCGGCTGGCCGGGGGCCACGGGGCCGGGGGCGCCCTCGGGGCGGTCGATCGTGGACTGGTTGTTCAGCAGCTCGTCGGGCACGCGGCCGGTGGGGATCTCCCGGGCCTGGGCCAGGGTCTCCTCGTCCATCTGCGCGTTCAGGAAGAACGGCGAGCTGAGCTTGATGACCTCCTGGAAGTCCCCGGCGTCCTTCAGCACGGTGTCCGCGAGGTGGTCGCGGGTCTCGGTGACGAGGGTGGTGCTCTGCGCGACCGGCGAGTTCTTCACCTGGGTGAGGCCGCCGTTGGCGTCGCCGAAGCCCTCCATGGAGCCCATGGTCACGGAGACCATCTCGCTGCCGTCCTCGGAGCAGGCCCACGCGGTGCGCTGGGGCAGCAGGGGGGCGCCGTCCTGGCCGCCGACCATGCCGGGGCGCAGCAGGGCGAGCAGCCCCTTGCCGGTCTTCGGGTCGAACGTGTACTCGTCCGCCACGGCGGCGGGCTCCTCCTGGCACCACTCCAGGCGGGAGCCGTCGAGGTTGTGCTGGTAGTGGACCTGCGCCAGGGGCATGCCGGGGCTGTACTCGAAGTAGCCGTTGTAGACGCAGGTGAGGAACTCGTGGGTCTCGTCCTGCGAGGCGAACAGCTGCACGATCTCGATGTTCGAGCTGTCCGGGATGTGCGTGGCGACGGCGTCCAGGGTGCGCTGGTCCAGGACGTCGCGCGTGCAGTCCATCACGGAGACGGTGTCGTTGCGGACCGCGGCCGTGTTCTTCCAGGCCTCGGTGGCGGCGCCGTCCTTGATGCCCGGGCCGACGGTCTCGAACGCCTGACGCGGCTCGGCGCGCGGGGTGCCCTCGGCGGACTCCGACGCGAGGGCCTCACGGACGCGGGACGCCGCGGCGGACGCGGGGTCGGTGGGGCTCTCCGTGGCCGAGCCGGCCGCGGCCGAGGCCGCCGATCCGCTGGGCGCCGCGGCGGTCGACGAGGCGGGCTCACCGGACTGGCCGGCCGAGCCGCAGCCGGCCAGGGCGAGGGCGAGGGCGGCGACGCCGACGGCCAGCGGGGCACGGCGGCGGGCGGGCGCGGGGTGGGTCATGGAGGCTCCTTCGACGGCATCGGCGGCCCGGCCCCGGGAGCGTGGGGCTGCGGACGGACGCTGCGCCTACGGTACCGGACCGTCCTGGACGCGGGGACGGCGATCCGTCCGGCGTCCGGCGCCGTCGATAGACTCGGCCGCGACCGCATCGTCCGCGAGGAGAAGAGGCATCCCATGTCCGAGTCCCTGATCGGCAAGAACCTGATGGAGCCGCCGGCCACGCGCCTGCCGGAGGAGCCGGAGGTGCTGGCCCGGCTCGAGGCAGGTGACCTGCCCGAGGACATCGTGCCGGTGGCGCCCGAGTCCTCCCTGGTGTGGGCGCTCATGGCGGAGGACGCGTGGGCCGAGGGCCGGACCGTGGACTCCTATGCGTACGCCCGCGTCGGCTACCACCGGGGTCTGGACGCGCTGCGCCGGGCGGGGTGGCGCGGCGCCGGCCCGGTGCCGTACGCCCACGAGCCCAACCGCGGCTTCCTGCGCGCCCTGTACGCGCTGGGCCGCGCGGCCGCCGGGATCGGGGAGTCCGAGGAGGTCGAGCGCATCCGCACCTTCCTGCGGGACTCGGACCCCACGGCCGCAGAGCAGATCGAGGCCGGCCAGGGCCGCGCCCAGGGCTGAGCGGAGCCGTGGCCAAGCTCTACTTCCGCTACGGGGCCATGAACTCCGGCAAGTCCACGGGCCTGCTGCAGGCCGCCTTCAACTACGAGGAGCGCGGCCAGCGGGTGCTGCTGGCCAAGCCGGAGGTGGACGTGAAGGGGGAGGGCGACGTCGTCTCCCGCCTCGGTGTGACCCGCGCCGTGGACTTCCTCGTCCCGGCGGGCGCGGACGTGCGGGAGCTGTTCCGCCGGCACGCCACCGGTGACGACCCGGACGCCCTCGTGGGGCACGTGGAGGCCCCGCCCGTGGCGTGTCTGCTCGTGGACGAGGCACAGTTCCTCGAGCCGGCGCAGGTGGACGACCTGCTGCGCATCGCCGTGCTCGACGGCGTCCCCGTGATCGCCTACGGACTGCGCACCGACTTCCGCACCCGCTCCTTCCCGGGCTCCGCGCGGCTGCTGGAGCTGGCGCACTCCCTCGAGGAGCTGAAGACCATCTGCCGGTGCGGCCGGAAGGCGGTGTTCAACACGCGCAAGGTCGTTGACCCGGCCACGGGCGCCGAGCACTTCGTGTTCGAGGGGGACCAGGTGGCGATCGACGGTGTCCAGGTGACCTACGAGTCCCTGTGCGGCACGTGCTACCTGGCGGAGTCCGGCGGTGCCCTGGGCTGAGGCGGCCATTGCCAGGCAACTGCCAGGCTGCGTGACGGCTGCGCCCATGCTCGGTTCGTACGGTGGAACCACTTCATCGAGGTGCGAGTGATGAAGGTGCGAGTGATGACAGGCGAAGGGCCCCGGTGATCCCGGGGCCCTTCGTCTGTCCTGGCCCGCATCGGCCGGCCGGGTCAGAGCGAGACGAGCAGGAGCGTGCCGCCGAAGACGAGCCCCGACGCGAGCAGCACGACCGTGGTGTACCCCAGGATGTCGCGCATCTTCAGGCCGGCGATCGCCAGAAGGGGGATCGCCCAGAACGGCTGGATCATGTTGGTCCACTGGTCGCCGTAGGAGACGGCCATGATGGTGATGGCCGGATCCACGCCGAGCGCGTCGCCGGCCTGGAGCATGATCGGGCCCTGCACGGCGAACTGTCCGCCGCCGGAGGGGACGAAGAAGTTCACGAGGCCCGCGGCCAGGAACGCCAGCAGGCCGAACGTCACCGGGTTCGAGATCGCCACGAAGGCGTCCGAGAGCACCGCCACCAGGCCGGTGGTCGTCATCATGCCGAGGATGCCCGCGTAGAGGGGGAACTGCAGCAGGATCTCGCCCACGTTGGACGCGGCCCCCTGGGTGAGGCCGATCAGCTCGTGCGGGCTGCGCACCAGCAGCAGGATCAGCGCGAGGAAGGACCAGTTGACGATGTCCAGGGTGAGGGTGCCGCCGCCGACGAAGTGCATCACCAGATAGGTCACGAGCATGGCGCCGACGAGGAGCGTGGGGACACGGGAGGCGTCGAGACGGTCCGCCGGCGTCTCGATCTCCGGTGCGGACACCGCGTCCTGGTCCCGCGCGTCGATCTCCAGCTCCACGATCCGGTCCCCGGCGCGCGGGGCGACGAGGAACAGGGCCAGGGCCACGACGAGCACGGTCACCACGGCGGCGGTGATGTTCCACCAGGAGAAGGTGGTCTCCGAGACCGGGACCGTCCGGCCGTCCAGGCTCTCCGTGAGGAACGAACCGGGGGTGGCGGCCGTCAGCGGGCCGGAGCCCGAGTACCCCATGTGCCACACCACGAACCCGGAGAACCCGGCGGCCACCAGCATCGGGAAGTGCAGGACCAGCCCGCGCTCACGGGCCTGCGCCGCGACCTCCTTGGCCAGCAGCGCACCGACCACCAGGCCCAGGCCCCACGTGATGAGGGAGGCCGCCGCCGCCACCACGAACACGAAGATGTAGGCGGCCAGGGGCGTGCGGGGAATGCTGGCGAGCCGGGCGAGCAGGCGGCGCACCGGACCGGTGTTCGCCAGGATGTGGCCGAGCATGAGCACGAGCGCCATCTGCGTGATGAACGCCAGCAGTCCGGACAGGCCGTCACCCCAGCCCACGACGACGTCGGCCGGCCCGGCCGGAGTGAGCAGCAGGCACAGGGCTGCCACCGCGAACGTCAGCACGATGGTGAACACGAGCGAGGACGGGATGAACCGCTCCATCGTCGTGTTCAGCGGGCGCATGGCGCGGCTGAAGAACGTGCCCTCGCGGGCGGCGCGGCCCGGGGGCCTGGGCGTGGGCGGACGTGTGGACGTGGTGGACATGGGGCTCCTGTTCGGAGGTGAAAGACCGGGGCGGGAGTGATGTGGATCACTCTAGGCGCTCGATCGTCTCGGGCGGGGCCTGGTCCACGTCCAGAGTCGGGCGCTCGCTGACGAGGGTGCCGGTGCGGTCGATCCCCCAGTGGTCGACGACGTCGTGGCCCGGCTCGGCCGGGTCACCCGGAATCTGTACGCGAGCGTGGACGACCTCACCGACAAGGGATGCACCGTGCGGGTCTCGACCGAGTGAGATCACGGTGCCCAGGCCCGGCACTTCCCCCGTAGCCGGACTCATGCTCGGCATCAAGGCCGCATTCGCTGAGTTCGAGCGTCGAAGGATCAAGGAGCGCCAGGCCGAAGGGATCGCCCCAGGGTGTGTTGCCCCCTTCCAGGCGCTGCTGTCGATGGCCCTTCCGTCTCCGCTCTGGTGGAGTACGGCTCTGGTGAGAGGGCCACGCGCTCTCGGTGCATGGCATGACAGGGTCTCAAAGTCAGGGCTCCCCGGGCATGCATGAACAGGTCCGGCTCCGGTACTCTTCTTGCATGACTCTTCTGACGGTGGGGGAGGCCGCCGAGCGCCTCAAGGTCTCCGACCGCTATGTGCGGCGCCTCGTCGAGGACGGTGATGTGCCGGCCCGCCGCCTCGGAGAATCCTGGTTCATCGATGAGCGTGCCCTGGCCCGTCGTGCCCGCAGGGCGCCGGGTATCGGCCGCACCTGGGCTCCGCGGACCGCCTGGGCCGCCGTCGACCTCCTTGCCGGAGGAAACGGACGGGCCTTCCTCGACCAGCCGCGGATCTCCCGTCTGCGCTCCCGGCTGCGAACGCTCACCGCTGCCGAGATGCACCGACTGGCTGAGAACAGGGCCCGGCCCCACCGGTTCCACGCCTCGCCTCGAGCCCGAGCCAAGCTCGCCGACGTTCTCGTGCCCTCGGGGGTGTCCGCCCTGGATCAGTCGGATCTCGCCCGCCGCTTCGGGCTCGCCGCTGTCGAAGGGAACCAGCGGGAGGAGGGCTATCTGCTCGGCGACCTGGAGGCTCTCCAGTCGCGGCTCCGCCTCGACGCCTCGGCGGCGGGGGAAGTGGTGATCCGCCACATACCTGCCCCCGTGGATCCCTCCGCCCTGCTTCGCACTGAAACAGTCGTGGCGCTGGACCTCATGGACTCCGACGACGTCCGTGAGCGGGCCGCCGGGCGAGAGGCCCTCGATCGACTGTTGCATCGTGTCTGAGCCGCGTCACCTGAGCGTGGAGGACCTCCTCGGATGTGAGGCGGGCCTCGGCGCTGGAGATGGCCTAGGGCGTGTCTGAGAACGGCTCCAGGGACCCGCTGAGATCCGGGGAGCCATGTCCCGGTTGCACGTCGTCTCCGACGCCCGATCGGAGCTGATCGCCCCGCTGCTCCAGACCGCACGGGCCGGCAGGGTCGACCCTTCTCGGATGTCCGCACGATGGTCGAAGCGATCATCTGCCAGTGCAGGTGCGGGACTCCGTGGCGGGATCTGCCCGAGGTCAACGGGCCCTGAGAGGCCGCGTGGATCTGACATCGACGCAGGGTGCGGGCACTGGTCTGTCCGGGGGCTGACTCGAGAACTTTTGTTCGTACCCTGTCTGTCATGGCCACCCCTCTCCTGGAGCTCGCCGCGAGTCGAGGCGTCTGCTTCCCGCTGCGAGCCCGCCGGCTGACCCTCACCCCGTTCCGGGGTCTCGATGCACCCGCCGTGTGGAGCTTCTGCCGTCGTGAGCAGGTGTGGTCGTGGACCTCCGGCCGCCCGGAGAGTGAGAACGCGCTGCGCGAGTCCTACCTCGGGGCGGGGGACCGTCTCACCGTGCGGGCCGGAGACGTCATCGTCGGTGTCGGGAAGGTCGCGGTGCAGGACGCGTGGAGTCAGGGCGGCCCGCGGGAGGAAGCCCGGGACGCCCAGGCCGAGCTCGGCTGGACGATCGATCCGCGCCAGGCCGGGCAGGGCTATGGCACCGAGCTTGCGCGAGCCCTGCTGGGCTTCGCGTTCGACGATCTGGGTGTGCGGCGCGTGGAGGCTCATGCCTTCGCGGACAACGCTCCGAGCCTGCGCATCATGGAGAAGGTGGGGATGCGTCACGAGGGCACGTTCAAGGAGGAGTCTCTGCATCTCACGCGCGGCTGGGTGGATGGCGCCACCTACGCGATGCTCGCCTCGGAGTTCCATCCGCCCCTTACGCAGGAGTGATCCCGCCGGCCACGACCGCATGATCTGCCGCTCCGCCTCCGAGGGCCGTGTGCCAGCATGGGGCTGTGAGCCGGGTGGGGAATGAGCGTGAGTGGCGGTGGCGCATCGGTGTGGCATCTGCCCTGGTGGGTTCGGCTGGTGTGTTCGCGGGGCTGCGGCAGGATCTGGGACTGGGGTGGGGTCTGACGCTGGTGGCCGTCACGGCCCTCGGGGCGATGCTCACCCTGCGAGGGGTGCATCACCGGGTCGAGGCGGAGCAGGCTCGCCGCAACGTGTTTGACGCCGGAGCCGGCTCCACCGCGTGGGTGATGCTGCTGATGGGGGCCGCGGTCATTCCGGGGCTGGTGCTGAACGCGATCGACGACGCCGGCGTCCGGGCGGTCGTGGCCGGTCTGCTCGGCGCGGTGCTCGCTGCCGCCGCCCACGGCATCCTCGCGGCGACGACGACGCTCGAGGAGCAGCCTCGGCCCGAGCCGGTCCCTCTGGACCGGCACGGGCGCTGACGTCGGGGTCATGGCCCCCCGCTCCTGAACACTGTTCAATGAACACTGTTAGAGTCCCTCGAGTCAGACCCACCCGGGGCCGAGCCCCGCCCACCGGAGAGGCCCGCATGACCGCCACCCAGGACTCCCCCGCCGTCGACCCCCGCCCCGCCGCCGCCCTCGACCCCGAGGCCCTCGTGGACCGCATCGAGGCGGGCCACGTGCTTACCGCTGAGGAGGCCGTCGCTGTGCTGGACGCCCCGGACGCGGACACGTTCCGCATCGTCGCGGCAGCCTCGCGCCTGCGCGAGAAGCACTTCGGCCGCACGGTCAAGGTCAACTACCTGGTCAGCCTCAAGACCGGCCTCTGCCCGGAGAACTGCACCTACTGCTCCCAGCGGCTCGGCACCGAGGCCGAGATCCTGCGCTACACGTGGCTCAAGCCGGAGGAGGCCGTCCGCCAGGCGGGCCTGGGCATCGCCGGCGGCGCCTCGCGCGTGTGCATGGTGGCCTCCGGCACCGGTCCCACGGACCGCGACGTCGACCGCGTGGCCGGCATGGTCGGCGACCTCAAGGCCCAGCACCCGGACGTCGAGGTGTGCGCGTGCCTCGGCTTCCTCAAGGACGGCCAGGCCGAGAAGCTCAAGGACGCCGGCGTCGACGCCTACAACCACAACCTCAACACGGCCGAGTCCCACTACGAGTCCATCTGCACCTCCCACACCTACGAGCAGCGCGTGGACACCGTGCAGCGTGCCGGCGCCGCCGGCCTGTCCTCCTGCAGCGGCCTGATCGCGGGCATGGGGGAGACGCACGAGCAGCTCGTCGAGGCCGTCCTCGCGCTCCGCGACCTGGACTCCGACTCCATCCCCGTCAACTTCCTCATGCCCTTCGACGGCACCCCGCTGCAGGGCCACCAGCAGCTCACGCCGCTCGAGTGCCTCCGGATCCTGGCCATGGTCCGCATGGCGTGCCCGGGCAAGGAGCTGCGCATCGCCGGCGGCCGCGAGATGCACCTGCGTTCCCTGCAGCCGGTCGGCCTGCAGGTGGCCAACTCGATCTTCCTCGGCGACTACCTCACCTCCGAGGGCCAGGACGCCGAGGCGGATCTGCAGATGATCGCCGATGCCGGCTTCACCGTGCTCGGCGCCGAGGAGCGTGCGCAGCAGGCCGCGGCCGACGACGGCGCCCCGGCCGGCGGCTGCTGCGGCGGCACGGACGACGCCGGCCCGTGCGGCTCCGGTGCGGCCGGAGCTGCGGAGGACGCCTGCCCCGACACGGGCGCCGAGGGCACCGTGAAGCCCGAGCTGCGCCGCCGGGGCGCGGGCACGGCCGAGCCCGCCAACGCCTGAACCCGCGCTGACCGCCGTCGTCGGGAGCGTGCTCAGCGAACGGCGCGGATCCGCCGCACCACGCACACCACGATCACCGCGAGACCGGTGAGGGCGCTGACGGCCACGAGGGCGAGGCCGCCCACGAGGCCGACGTCCATCGCGGTGCTCTTGCCGAGCAGGTCCATGAGCACCGGGGTCGTGGCGCCGGAGTCCGGGTGGTCGCCGCCGTCGGGGAAGATGATCGCGGCCAGCGCGAAGGACCCCCAGGAGATGCCCAACAGCGTGTGCAGCAGGCGCCCCAGCCGGATGCCGCCCCGCTGCTCATCCTGCGGGTTCACGCGGGGCAGGAGGAACAGGCTCCCCACCATGAGCACGAGGGCGAGTTCGTGGGGCAGGGCGCCGAAGACCATGTAGATGACCGTCATCCAGCCGTTCGCGCCGAAGTTGGAGCGCAGGGCGAGCGCGATCAAGGGCAGCGCGAGGAGGGCCAGCGCCCACGGCAGCACGGCCCAGGGGCGCCACGTGCCCACGCTCGGGCCCTTGCGGGTGGGGGTCGGGGAGGCGAAGTCCGAGTGCTGGGTGCCGGGCGCTGCGGTGCTCATGGCGCCAGCGTAGCCAGGGGGTGGCATCCGTCACGCTGGTAGGATTCGGGGGTACGGCCTCCGTGCGCACCGCAAGGGGGCGTTTTCCATGTACGGGCCGGTCCGGGACGACCCGCGGCCCTGAGGAGAGATGCAGATGCCAGCGATCGCGATCGTCGGAGCCCAGTGGGGCGACGAGGGCAAGGGCAAGGCCACCGACCTGCTGGGCGGGCGAGTGGACTACGTCGTCAAGCCGAACGGCGGCAACAACGCCGGGCACACCGTCGTCGTCAACGGGGAGAAGTTCGAGCTCAAGCTGCTGCCCGCCGGCATCCTCTCGCCCAACGCGGTGCCGGTGATCGGCAACGGCGTGGTGGTGAACCTGGAGGCGCTGTTCGAGGAGATCGACGGGCTCGAGTCCCGCGGCCACTCGTGCGAGCACCTGAAGATCTCCGCCAACGCCCACCTCGTGGCGCCGTACCACCAGACCATGGACAAGGTGACCGAGCGGTTCCTGGGCAAGCGCGCGATCGGCACCACCGGCCGCGGCATCGGCCCCACCTACATGGACAAGGTGGCCCGCCTGGGCATCCGCGTGCAGGACATCTTCGACGAGTCGATCCTGCGCCAGAAGATCGAGGGCGCCCTGCGGCAGAAGAACGAGCTGCTGGTGAAGCTCTACAACCGCCGCGCCGTGACCGTGGACGAGATCGCCGAGTACTTCCTGGGCTACGCGGACCGCCTGCGCCCCATGGTCGTGGACTCCGTGAACCTGCTCAACGACGCCCTGGACGAGGGCAAGGTGGTGCTCATGGAGGGCGGCCAGGCCACCTACCTGGACGTGGACCACGGCACCTACCCGTTCGTGACCTCGTCCAACCCGACCGCCGGCGGCGCGGCCGTGGGCGCGGGCATCGGCCCCACCCGCTTCTCCCGGACCATCGGCATCGTGAAGGCCTACACCACGCGCGTCGGCGCCGGCCCGTTCCCCACGGAGCTCTTCGACGAGATGGGCGAGCAGCTGCGCACCACCGGCGGCGAGTTCGGCGTGAACACCGGCCGCCCGCGGCGCACCGGCTGGTACGACGCCGTCATGGCGCACTACGCCGCGCGGATCAACGGCTTCACGGACTACTTCCTCACCAAGCTGGACGTGCTCACCGGCATCGAGAAGATCCCGGTGTGCGTGGCCTACGAGGTGGACGGCGTGCGCCACGACCGCATGCCCATGACTCAGACCGAGTTCCATCACGCGAAGCCGGTCTACGAGCTCTTCGACGGGTGGACCGAGGACATCTCGGGCGCCCGCGCGTTCACGGACCTGCCGCTGAACGCCCAGCGCTACGTAGAGGCCCTCGAGAAGCTCTCCGGGTGCCGGATCTCCGCGATCGGTGTGGGCCCGGGCCGCGACCAGGTGGTCCAGGTCCGGGACCTCATCCAGGACTGACCCGGCCCACCGCCCCTCCCCCGCCTGCACTTTCGAACGTGAAAGAGGGCGAATGGGCGCTTTCGAACGTGAGATAGGGCCTATCTCACGTTCGAAAGCGCCCGGGGGTTCGCCGGGTCAGTCGGCCAGGCGGCCCGTGGTCGGGAAGCGCTCCCACACGCGGTGCGCGGGCAGCAGATCCGTCAGCCGGCTGACGGCGGAGGCGCCGTCCGCCGCGGACTCGACGCCCTTGCCGGACACCTGGGCGGCAGCGAGGACGGCCTCCGCCGGCTCGAGGGCGAGGATCGCCTTCGAGTGGCGCCACATCTCCTGCAGCACCTTGACGACGCGCGGGTCCACCGCCTCGGAGTCGGCGGCGCCGGCCTTCTGGTCCAGGCTGGGGGCGGCGTCTGCGGCGGGGGCCGCCGGCGAGGCCACGACCACGGCATCCAGCTCGATGGACGCGGCGGTCAGGTAGGTCCGCTGGGCCACGATCTCCCCGGCCACGGGGCCGCCCTTCGGTGCGATGACCAGCGGGACCATGCCCGCACCGTGGATGCCCTGCACGAGGGCGTCCAGCTCCTTCTCGTCCACGGACTCGCCCACCACGACGCCGACCTGACGGCCGTCGAGCGGCCACGCCCCGCCGATCTGGGACAGCACGGGGGAGGGCTGCACGTCGGCCGGGGTCTCGGTCGGCGCGGGGACGGGGATGCCCAGGCCGTCCGCGACCTGCTGGGCCAGTCGCGTGTCGATCGCGGCGAGGTGGGCCAGCTGGCGCTCGCGGATGGTCTGCTCGTAGCACTTGCCCAGCTCGAACGTGTACGCCTGCGCCACGTGCTCGCGCTCCACCTCGGAGAGGGAGAGGAAGAACAGGCGCGCCTGCGAGAAGTGGTCGTCGAAGGAGGCGGCGTGCGCGCGCTCCTTCACCGACGCCGGCAGCGGCTCCGGGTGCTCGATGAACGCGTGGTCGTCCGCGGGGGTCTCGTACGGCAGGCCGCCGTCGAGCGAGTTGGGCCGGTACGGCGCCACGCCGCGATGCACGGCGCTCTGGTGGAAGCCGTCACGCAGCATGTCGTTGACCGGGGCGTGCGGGCGGTTGATCGGCAGCTGGTTCCAGTTCGGCCCGCCGAGGCGGGTGAGCTGCGTGTCCAGGTAGGAGAAGAGGCGGCCCTGCAGGAGCGGGTCGTTGGTGACGTCGATGCCGGGCACGAGGTTGGCCGGGTTGAAGGCCACCTGCTCCGTCTCCGCGAAGTAGTTGGACGGGTTGGCGTTCAGCGTCATGCGGCCGAGGGGCTGCACGGGGGCGAGCTCCTCCGGGACCAGCTTCGTGGGGTCGAGCAGGTCGATGCCCTCGAACATCTGCTCCTCGTTGTCCTCGAACACCTGCACGCCGAGCTCCCACTCGGGGAAGGCGCCGGCCTCGATCGCGTCGGCGAGGTCACGCCGGTGGAAGTCCGGGTCCATGCCGTTGGTGAGCAGCGCCTCCTCCCAGGTCACGGAGTGCACGCCGAGCATCGGCTTCCAGTGGAACTTGACCAGCACGGTGGAGCCGTCCGCCGCGATCAGGCGGTAGGTGTGGACGCCGAAGCCCTCCATCATGCGGTAGGAGCGCGGGATGCCGCGGTCGGACATGTTCCACAGGGTGTGGTGCTGGGCCTCGGTGTGCAGGGACACGAAGTCCCAGAACGTGTCGTGCGCGGACTGCGCCTGCGGGATCTCGCGGTCCGGGTGCGGCTTCACCGAGTGCACCACGTCCGGGAACTTGATGGCGTCCTGCACGAAGAACACGGGGATGTTGTTGCCCACCAGGTCCCACGTGCCCTCGTCCGTGTAGAACTTGGTGGCGAAGCCGCGGGTGTCGCGGGCCAGGTCCATGGAGCCGCGGGAGCCGGCCACGGTGGAGAAGCGGACGAACACCTCCGTCTCCTTGTCCTTGGCGAAGAGTCCGGCCCGGCTGATCTTCGCGGCGGTGCCGTAGCCGCGGAACACGCCGTGGGCGCCGGCGCCGCGGGCGTGGACCACGCGCTCGGGGATGCGCTCGTGGTCGAAGTGGCTGAGCTTCTCCCGCAGGTGGTGGTCCTGCAGCAGGGTGGGGCCGCGGCGGCCGGCCTTGAGCGAGTGGTCCGAGTCCTGCAGGCGCACACCGTGCGCGGTGGTCAGGTACGGGCAGCCCTGCGCGGCGGTCGCGGGGTCGGCGCCGGTGTCCTGGCCGGTGGGGGAGACCTGTGCCGGACCGCGCTGGTCCGGGGCCGGGACGGCCACGGGCTGGTCCGGGTGGGTGAGGGCGGTGTGCTCCTCGAGGTCGGGGGTGATCGGCCCCGGCGTGCCGGGGATGTCGGGCTGCTGGGTGGTCATCGCGTCTGCTCCTGTGGTGTCGACGTGCCGCGCGGTGCCGCGCGGATCGGGGGCGGACGACGACGGCGGCCGATGCGGGCCGACGTCGTGCCCGGTCCCCAGCGTGGCGGCTGGCCGCGGCGCTGACCAGGGATGACGGCCACCGGCAGGGGCCTGGCTACCCTGGGGGCATGAGGATCAGCGTCGGACAGTTCGGACCCGTGGGCGACGTCGAGGCGAACCTGGCCGTGATGGCCCGCCTCGCCGCCCGCGCCGCGGGCGAGGGGGCGGACCTCCTGGTGCTGCCCGAGGAGGCCATGCTCGGGGCCCGCGAGGTGGGGGAGGAGTTCCCCGACGCCGTCGCCGCGGCCTGGGAGCCGTTCGCCGCGGGCCTGGCGGCGCTGGCGCGTGAGCACGGGATCGCCGTCGTCGCGGGCGGCTACGAGCCGGGACCGGACCGGCGTCCCTACAACACGCTGCTGGCGGTGGGCGCGGACGGCGCCCGGCTGGGCGCGTACCGCAAGCTCCACCTCTACGACGCGTTCGCGCACCGCGAGTCGGACCGGATCACCCCCGGCGACGGCGGCGTCGCGGCGATCGAGCTCGGCGGGCTCCGCCTGGGCCTGCTCACCTGCTACGACCTGCGCTTCCCCGAGCTGTCCCGGCGTCTGGCGGTGGAGGGCGCGGACGTGCTCGTGATCCCCGCGGCGTGGTTCTCCGGCGAGCACAAGGTGGACCACTGGCGCACCCTGCTCAAGGCCCGCGCGGTGGAGAACACGGTGTGGGTGGCCGCGGCCGACACGTGCTCGGACGGCACCGTGGGCCACTCGATGATCGTGGACCCGCTGGCGCTGCCCGTCGCCGAGCTCGCCGACGAGCGGGAGGCCGTGGTGACCGCGGAGGTCACCCGCGAGCGGATCGACGAGGTCCGGGAGTTCCTCCCCTCGCTCGCCAACCGCCGCACCGACGTCCTCTGAGCCGCCCCCCGCCCGGCGGACGGGTCACCATTACCCCCTCGGGCTGGGAAAAGCCTAAAATCACGTCAGACGTGCAACCAGACGGGCGCCCCGGCGCTCGGAACGCGCCCCGCCCGGGGCGGGACGGGAGATCAGAGATGACCATCAACGCCGACGGCAGCCACGCCGTCCAGCCCCACGCCGCGAACGCCCACACCGCCCCGGCCCGCCCCGTGCGCCACGCCGTGGTGGAGGAGGAGGTGCTCGAGCCGCTGGGCCCGGTGGAGGGCTGGGGCTTCACCAACCGCGTCATCCTCGTCTCGGTGCTCGTCGTGATCATCGGCAACGTCGTGCGCGTGCTCACCGGCGACCTGGGTGATCCGAACGGCTCCGTGGCGCTGGGCGAGACCGGCCACGGCTGGGTCGTGCTGGTGCAGTCGTTCATGTTCGGCCTGGTGGGCGGCGCCCTGGCGGGCGCGGCCGGCTACCTGGTCGTGCTGCTGATGGGCGGGGCTGCCCGCTCCGTCGTGCGCTACGTGGTCGGTGGCGTGGTCGGCGGCTTCCTCGGTGCCGTGGGCCTGTTCGCGGTGTTCTCCAACACCGTCCTCTACGGGGCGGGCCTGCACCTGTTCTGGATGCTGCCGGTGGCGGGCCTGCTCGGCGGCCTCTGGGCGGGCGTCGTCTCCTCCCGCCGCTGATCCCCGCAACCGGCGCCTCGGGCGCCGGCCGCAGAGAAAGGCCCCGGTTCCGGCTCTCGCCGGGCCCGGGGCCTTCTCCGTCATCACTCGCACCTTCGATGAGGTGGCTTCAGCCTACGAACTCGCCTTGGGCTTTCCAGGGGAGTCGGCTGGGCGTTCCCTGGGAGTGTCGGCCGCCCCGAGCAGGTGCGCGAGCTCGCCGGTGGCGGCGACGAGGGCCGCCCCGCACCGGTCCGCCAGCTCGTCCGTGCAGCGGTAGGCCGGCACGAGCGTGCTGAGCGCACCGACCACCGTGCCCGCCACGCTGATGGGGGCGGACAGCGAGGTGACGTCCTTCTCCACGGAACGGGTGCGCAGCGTGTAGTCCCCCGCGGCCACGCTGCCGCGCAGGGCGTCGCCCACGGCCGTGCCCGCCAGGGGGACGGTGCGTCCGACCCAGTTCGTGTGGCGGACGGAGTGCGTGCCCTCCACGATCGCCAGGTAGACGGCGGAGTCCGGAGGGGTCGTCACCGAGAGGTAGACGGATTCGCCCGTGGCGGCCACGACGTGGTCCATCGGCCCGCGGGCCAGCTGCACGAGCGAGTCTCGGGAGAAGGCCCGCGCCCCGAGCTGGATGAGGCGCACGCCGGGGCGGTAGGCGCCGTCGTCGTCGCGGGCCACGAAGCCGGATCCCTCGAGGCTGCGCAGCAGGCGCAGCGCCGTGGACGCCGGCAGCTCCGTGGCGCGGGCGGCCTCGGTCAGGCTCAGCCGGGGCTGCTCGGTGACGGCGGCGAGCAGGTCCAGGGCCCGGTCCACGGTGCGCGTCGAGGCGGTGGGGGTGGTGGTCATGAGAGGGAGCGTAACGGGTGCGGGACACGCGGATCGGGCTTGCGCGTGAGCCGAGTCACTGTTTCAATGTTCGGAAAGTGCATGCCGAGCCGTGAAATCACCGGGGCTACCCGTCCCGGCGGCGCACGCACCCCGTCGAGAGGAACTGCCATGGCCGAGGGCTTCACCCAGCACGACCCGTCCCGCACCATCCGCGCCCCGCGCGGCACCGAGCTCTCCGCCAAGTCCTGGCAGACCGAGGCCCCGCTGCGGATGCTCATGAACAACCTGGACCCCGAGGTCGCCGAGCGTCCCGAGGACCTCGTCGTCTACGGCGGCACCGGCCGCGCGGCCCGCTCCTGGGAGGCCTACGACGCCATCGTCGCCACCCTCAAGGACCTCGAGGAGGACGAGACCCTCCTGGTGCAGTCCGGCAAGCCGGTCGGCGTCGTCAAGACCAACGTGTGGGCCCCCCGCGTGCTGATCGCCAACTCCAACCTGGTGGGCGACTGGGCCGACTGGAAGACCTTCCGCGAGCTCGAGGCCGAGGGCCTGATGATGTACGGCCAGATGACCGCCGGCTCGTGGATCTACATCGCCACCCAGGGCATCCTGCAGGGCACCTACGAGACCTTCGCCGCGATCGGCCGCAAGCGCTACGACGGCTCCCTCAAGGGCACCCTCACCCTCACCGGCGGCTGCGGCGGCATGGGCGGCGCCCAGCCGCTGGCCGTCACCCTCAACGGCGGCGTCTGCCTGATCGTGGACGTCTCGGAGGACCGCCTGCGCCGCCGCATGGGCAAGCGCTACCTGGACGAGGTGGAGACGGACATCGACAGGGCCGTCGAGCGCGTCATGCAGGCCAAGCGCGACGGCGAGGCCGTCTCCGTGGGCCTCGTGGGCAACGCCGCCGAGGTGTTCCCCGAGCTGCTCGAGCGCCAGAAGGCCGGCACCGTCGAGATCGACATCGTCACCGACCAGACCTCCGCGCACGACCCGCTGTCCTACCTGCCGATCGAGATCGACGAGAAGGACTGGCACGCCGAGGCCGAGGCCGACCCGGACACCTTCACGAAGAAGGCCCAGGAGTCCATGGCCCGCCAGGTCGAGGCCATGGTCGGCTTCCAGGACATCGGCGCCGAGGTGTTCGACTACGGCAACTCCATCCGCGACGAGGCCCGCAAGGCCGGCTACTCCCGCGCGTTCGAGTTCCCGGGCTTCGTCCCGGCCTACATCCGCCCGCTGTTCTGCGAGGGCCTCGGCCCGTTCCGCTGGGCCGCGCTCTCCGGCGACCCGGAGGACATCCGCGTGACCGACGCGGCGCTGAAGGAGCTGTTCCCCGAGAACGAGCACCTGCACCGCTGGCTCGACGGCGCCGCCGAGTTCGTGGAGTTCGAGGGCCTGCCGGCCCGCATCTGCTGGCTGGGCTACGGCGAGCGCCACAAGGCCGGCCTGCTCTTCAACCAGCTCGTGGCCGAGGGCAAGGTCAAGGCGCCGATCGTGATCGGCCGCGACCACCTCGACTCGGGCTCCGTGGCCTCCCCGTACCGCGAGACCGAGTCCATGCTGGACGGCTCCGACGCGATCGCCGACTGGCCGCTGCTGAACGCGCTGACCGCCACCTCCTCGGGTGCCACCTGGGTGTCGATCCACCACGGCGGCGGCGTCGGCATCGGCCGGTCCATCCACGCCGGCCAGGTGGGCGTGGCCGACGGCACCGAGCTGGCCGCGGCCAAGCTCGAGGCGCTGCTCACCAACGACCCGGGCATGGGCGTCATCCGCCACGTCGACGCCGGCTACTCCCGCGCCGCCGAGGTGGCGAAGGAGCGCGGCGTCCGTGTGCCCATGGAGGCCACGATCCGGGACTGACCCCGGTCACGTCGTCGGACGACGACGGTGCCGCCGCGCCGTCGCCGTCCGACGACTTCACCGCCGCGAGCCGGACGGGCGGACGCCCGTCCGGCTCGCGATCGAAAGGACACCACGATGGACTCGTCCCGCCCCGCAGACCACGAGCTGCACACCGACACCACCGCGATGGCCGCGATCGAGGCCGACGCGCCCCGCCCGCCGGCGCGCTGGCGCATGATCGTCTACTCGGCGATCGGCATCGTCATGTTCTTCGTGCCCGTCACGATCAACGGGGCGAGCTCCATCCCGCTGGACCACCTGGTGACCTGGGTGCGCGGGCTGCTCGGCCCGGCCGACCGCTGGGTGGGCATGGCCATCATCGCCGCCGGCGCCGTGTACCCGTTCGCCTCGGGCCGCTGGCGCACCAGCACCACCCGGACGGTCTTCGCCTTCCTCGCCGTGCTCGGCCTGGTCGCCTCGGCGATGGTCGTGTTCGGCGTGGGCCCGAGCTGGATCCTGGACGAGAGCATCGGCCCGTTCCTGATGGACAAGCTCGTGGTGCCCGTGGGCCTGATCGTCCCCATCGGCGGCGTCTTCCTGGCCCTCGTGATCGGCTACGGCCTCATGGAGTTCGTGGGCGTCTACCTGCGCCCGGCCATGCGGCCGATCTGGCGCGTGCCCGGCCGCGCCGCCGTCGACGCCGTCGCCTCCTTCGTGGGCTCCTACGCCCTGGGCCTGCTGCTGACGAACCGCATGTACACCGGCGGCCGCTACACGGCCCGCGAGGCGGCGATCATCGCCGTCGGCTTCTCCACGGTGTCCGCGACCTTCATGGTGATCGTGGCCAAGACGCTGGGCCTGATGGACATCTGGCTCTGGTACTTCTTCGGCACCCTCGCGGTGACGTTCGCGGTCACCGCCATCACGGTGCGCATCCCGCCGCTGAGCCGCATCCCGGACGAGTGCTACCCGGGCGTCACCCACTCGCCCGAGCAGGCCGTCACCCGGGACCGCTTCCGCGTGGCCCGTCGCGCCGCCGAGCAGACCCTCGCCGAGGCCCCGTCCCTGCCGAAGAACATCTGGGTCAACTTCCGGGATGGACTCGTGATGGTGCTCCAGATCCTGCCGTCCATCATGTCCGTGGGCCTGATCGCCCTGGTCCTGGCCACGTACACGCCCGTGTTCGAGTGGATCGGCGTGATCTTCTACCCGCTGTTCTGGGCGCTCGGCTACTCCGACCCCGGCCTGCTGGCCTCGGCCTCCGCCACCTCGATCGCCGAGATGTTCATCCCGGCCACGATGGCGGCCGGTCACGAGGACCTCGTCGCCCGGTTCGTGATCGGCGTCGTCTGCGTCTCCGCGATCATCTTCTTCTCCGCGGTGGTTCCTGCCATCCTGGCCACGGACATCCCCGTGAAGATGTGGCACCTCCTGGTGATCTGGGTCGAGCGCGTGGCGCTCACCATCGTGCTGGCCACGCCGCTGGCCCACCTGGTGGCCGCGCTCACCTGAGGCCCGCCCCACCGGCCCACCCCCGTCCGTCCCGCAGAGAGGCCCCCATGCGCTCCACGCTCATCACCGACATCGCCGAGCTGACCACCGTCGACCCCGAAGGGCGGGTGCTCACGGACGCGGCCGTCGTCGTCGAGGACGAGCGCATCGCCTGGATCGGCCCCGCCGCGGACGCCCCGGAGGCGGACGACCGGGTGTCCGTCGAGGGCCGCGCCGTGCTGCCCGGCTGGGTGGACTCCCACACGCATCTCGTGTTCGACGGGGACCGCTCCGCCGAGTTCGAGGCCCGCATGGCCGGCGAGTCCTACGCGGCCGGCGGCATCGGCGTGACCACCTCCGCCACCCGTGCCGCCTCGGACGACCGCCTGGCCGAGCTGGTCCGCGGCCGGGTGGCCGACGCGGTGGCCGGCGGCACCACCTACCTCGAGACCAAGACCGGCTACGGGCTCACCGTGGAGGAGGAGGCGCGCCACGCGCGCCTGCTGGCCGGGCTGCGCGAGGAGGGCCTCGTGGACGAGGTGACCTTCCTCGGCGCCCATCTCGTGCCCCCGGGCCGGGACGCGGAGGACTACCTCGACGACGTCGTCGGGCCGATGCTCGAGGCCGTGCGGGAGCACGCGGGCTGGGTGGACGTGTTCTGCGACACCGGCGCCTTCGACGCCGAGCAGACCCGCCGCGTGCTCGCCGCGGGCGTGACGGCGGGACTGGGCGTGCGCCTGCACGGCAACCAGATCGAGCAGGGCCCGGGCGTGGGCGTGGCCGTGGAGTTCGGCGCCGCCTCCGTGGACCACGTCAACCACCTCTCCGACGCGGACGTCGAGGCCCTCGCCGGCACCTGGACCGGCTGGGACCGCGCCTCGGCCACCGGCACTCCCGGCACCGTGGCCGGCTGCCTGCCCGCGTGCGATCTGTCCACCCGCGCCCCGCTGGCGCCCGCGCGTCGCCTGCTCGACGCCGGCATCGAGGTCTCCCTGGCCTCGAACTGCAACCCGGGCACCAGCTACACCACGTCCATGAACTTCAACGTGGGCACCGCCGTGCTGCAGATGCACCTGACCCTCGCCGAGGCCGTGCGCGCCGCCACCCTCGGCGGGGCCATCGGCCTGCGGGCGCAGGACCGCGTCGGCAGCCTCGAGGTCGGCAAGCGCGCCGACCTGCACGTGCTCGACGCCCCCGCCGCCATCCACCTGGCCTACCGCCCCGGCATGCCGCTGACCCATGCGGTCTGGCGCGCGGGCCGCCGGGCCGTCTGATCGACCGACAGCAAGGAGAACGCATCACCATGACCACCCCTCCCGTCACCGTCACGCTCGGCACGTCCGGGGCCACCCTGGACGACGTCGTCGCCGTGGCCCGCCACGACGCCCGCGTGGTGCTCGCCGACGACGTGCTCGAGACCGTCGGCGCGGTGCGCCGCCACGTCGAGGCGCTGGCCGAGGCCGAGACGCCCACCTACGGCGTGTCCACCGGCTTCGGCGCGCTCGCGGACAAGCACATCCCGCTCGAGTCCCGCGCGCAGCTGCAGAAGTCCCTGATCCGCTCCCACGCCGCCGGCATGGGCCCCGTGGTGGAGCGCGAGGTCGTCCGCGCGCTGATGTTCCTGCGGGCCACCACGCTGGCCTCCGGCCGCACGGGCGTGCGCCCCGTGGTGGTCGAGACCTTCGTGGCCATGCTCAACGCGGGCATCACCCCCGCCGTGCGCGAGTTCGGCTCGCTGGGCTGCTCCGGCGACCTCGCCCCGCTCTCCCACGTGGCCCTGGCGCTGATGGGCGAGGGCGACGTCGTCGGGGAGGACGGCGCGCTGCGTCCGGCCGGCGAGGCGCTCGCCGAGGCCGGGATCGAGCCGGTCGAGCTGCGGGAGAAGGAGGGCCTGGCCCTCGTCAACGGCACCGAGGGCATGCTCGGCATGCTCATCATGGCGCTGGCCGACCTCGAGGAGCTCGCCGACACCGTGGACCTCACCGCCGCGATGTCCGTGGAGGCGCTGCTCGGCACCGACCGCGTGTTCGTGCCGGAGCTGCACCTGCCGCTGCGCCCCCACCCGGGCCAGGCGACCTCCGCCGACCGGATGCTGAAGATCCTGGCGGGCTCGCCGATCGTGGCCAGCCACAAGGAGGGCGACTCCCGCGTGCAGGACGCCTACTCGCTGCGCTGCGCCCCGCAGGTGGCCGGCGGCCTGCGCGACACCCTCGCGTACGTGCGCACCGTGGCCGAGCGCGAGCTCGCCGCCACCGTGGACAACCCGGTGGTGCTCGACGACGGCCGGGTGAGCTCGAACGGCAACTTCCACGGGGCGCCCGTGGCGTACGTGCTGGACTTCCTGGCCATCCCGGTGGCCGACGTCGCGAGCATGTCCGAGCGCCGCACCGACCGCATGCTGGACCCGGCCCGCTCGCACGGGCTGCCCGCGTTCCTCGTGGACGACCCGGGCGTGGACTCCGGCATGATGATCGCCCAGTACACGCAGGCCGGGCTCGTCTCGGACATGAAGCGCCTGGCCGTGCCCGCGTCCGTGGACTCCATCCCGTCCTCCGCGATGCAGGAGGACCACGTCTCCATGGGCTGGCATGCTGCCCGCAAGCTGCGCTCGGCCGTGGAGAACTTCCGCCGTGTGCTCGCCGTCGAGCTCGTGGCCGCCGCCCGCGCGATCGAGCTGCGCGCGCCGCTGCAGCCCTCCGCCGCGACCGGTGCCGCCGTCCGCGTGATCCGCGAGGCCGGCGTGCCCGGCCCCGGCCCGGACCAGTACATGGCCCCGCAGCTGGCCGCCGCCGAGCAGGCCCTGCGCGACGGGTCCGTGCTGGCCGCCGTGGCGGAGGCGCTCGCGGGCGTATCCGCCGATGCCGAGCCGCAGGACCTGGCCGAGGAGTCCGAGGGCGCCGAGGCCGAGGGGCAATGACGCCACAGCGTGGTCCGACGCCGCAGAGTGGTCACGACACGCCGCGTGCGTCTGCACGAGACGGCGTGTCGTGACCACTCTGTGTGTGGAGGGGGCGGCCTGCGGGTCGGGTCGGTTGGCCCCGGCTCAGGCCGCCAGGTCCACGTCCTTCGTCTCCTTCATGAACAGGCCGGTCAGGCCGGTGAGGCCGCCGACCACCATGAGGTAGATCGGGAACGCGCTGGTCCACCCCTGCGCCGTCAGCCACGTGATCAGGTACGGCGCCGTGCCGCCGAAGATCGCGGTGGCCAGTGAGAGCATGGTGGCCACGCCCTTGGCGCGCACCGCCGTGGGCAGCGCCTCGGACCAGACGGCGCCGTTGACGCCGAACAGCAGCGCCACCGCCAGCAGGGCGATGGTCTGCACGAGCAGGAACGAGGCGAAGGTGCCGTCCAGCATGCCGAACAGCGGGAACGGCAGCACCACGAAGAGCAGGCCGAAGGCGATGACCAGCGGACGGCGGCCGACCCGGTCGCCCAGCAGGCCCGCCCCGAGGATGGCGACCAGGAAGATCACCTGGGCCACGAGCGAGGCCGAGAGGGTGGTGGACTTGTCCATCTGATGGGCCACCTGCGCGTGCGTGGGCAGGTAGATCAGCCACGTGTAGAACATCAGGGAGCCGCCCGCGGAGACCAGGAAGATCGTCAGCAGGCCGCGCCACACCGCACCCGGCTCCCGGCGGGGAGCGTCGTCGGCGGTGGGCACCACCTGCTGCGCCGCCGTGAAGTGCTCCGACTCCGTCAGGCTCCGTCGCAGGTACAGCGCGTAGAGGCCGAGGACGCCGCCGATGCCGAACGCCACGCGCCAGCCCCAGGACGCCACCTGCTCGTGGGAGAGCAGCGTGTTGACGGCCAGGCCCACGAGTGTCGCCAGGATCGTGCCCACCACCACGGACACCCACGACGTCGCCCCGAACAGCCCGCGCCGGCCCTGCGACGCCCGCTCCACGAGGTAGGTCACGGAGGTGCCCATCTCGCCGCCGTGCGCCAGGCCCTGCAGCAGACGGGCGATGACGAGGATCACCGAGGCGAGGACGCCCACCGTGCCGTAGGTGGGGGTGAAGGCGATGATCAGGCTGCCGAGCGCGGTGATCATCATCGCCGCGAAGAGGCTGCGCTTGCGGCCCACCCGGTCCGCGTAGGCGCCGAACACGTAGCCGCCGATGGGGCGGGCGACGAAGCCCACCGCGAAGACGGCCAGGGTGGCGAGCAGCTCGGAGGTGGGGTTGTCCGCGTGGAAGATCTGCGCCGCGAAGACCGGGGCGAAGATCGTGTAGACGTTCCAGTCGTACCACTCCAGCGCGTTGCCGAAGTTCACGGCCAGCATGTCCTTCAGGCTCCGGGGGCGGGCCCCGGGCACGGGAGCGGGCCGGGCCGCACCGGTGGCCGCGGTGCTCATGCCCGCCCCTCGAGGCCGGCCTGGGCATCGCCGTCGGCGCCGGGCACCCGCATCTCGAAGGTCTCCCGCACCACGGTGTAGTCGAAGTAGCCCAGGCGGGCGATCGGCTGGATGCGCGGGATGTCGAGGCGGCCGTCGGAGGTGATGACGTCGTCGTCGATGTGGATGGTGTCCACGTGGGCGAAGACCACGTCGATGGTGCCGACGTTCGAGTCGCCCTTGATGCGGTGCGTCGAGTGGTAGCGGCACTCGAAGCGCACGGGGGACTCGGCGACCATCGGGATGGGGTGGTTGTCCGCGTAGACCTTGGTGACGCCGTGCTCCGCGATGCGGTCCCACTCGCTCTCGCCCGGCTCCAGGGCCATGGCGGAGACGTTGACGGCCTCGCGCAGGTCGTAGGTGGCCATGTTCCACACGAACCAGCCGGTCTGCTCCGCGTTGAGGACGGTGTCCTTGCGGCGTCCGTCCGGGTACTGGTTCGCGGAGAACATCACCATGGGCGGGTCGAAGGTGAGGTTCTGCCACTGGCTGTAGGGGGCGATGTTCTCCCGGCCGTCCGTGCTCACGGAGGACAGCCAGCCGATGGGCCGCGGCACGGTGGAGCTCTTGAAGGGGGAGAAGGGCAGGGGGTTGGCCTCGTGCTGCGGGCGGTACTTCACGGGTCCTCCATGTGATGCCGGTAACAGGATGTGGGCCACGCTACGCCGCATATTCCGGATA
This sequence comes from Micrococcus sp. 093350064-1, assembly GCF_053627955.1. Taxonomy (NCBI): domain Bacteria; kingdom Bacillati; phylum Actinomycetota; class Actinomycetes; order Micrococcales; family Micrococcaceae; genus Micrococcus; species Micrococcus sp. 093350064-1. The sequence goes on from NZ_JBSEYU010000004.1 coordinate 223,247, forward strand.
TATCAAGGGGGTGCGGGAAGATGACTGCCTAGGCTGGGCCCATGAACAAGTCGGAGGAGGCCTACGCCCGCCTGACGCAGAAGATCGAGACCGGGGAGCTGCCACCGGGCGCCATCCTCAGCGAGGCGGCCCTCATCGACGCCGCCGAGACGGGGCGCACGCCCCTGCGCGAGGCCGTGCAACGCCTCATCCGAGACCACTGGCTCCTGGCCGGTGGGGGACGTGGCCTGCAGGTGCCCCCGATCTCCGTGGACGACCAGCTGGAGAGGCTGGAGGTGCGGCGGTCGCTCGAGGCGCTGGCCGTGGGACTGGCCTGCGCACGGGCGGACGAGGAGCAGCTGGCCGCCGTCGCAGCCCACGTGCGGCACCTGCGCACGGTGGAGGACCTGCCGGCGTACGTCGCCGCCGTCGGGCGCTCGCACGAACTCCTGCGCACGATCGCGAACAACCGCTATCTCGCCGATTCTCTGGTCCCGCTCCAGGGGCTGTGCCGCCGGTTCTGGCTCGCCACCACGAAGGGCCTGCCCGACGAGGTCGAACGCGGCCGGGCGTTCTACGTCCCGGCGCTGGAGGCGGTGACCCGGAGGGACTCGGCAGGAGCCCGGGCCGGGGTGCTGGCCCTGCACGACTTCCTGGCACGCTCGGCACTGGACTACGCCGCCCGACGCGCGGCCCACGGCAGCGCCGAGCCCCCGGCCCCGTGGGCGGAGGGACGCTGACGCCCGCGGCCCCCCGCGCCGGAAGGGACCCCCGGCCCGCTCAGGCCAGCAGCGACGCGTCCGTCCGGTGACGGCTGACGATCGTGTGGATCAGCCGGGCCGCGGCCTTCGCCGTGCGGCCGTCCACGTCCAGGGCGGGGTTGAGCTCCACGACGTCGGCCAGGGCCAGCTTCCCGGACTGGGTGGCCTCCAGCGCGCACGCGTGGATCACCTCGTACGGCACGCCGAAGCCGGCCGGTGCGCTCACCCCCGGGGCGACGGCGGCCGGCAGCACATCCAGGTCGATCGTCAGGTAGAGCACGTCCACCGCGTTGATGAACGAGCGCACCCAGCGGCGGACGCCGGTGACGTCGGCGGTCTGGGCCTGCTCGTCGGTCACCCACGTGACCCCGCGTTCGCGCGCGGTGTCGAACAGGGCCCGGGTGTTGTTGGCCTCGCTGATGCCCACCACCGCGTAGGAGAGCTGATGCTCCGCCCCCTCGGCGTCCCGCAGCGCCTGCAGGAACGGGGTGCCGGAGCTGGGCCGCGGCGCCTCGCGCAGGTCGAAGTGCGCGTCCAGGTTGAGGATGCCCACGCGCGTGCCCGCGCCCACGCGCGTGGAGCCGGTCAGGCCCGTGATCGAGGCGTAGGCGGTCTCGTGTCCGCCGCCGAGCACCACGGCCAGGTCGTGGGCGTTCAGCAGCCCGCTGACCACCGTGCCCAGCTCGGCCTGGCCCGCCTCGAGCTCGCCCGGGGCGTCGTCGTCGCCGCGGTCCACGGACACGTCGCCCGCGTCCACGAGCGCGCCCGTGCCCTCGAGGTACGCGAGCGAGGCGAGCGCACCGCGCAGCGCCTCCGGGCCGTCCTCGGCGCCCACGCGGCCGTGGTTCCGGCGCACGCCCTCGTCCGAGGCGAAGCCGATGAGCGCCGTGGACCGCGCGCCCGACGTCGGAGCACCGGCACCGGGGTGGCGCTGCGTCGTCGTGGGCTCGCCGCGCCCGTCGGCGGGGCGGACGACCTGGTGCCAGCGCAGGTGCTCGGGGGTGTCGCCGTCGGTGCGGCCGGTCCAGGCGGGGGAGAGGGACGAGGAGGGGAGCTCGGAGGTCATGGGACCATCCCACGCCATCGACGGGCGGGTGCGCAACGAGGGCCGGACGACGCCCGACACGGGGCGTCGTCCGCCTAGCGGTCCAGTTCCTGGCGCCGCGAGCTGATCACGCCGGTGACGAAGCCGGCGAGGTTGAGCCCGCCGTGGAAGCGGGCGTGCTCGATCTTCACGCAGCGGTCCATCACGACCTCCAGGCCCGCGGCCTCGGCCTGACGCGCGGCGTCCTCGTTCCAGATGCCCAGCTGCAGCCACACGGTCCGGGCGCCCACGCGGGCGGCGTCCGCCACCACCTCGGGGGCGTCGGAGGACTTGCGGAACACCTCCACGAGGTCCGGGATGACGGGCAGGTCGTCCAGCGAGGCGTACACGCGGTGGCCGAGGATCTCCTTGCCGGCCGCGGCGAGCACGGGATTCACGAAGTAGACGTCGTACGTGGTCGAGCTCAGCAGGTACGTGGCCACGAAGTACGACGCACGGGCCGGCTTGTCCGAGGCGCCGACGATCGCGATCGAGCGGGTGCGCCGCAGGATCGCCAGGCGCTCGGGGGCGCCGGGGCCGGTCCAGGTCCGCTCGGGGTGGGTGGTGCTCATGGCTCAGGCCTCCTGCTCTGCGGGGACGACGGCGCCGTCGCGGGTACGGCCGGTGGCGTCGGTCAGGGCCTGGTCCAGGTCCCAGAGGATGTCCTCGACGTCCTCGATGCCCACCGAGATGCGGATCAGGTCCGCCGGGATGCCCGCGGCCACGAGCTGCTCGGCGGTGAGCTGCTGATGGGTCGTCGTGGCGGGGTGCAGCACCAGCGTCTTCGCGTCGCCGATGTTGGCCAGGTGGGAGGCCAGCTGCAGCGCGGAGATGAAGCGCGACGCCGTCGCGCGCCCGGCCTCCGGACCGGAGGCGCCGTCGTCGGTGTCCGTGGCCGCCGGGGCCACGCCGAAGCTGAACACCGAGCCGACGCCCCGGGGCAGCAGCTGCTGCGCGCGGGCGTGGTGCGGGTGGTCGGGCAGGCCGGCGTAGCGGACCCAGGAGACGCGCGGGTCCTCGTCCAGCCAGGTGGCGACGGCGCGGGCGTTGGCGAGGTGGGCGTCCATGCGCGGGGCCAGCGTCTCGACGCCGAGCAGGAGCTGGAAGGCCGACTGCGGGGCCAGCGACGGGCCGAAGTCGCGCAGCTGCTCCGAGCGGAGCTTGGTGAGGAAGCCGTACTCGCCGAAGTTGCCCCACCAGGAGACGCCGCCGTACGACGGCACGGGCTCGGTCATCGACGGGAACTTGCCGTTGTCCCACGGGAAGCGGCCGGACTCCACCACGACGCCGCCCAGCGTGGTGCCGTGGCCGCCGAGGAACTTCGTGGCCGAGTGGATCACGATGTCCGCGCCGTGCTCGATCGGCCGGATCAGGTAGGGCGGGGTGAGCGTGGCGTCCACCACGAGCGGGATGCCGTGCCGGTGGGCGACGTCGGCCAGACCCGGCAGGTCCACGACGTCACCGGAGGGGTTGGCGACGATCTCCGTGTACACGGCCTTCGTGTTGGGCTGGAGGGCGGCCTCGAAGTCCGCGGCCTCGGCGGAGTCCACGAACGTGGTCTCCACGCCGAACCGGCGCAGGGAGACGTCCAGCTGGGTGATCGTGCCGCCGTAGAGCTTCGAGGACGCCACGATGTGGTCGCCGGCCCCGGCGAGGGCCGCGAAGGTGATGAACTCGGCGGCCATGCCGGACGCCGTCGCGACGGCGCCGATGCCGCCCTCGAGCGTGGCGATGCGCTCCTCGAACGCCGCGACCGTGGGGTTGCCCAGGCGGCTGTAGATGTTGCCGTACTTCTGCAGCGCGAAGAGGTTGGCGGCGTCCTCGGCGGACTCGAACACGAAGGAGCTGGTCTGGTGGATCGGCACCGCGCGGGAGCCGTGGACGGCGTCCGGAACGGCGCCCGCGTGCAGCGCCTGGGTGCGGAAGCCGAACTCGTGGTCAGCCACGGGGGTCCTTTCGATGGAGGCTTCGGGACAGTCCGACCCATTGTCCCGGGCGAGGTGTGCCGGGGGCAGGGTGGGCACGTCGCAGAGCGTCACGCGGCGCCGGCCGGTGGCATGCAACGCGGGTTGAGTTATCACCGGTTACGCGGGCCTGGACCCGTGACAACTCAACCCGCGTTGGTCTGGACCCGTGACAACTCAACCCGCGTCGGGACGGGCGGGGGCGGATCAGCGCGTGCGGGCGAGCCGACGCCGGACCAGCCCTACGATCCGCCCGAACCCAGCGCGCTGGTCCTCCCAGGTGCAGCGCAGGGTCGTCCATTCCCGTTCGAGGCAGTACGCGTCCCGACGGGCGTCCCTCGCCTGCTGCTGAGCCGTGCGGTGGCCGGCGCCGTCGTACTGGAGGGCCAGGCGCGCCCCCCGGTACCCGAGGTCCACGACGGGCGAGGCCGGGTCGGCCGGGTCGACGGCGACCTGCAGCTCCGGCTCCGGCAGCCCGGCCCGGATCAGCGCGAGCCGGAGGAAGGTCTCGGGCGGGGAGTCGGCCCCGACGCGCACCTCCGCCAGCGCGGCACGTGCGAGACGGACACCCGGCCGGCCACGGCAGCGGGCGAGCACCTCCGACAGCTCGGACACGGTGGCCACGGGGTCCGCCCGGCCCGTCGGCGTCCACGGCGGACGCACCAGGTGGTCGCCGTCCGCGATGAGCCAGTCCACCTCGTGGGGGCGGAGCATCCCGGCGAGGTCGAACCAGGTGCGCGCCGCCGTCGTGACGCGCTGGCCGTCGGGAAGCTCGAGCACGTGGTCGGAGGGCAGTCGCACCCGGTGGCTGACGACGCCGTCCAGGTCGGTCCGGTGCGTGCGCGCGGAGCGGTCGAAGGTCAGGTGCAGTCCGGCGGGCCGCGCGAGGCGGGGCGGCAGCGGCAGTCCGTGCCAGAGGGCGGCAGAGACGTGGGAGACCACCCCGCCCGTGAGGCGGACCAGCGCGGCCGCGCCGTCCGGGGCGCACGGGTCGGGGATGCCCGCGGTGTGCACGCCGCGGCAGATCCGGGCGAGGTCTGCCGCGAGGGTGCGGCGCCACGGCAGGCCGGCGGCGTGCAGCTCGGCCGTCGTGAAGGCGCCCGCGGCGAGGGTGGACGGCAGGGGCGTGCGCGCGGTCATGGGGTGAGCCTGCCGCCCCCGGGCCCTGCGACGGACCGGACCGACGCGCCCTGGGGAGGGCCGCCGTCGTCGTGGTGGCTGTGCAGGAGCGGCCGACCCGCCGGTCATGGTGGCACCGGCGCGACGCGGGTTGAGTTATCACGGGTGCAAGCCGCCTGGACCCGTGATAACTCAACCAGCGTTGCAGGGGGGAGCGGCCGGCCCGTCGGTCACGGCGTGCGGTCCACGGACACCAGCTCCACGTCCTCGAGCCGCCCGCCCCGCACCACCGCGCGCATCAGCGTGCACACCGGCTGCCGTCGCCGGTCCGTGCAGGAGCCGGGGTTGAGCAGCCGCAGGCCCGGGTTCGCGGTCTCCGGGCCGGCCACGGTGTCCCACGGGATGTGGCTGTGCCCGAACACCAGCACGTCCGCGTCCGGGAACGCCGCGGCCATGCGGCGCTCGCGGCCGGCCGCCGGGCCCGTCTCGTGGACCATCGCGATCCGCACCCCGCCGATCTCCACGCGCGCCACCTCGGGCAGCCGCGCCCGCAGCCCCGGCCCGTCGTTGTTGCCCCACACGCCCACCAGCCGGGCGGCCCGTGCGTCGAGGTCGTCGAGCACGTCCTAGGTCACCCAGTCGCCGGCGTGGAGCACGACGTCGGCCCGCGCCACCCCGGCCCACACCTGCGCGGGCAGGGCGCGGGCACGCCGCGGGATGTGGGTGTCGGCGATCAGGAGCAGGCGGACGGCGACGTCGTCGGGCACGGTCCGCCTCACCGCGCGGCGAACGCGCCGAGCCAGAGCGCCAGCGGCAGGCCGATGATGAACACCGCCACGAATCCGCGCACCAGCCACCGGCCCACCGGCGTGGCGAGGTTGATCGTCACGCCCACGCCGTAGCCGGGGCGTTTGGCGGGGAAGACGGCCGGGTCCTCGGGGTCGCGCTTGAGCCCCAGGGGCGTCCACACCTCGTCCTCGGCGCGTTCCGCGGCCGTGGGCCGGTGCCCGAGCTCCGCCGCGACGCGGTCCGACCAGCGCGTCCACCGCCGCGTGCTGGCCCGCATCGCCGGGAAGATGCCCACCATGAGCACGGTCAGCGTGAGGGGCAGGATCCACCACGGCATCGTCCACGCCCCGGCGGCGAGCACCTCGGCCGTCATCGGGGCCAGCACCAGCACGATGAGCACGCACGACCACCCGAGGCTTTCCTGGACCCCGCGGTGCACCCCCGCCTGGCGCACGCGCCGCCACGGGGACAGCGCCGGATCCGTGGGGACGAGGGCGGTGACCATCGCGGAGACCAGGGCCAGGAACCCCGTCACGCCGAGGCCGATCAGCGGCCCCACCGCCACCGTGCCGAACGAGGTGTCCTCCCACGCATCCGGTCGCCCGTCGACGCCCCAGTGCGTGGGCACGCGCTCCGGCAGGCCTGGCAGGGCGACGAGGGCCCACCCCAGCAGCGCCAGGCACAGCACGGCCGCGAGCAGGAACGGCAGCCACGGACGCAGCCGGCCACGGCGCAGGGCGGCGCGCTCGGCGGCGGGGACGTCGTCGGGGGCGGGACGGGACGGGTGGGGCATCGACACAGGCTAGCCTCAGCCCCTGCCCGCCACACCCGGTGATCGGCCCGTCCAGACGGCGGCCGCGCACGCCGCGATCACCAGCAGCATCCCCGCCAGGTCCAGCGGGGTGAGCTCCTGCCCGCGCACGGCCCACGCCGTCAGCGCCGCCGCGATCGGCGAGAGGCACGTCAGCAGGGAGAACAGCGCGGTCGGCATGCGGCGCAGCACCTGCAGGTCGATCCCGTACGGCACCGCTGTGGACAGCAACGCCACGGCCAGCCCCACGCCCAGCACCACGGGGGAGAGCAGGGCCGCCCCCGCCGTCGCGACGCCGACCGGCAGCGCCACGAGGGACCCGGCCGCCGTCGCCAGGGCCAGCCCCTGCACCCCCGGCAGGTGGGTCCCCGCGCGCCGCGAGAGCAGGATGTACCCCGCCCAGCACGCCGCCGCGGCCAGCGCGAGCGCCACCCCCACCGGGTCCAGCCCCGCCCCGCCGATCCCGCCGTCCGCGCTGAACCCCTCCCGGCCGAGCACCCCGATCCCGGCGAGCGCGAGGGCCGCCCACGCCGCCGATCGCCACGACGGCCGCGCCGCCACGGACAGCGCCAGCGGCCCGAGCACCTCGAACGTCACGGCCACGCCCTGCGGGATCCGCGCGAACGCCTCGTAGATGGCCAGGTTCATGCCGGTCATGGCCGCGCCCAGCCCGACGACGGCGGCCCACCCCCGGGGGCCCAGGCCGGCGAGGGCGGCGCGGCTCGGCCGGGTGACGAGCAGCAGCACGGCCGCGGAGAACACCACGCGCAGGGCGACCATGGCGGACGCGCCGACGTCGTCGAACAGCAGGCCCGCCACGGACGCGCCGAGCTGCTGGCTCAGCAGCGAGAGCAGGACGAGCAGGACGAGACGCACGCCCACAGCCTAGGGGCGCGCCGCGCCACCCCGGCCCCGGCCGGCGCGGGACCGCTGCTGCCGGAGGACCACCGGGGGGCCCGGTTCCGCCGACCCCGAGGCCGCGGAAAACATCACGCTGACGTGCGCTAATCCGCCTCGTCGTGGGAAAGTGGGGGACGCGCGCCGGCGCAGACCCCGCCCCGATCCCAGGAGGCCCGCATGGCCCGGCCCCAGACCGTCCTCACCGTGGTGGCCGCCCGCCGGCTCACCCCGCACCTCGTGCGCCTGACCCTCGGCGGCGAGCAGTTCGACGCCGTCCACGCCCGCTGGGCGGAGAAGGGCGCCACGGACCAGTACGTGAAGCTGCTCTTCGCCGACCCCGCGCTCGGCCTCGAGCCCCCGTACGACCTGGACGCCCTCCGCGAGCGCCTCGCCCCGGAGCAGCTGCCGGTCCGCCGCACCTACACGGTGCGCCGCATGGACGCGGCCGCCCGCACCATGGACGTCGACTTCGTGGTCCACGGCGCGTCCGACGACGGCGCCGCCCCCGGGCACGACGGCGGCCTGGCCGGGGCGTGGGCGGCCTCCGAGCCCGTGGGGCAGCAGGTCGCGTTCCTGGGCCCCGGCGGCGCCTACCGACCCGACCCCACCGCCGACTGGCACCTGCTCGCGGGCGATGAGGCCGCGCTGCCGGCGATCGCCGCCGCCCTCGAGGACCTGGCCGCCACGGACGCCGCGGCGGCCGGTGTCGCGTTGATCGAGGTGACCGACGCAAGCGACGAGGTGCCCCTGACCGCGCCGGCCGGCGTCGAGGTGCGCTGGCTGCACCGCGGCGGCCCCTTCACCCCGGAGACGACGCGGTTCGCCGCCGCCGTCGAGGACGCGGGGTGGCGGGACGGACGGGTGCACGCGTTCGTGCACGGCGAGCGGGAGCAGGTCAAGCGCGTCCGGGCGTACCTCACGGACGTGCGCGGCGTGGACCGGCGGCAGCTGTCGGTGAGCGCGTACTGGGCCTACGGCCGTGCCGAGGATGTGTTCCAGGCGGAGAAGCAGACCCCGGTGGGGCAGATCTTCGAGGACGGCGCCACCGGCGGCTGACCCGCACAGGTTCGGCACAGCCGCGGCTGCGCCTCCGGCCCGCCGCGAACGCCACCTTCACCGAGTGGAACGCGGTCGAGGCGCACGAGGCCCCCGCCTCGGAGGACGTCTTCGACCTGCCCGAGCTGCAGGGGCTGGCCGGCTGACCCGCTGGGCGATCCGGGTGGGCCGGCGGGGCGCCACGGCATGATGTCCTGATGGACCGCACCGCCCCCACCCCGCCCGCGAACGCCCTCGCCCCGGACCTGCCGGAGGACATCGCCCGGGAGGCGATCGCCTTCCGCCGCCTCCTCCACGGGCATCCGGAGCTGGACCTGCACCTGCCCCGCACCCAGGCCGCCGTCCTCGAGCGGCTCGAGGCCCTGCGCGCTGAGGCGGGGGAGGATGCCGCCACCGGCCGCCCTGCGCTGGAGACGAGCGTGGGCCGGGCGCTGAGCTCCGTCGTCGTGGTGCTGCGCGGCGGGGCCCCGCTGCCGGAGGGGGCCCGGCGGCCGGTCGTGCTGCTGCGGGGGGACATGGACGCCCTGCCCGTCACGGAGGAGACCGGGCTGGAGTACGCCCCCTCCGTGCCGGGCACCATGCACGCCTGCGGCCACGACCTGCACACCGCCGGCCTCCACGGCGCGCTGGCCTGGCTGGTGCGCCGTCGCGGGGAGCTCGCCGCCGACGTGGTGGCCATGTTCCAGCCCGGGGAGGAGACCGGCGGCGGCGCCCTGCACATGATCCAGGAGGGACTGCTGGAGGCGGCCGGGCGACCGGTGGACGCCGCCTACGCGATCCATGTCTCCTCGGGCACGTACCCGCGCGGCGTCCTGCGCAGCCGCCCGGGGGCGATCCAGGCCGGCTGCGACGACCTGGTGGTGACGGTGCACGGTCGAGGCGGGCACGGCTCCGTGCCGCACCTGGCCCAGGATCCGGTGCCCGTGGCCGCCGAGATGGTGCTGGCGCTGCAGTCCGTGGTCACCCGGCAGTTCGACGCCTTCGACCCGGTGGTCGCGACCGTCGGGCACCTGAGCGCGGGCACGGCGGCCAACATCATCCCGGACAGCGCCACCCTCGCCCTCACCCTGCGGACCTTCTCCGCGGACGCCCGCGCCCGGCTGCGCGCGGCCGTGGAGCGCATGGTGCACGGGATCGCCGCGGCGCACGGCATGAGCGCCCAGGTCCGGACGGACTGCGCGTTCCCGGTGACGGCCAACGACGCGGACGCGGTGGCCTTCGTCCGCCGGACCGTGGAGGACCTGTACGGGGCCGACGCCTACCGGGAGCTGCCCGAGCCCGAGCCCGGCAGCGAGGACTTCTCCGAGGTCCTCCAGCGGGTGCCCGGCGCCTACGTCCTGCTCGGGGCGGTCCCGGAGGGCGTGGACCCGGACGAGGCCCCGGTCAACCACTCCCCGCAGGCCGTGTTCGACGACGCCGTGGTGCCGCGGGCCGCTCAGGTGCTGGCCGAGCTGGCGCTGCGGACGGCGCCGGTGCCGGCGTCCTGAGCGCGGCGGCCGGCCCGGAGCACCTCGGCGATCTGCCCGACGCACGGCTCGTTCTGCAGGCTCGTGGTGTCCCCGAGCGCGGTGCCCTGGTGCAGCTGCGTCAGCAGCCGCCGCATGATCTTGCCCGAACGGGTCTTGGGCACGTCGGGGACGAAGACCACCTCGGCGGGCTTGGCCACCGGCCCGATCACCCGCCCCACATGCCGCCGCAGCTCCTCGGCGCGGTCGGCGGCGGAGGCGCCGGGGCCGTCGTCGCCGGCCAGCCAGCTCTCGTGCGCCACGACGAAGGCGACGGCGGCGTGCCCGGTGGTCTCGTGCGGCACGGGGCACACCCCCGCCTCGATCACCTCCGGGTGCGCCACGAGGGCGGACTCGATCTCGATGGTGCTCAGCCGGTGCCCGGAGATGTTGATGACGTCGTCCACGCGCCCGAGGATCCAGACGTCGCCGTCCTCGTCCCGCTTGGCGCCGTCGCCGGCGAGGAACCAGCCCGCCTCGCCCTGGTCCGCGTAGTCCTCCCAGTACGAGTGGAAGTAGCGGGCCGGGTTCCGCCACACGGTCCGCGCCATCGCCGGCGAGGTGCGGGTGACCACGATCCGGCCCTGCAGGCCCTCGGGCGTGGGGGCGCCGTCGTCGTCGACCACGGCCACGTCCACCCCCGGCAGGGGCCGGGAGCCGCAGCCCGGCTTGAAGGCCGTGTCCGTGGGGCGGGGGGGAGAGCACGGTGGCGCCCGTCTCGGACTGCCACCACGTGTCCACCATCGGCAGGTCCGGGGTGTCCCGGCCGATCTGGGTGCGGGCCCACGTCCAGGCCTCCGGGTTCACGGACTCGCCCACGGTCCCGATCAGGCGGATCGAGGACAGGTCCGGACCGCCGTCCGCGTGCGCCGGGATCCCGTCCGGATGCCAGCCCTTGAGCGAGCGGATCAGGGTGGGCGCCGTGTAGTAGCTCGTCACCCGGTAGCGCTCGATCACCTCGAAGTGCCGGCCCGGGTGCGGGGCGTTCGGCACACCCTCGTAGATCACCTGCGTGACCCCGTTCGAGAGCGGACCGTAGATCTCGTAGGTGTGCGCGGTGACCCAGGCCAGGTCCGCGGTGCACCAGTGGACGTCGTCGTCGCGCCGTGCCGGGTTCGGGTGGGAGAACAGGAAGTCGTGCGTCCACGAGGCCGCGGCGAGGTACCCGCCGGAGGTGTGCACGAGCCCCTTGGGCTGTCCCGTGGTGCCGGAGGTGTACATGATGAACAGCGGGTGCTCCGCGTCGAAGGCGCGCGGGGTGTGGGTGTCCGGCTGGCGGTCCACGACGTCGTGCCACCACAGGTCTCGGCCCTCGGTCCACGGGATGTCCCGGTGGCCCGTGCGGTCCAGGACGAGGATGTGCTCGATCGCGTTGTCCCCGGACACGGCCTCGTCCGCGTTGGCCTTCACGGGGACGGCGGCACCGCGGCGGAACTGGCCGTCGGTGGTGACGAGCAGCTTGGCGCCCGTGTCCTCGACGCGGAACCGCAGCGCCTCCGCCGAGAACCCGCCGAACACGAGCGAGTGCACGGCGCCGATCCGCGCGCACGCCAGCGTGATGACGATCGTCTCGACGAGCACGGGCAGGTACACGACGACGCGGTCGCCCGCCTCGATGCCCAGCTCCTCGAGGGCGTTCGCGGCCTGGGCGACCTCGCGCTGCAGCTGTGCGTAGGTGACGGCGCGGCGGTCGCCGGGCTCGCCCTCGAAGTACAGGGCGACCTTCTCCCCGCGCCCCGCCGCCACGTGGCGGTCCACGCAGTTCACGGCCACGTTCAGGGTGCCGTCCTCGTACCAGCGGATCTCCGGGCCGCGCTCGGCGGCCGGGTCCGGGGCGGTGAGGGAGCGTGTCCGGGTGAAGGGTCGCTCCCAGCTCAGACGTCGGCCGGCCGCCTCCCAGAACGCGAGCCGGTCCGCCTCGGCCACCGGGCGGCCGTCGCCGCGCCCGCCGTGCAGCCGGTCCGCCGGGCGGCCGGGGTGGACGTCCGGGTCGGCGGCGTCGACGAGCGCCTGCGGGAGGGGGCCGGGCAGCGTGGCGAGGGCCGCGGCGGGCACGCCGTCGTTCGGTCCGCGGACGGCCCCGGAGGCGCCCTCCTCGGCCGGGTCGGGGCGGGCGGGGTCCTCGGTGGGCGTCATGGGCGGCGGTTCCTCCTGGTCGGCGGGTCCGACCAGGGTAGGGACGCCGACGACGGCGCCCCGCCCGCCGTCGTCACCGGCGGTCATGCTCGGCCCGCCGGACCCCCGCGGGCGCCCGGCGCGGGCCAGGGCGACGGCGGCCGGTGTGGATCCCGTCCCACGGCCGGGTCGCCCCGGCCGCCGGCCCGCCCGCGCGTGTCAGAGTAGGGCCATGACCACCTACGCCACCCTCGCCGCCCGGTACGCCGACGCCTTCGACTCCGTCGCCCACGGCGAGCGGGCCCGCGAGGCGGGCCGGCACCTGCCGTTCGCCGCCCTCGGGGAGCTGCAGGCCGCCGGGTTCGGCAAGGTCGGTGTCCCCGAGGACGCGGGCGGCGAGGGCGGCGGCAGCGAGACCGTGCTGCGCCTGCTCATGGACCTGGCCGCCCGGGACGTGAACACCGCGCACGTCTGGCGCTCCCACCTCGTGTTCATCGCCACGGCCATGGACCAGGCGCCCGCCCGTCGGGAGCGGTGGCTGCGGCACATCGTCGACGGGGACTGGGCCGGCTCCGCCCTGGCCGAACGCGCCGGCGGGGCCGCGCCGGGCCGTGCCGCCACCCTGGCCAGCCGGGACGAGGGCGGCACCTGGGTCGTGCGGGGGCAGAAGTACTACGCGACCGGCTCGGCCTTCGCCACGTGGACCGCCGCGACCGTGGGCATCGAGGGGGCGGACCTCGTCTCCCGCCGGAACTCCAAGCGGGCCGGGGGCGCGGTCCGCGAGCCGGACCGGGCCGTCGCCGTCGTGCGCGTGCGTCAGCCGCGCGTGGGCATCAAGGACGACTGGGACGGCTTCGGCCAGCGCCTGACCGCCACCGGGTCCGTGGTGCTCGACGACGCCGCGGCCGAGGAGCTGCTCGAGGTGCCGCGGCAGGACGGGCCCGTGCCCGTGCTCATGGAGGCGACCCTGCTGGCGCTGCAGGCCGGGATCGGCCGGGCGGCGCTCACGGAGGGCACGCAGCTGCTGCGGCAGCGGCGCCGCACCTTCAACACCGGCACGGCCGCGCTGCCCAAGGACGACCCCCAGCTCCTCGAGATCATGGGGCAGCTGGCCGGGCGGCAGGCCGCGGCCGAGCTGATGGTGCGCGAGATCGGGCGGCTGCTCGACGAGGGGCAGGACGGCGCCGACGGGGCCGGCCCGGCGGAGGCCGACGTCGTGGCGGCGTCCGCCGAGGCGATGGCCGCCGCGTACCGGGCCCAGGCCGTGGTGCCGGAGGCCGTCCTCGAGGTGTGCACCCGCATCTTCGACACGCTCGGCGCGTCGGCGACGTCGGCCACGCTGCGGCTCGACCGGCACTGGCGCAACGCCCGCACCCTCGCCACCCACGACCCGGCGGCGTTCAAGGTGCGCATGGCCGGCGACTGGCTCGTGAACGGCACCCCGCCGACCGCCTACACGTCGGCCGGCGAGGTCCCCGAGGGGGACTGACCCGACGACCGGGCGGCCGGACGTGCCGGGCTCAGGCCCAGCGGCGCAGGGCCCGGCGCTCCAGCAGGCCGAGCAGCCAGTCGGTGAGCTTGCCGAGCACGGCGAGCAGGATGATCGCCAGGATCAGGCGGTCCGTGCGTCCGTTGTTCTGCGAGTCGGTGAGCAGGAAGCCCAGGCCCATCGAGGAGGCGATCAGCTCCGCGGCCACCAGGAACAGCCAGGCCTGGGCCAGGGCCAGCCGCAGGCCGGAGAACACGGCCGGCACCACGGCGGGCAGCTGCACCGTCCGCAGCAGGGACAGCCCGTGGTAGCCGAAGGCCCGACCGGCCTCCACCAGGTGCGGGTCCACATGGCGCAGGGCGGCGTAGACGGTGGTGAACACCGGGAAGAACGCGCCGATCGCGATGAGGGTGACCTTGGACTCCTCGCCGATCTGCATCCACAGGATCAGCAGCGGCACCCAGGCCAGCGAGGGCACCGCGCGCAGCGCCCCGATCAGCGGGGCGAACAGCGCGTCCGCCCACCGGGACAGCCCGAGCGCGGACCCCACGGCCAGCCCGAGTGCGGCGCCGAGCAGGAAGCCCAGCAGCACGCGCTGGGTGGAGATCCCCACGTGCAGCCACAGGTCGCCCCGCTCCAGCAGGTTGACGCCGGCGCTCAGCACCGCGCCGGGGGAGGGCAGCTGCACCGCGGAGAGCAGCCCGGCGGCCGTCACCGCCCACCACAGCACCAGGAGGACAGCGGGCGCGGCCAGCCCCACCACCGCCCGGGCGCCGGGCCGGTCCAGCACCCGGGGCCGCTGCCGTCGGCGCGCCCCTGTGTCGCCGTCGTCGTGACCCGACCGCTCGCGCGCCTCGGGGCCCGTCGTCGCGGCGGGGGTGGTCAGGGCGGCGCTCATCGGATGGCCTCCTCGGCGAAACGGGTGTCCAGGATGCTCGCCAGCGCGGCGTCCACCTGGTGCTGGTAGTCGACGGACCCGGTGCCGACCAGGATCCGTCCGACCCCCGTCAGGGCGTCGAGCAGCTCCTGGCCCGGCACGGGGCTGACGTCCGCGTTGGTGCGTTCGAGGATCACGGTGCGGGCGACGTCGGGAGAGATCTTCGCGGCCTCGGCCAGGATCCCGACGGTCTCGTCCGGGTGCTCGAGCGCCCAGGCGCGGGCGCGTTCGTACGTGTCCAGGACGGTCTGGGCCGTCTCCGGGTCCGCCTCGAGGAAGGACTCCGTGGCGTTGAGGACGGAGAACGTGTTCAGGGCGAGGTCCCGGTACAGGAAGCGGGCGCCCTCGGCCTCGGCCTTGGCCATGATCGGGTCGAGCCCGGACCACGCGGCCACCGATCCGCCGGCGAGGGCGGCGCGGCCGTCGGCGTGCTGCAGGTTCTGGATCTCGACGTCGGCCGGGTCCACCCCGGCGGCCTCGAGCGCCTGCACGGCGAAGAAGTACGGGTCCGTCCCGCGCGTGGCGGCCACCGTGCGGCCCGCGAGCTGGGCGACGTCCGTGATGTCCGAGCCGGGCGGGACCATGAGCGCGGACCACTCCGGCCGCGAGGCGACGCCCACGATGCGCGTGGGCGCTCCGTTGGCCCGGTTCAGCAGCGCGGCCGAGCCGGCCGTCGACCCGATGTCCACGGAGTTCGAGCGCAGGAGCTCGTTGGCCTTGTTGGAGCCGGCGGAGAACACCCAGTTCACCCGGACGCCGCGGGGCGCGAGCGTCTCCTCCAGCCATCCCTGGTGGCGGATCACGAGGGAGAGCGGGTTGTAGGTGGCGTAGTCGATGCTCAGCGTGTCCGGACCGTTCACCGGCCCGGTCGTCGCCTCACCCTGCAGGACGCATCCGCTCAGGCCCAGGGGCAGGGACGCGGCCAGCAGGCCGAGCGCCGTGCGACGGGTCAGGCGTGCGGAGCCGGCGCCGCTCATCGGGCGTGGCTCTCGACGCCGAGGCCCTCGAGGAGCTCGGCGCGCAGCCGGGCCAGGCGGGCGTCCGCGCGGTCGCGGGGACGGGCCCCCGGCACGTCCACGATCCGCCCCACGGTCGCTCCGGGGCGGGCCCCGCCGTCGGGCGCGGGGACGTCACGGGCGAGCAGCAGCACGCGGTCGGCGAGCTGCAGGGCCTCCTCCACGTCATGGGTGATGAGCAGGACGGTGGTGCCGGTGGCGGCGTGCACGTCCAGCAGCAGGTCCTGCATCTTCAGGCGCGTCAGGGCGTCGAGGGCGCCGAAGGGCTCGTCGAGCAGCAGCACGCCGGGGCGGCGCGCCAGGGCGCGGGCGAGCGAGGCCCGCTGGGCCATGCCGCCGGAGACCTCCCGGGGGCGGTGCTCCGCGAAGGGCGCGAGGCCCACGAGCTCGAGCAGCTCCTGCACGCGGTCCCGGCCCGCGGCGCGGTCCAGCTCCCGGGGCAGGCCGAGTTCCACGTTGCGGCGCAGGGTGCGCCAGGGCAGCAGGCGCGGCTCCTGGAAGCCGACGGCGGTGCGCTCGTCGTAGGGTCGCACGGGCGAGCCGTCGATCAGCAGCTCTCCGTCGAAGTCCGGGTCCAGGCCGGCCACGGCGCGCAGCAGCGTGGACTTGCCGCAGCCGGAGGCGCCGATCACGGCGAGCACCTCGCCGGGCGCCACGGTCAGGTCCACGTCGCGCAGGACGACGCGTGGTCCGTCCGCGGTGGGGAACGTGCGCCCGACGCCGCGGAAGACGACGTCGAGGCTGTGGCGGTCCTCGTCCCGGACCGGGGTGGAGGCGGTGGCACGGGAAGGCGCGTGCACGCTCATGGAGGGCTCCCATCGTCGCTTCGTCGTCGGTGTCGGACGGATACGGATGCCAGTAGACCACCGCGGGCCCGGTCGGCCGCGCGGTCGCCCGGCCGCCGGCGCCGGAGGGTCACACGGGCGTCACACCGGGGGCGCCGGGCCCCGCGCCGATCCCGCGCCGAGCCGGCGCCGAGCCAGCGCCGAGCCAGACGTTTCGGTCGTCTCCGTAGGGTGGAGGCAGCAGATTTCTCTGGCTCAGCGCTGGGGTGTCACTGGCTCAGCGCTGGGGTGCCGCTGAGTCGCCGCAGGGACGCCACCCGCGGACGTGTCCTCCGTCACGGTCAGGGCATGTCACGAACCGGGCGCCGGACGCGTGGCCGGGTCCGGCGGGGCCGTCATGAACCCCTGGGCCGGACCGACTTCCACCGCCGGCCGCGTCAGCGTTGCATGGTGCGGAACCGTCGCTCGCCCGGCCGCGCCCCTGCGACCGGGCGGCCCTGGAAAGGAGACCCATGAGCACCGTCGAGAACGCCGGGGCCGGAGCACCCACCCGCCCGGACGAGCACCGCGAGATCCTCTTCAACGCATTCGACATGAACTGCGTCGCCCACCAGTCCCCGGGGCTCTGGCGTCACCCCGACGACCACGCCCGCGACTACAACACCCTGGGCTACTGGACGCACCTGGCGCAGACGCTGGAGAAGGGCCTGTTCGACGGCCTGTTCATCGCCGACGTCCTCGGCCCGTACTCCGTGTACGGCGGCACCTCCGAGGCCGCCATCAAGACCGGCGCGCAGACCCCCGTGAACGACCCGTTCCTGCTCGTCTCCGCGATGGCCGCGGTCACCGAGCACCTCGGCTTCGGCGTCACCGCCGGCACCGCCTACGAGCACCCCTACCCGTTCGCCCGCCGCCTCGCCACGCTCGACCACCTCACGGGCGGCCGCGTGGGCTGGAACGTGGTCACCGGCTACCTGCCCTCCGCCGCCCAGAACATGGGCCAGGACGACCAGATGGAGCACGACGAGCGCTACGAGCACGCCGACGAGTACCTCGACGTCGTCTACAAGCTCCTCGAGGGCTCGTGGGAGGACGACGCCGTCGTCTACGACAAGGAGTCCGGCGTGTTCGCGGACCCGGCCAAGGTCCACGACATCGCCCACGAGGGCACGTGGTTCAAGGTCCCCGGCCACGCCGTCACCGAGCCGTCCGTGCAGCGCACCCCCGTGATCTACCAGGCCGGCGCCTCGACGCGCGGCCGCGCCTTCGCCGGCAAGCACGCCGAGGCCGTGTTCATCAACTCCCCCACGAAGGAGCTGGCGGCCGCCACCGTGAAGAAGATCCGCCAGGCCCTGGTGGACGCCGGCCGTGACCCGTACGACGTGAGGATCTTCGCGATGCAGACGGTCGTCACCGGGGCCACCGACGAGGACGCGCGGGCCAAGTACGACGACCTGGCGCAGTACGTGGACCCGCTGGGCGGCCTCGTGCTCATGTCCGGCTGGATGGGCATCGACCTGTCCCAGTACGACCTGGACGAGCCGATCGGGGACGTGAAGTCGAACGCCATCCAGTCCGCCGTGGAGACCTTCCAGAAGGCCTCCGGCACGGATGAGGAGTGGACCGTGCGCAAGCTCGCCGAATGGGTGGGCATCGGCGGCTTCGGCCCCGTGATCGTGGGCGGCGGCGAGTCCGCGGCCCGTCAGCTCGTCGAGTGGGCCGACGAGACCGACGTGGACGGCTTCAACCTCGCCTACCACATCACCCCGGGCACCTTCGAGGACATCGTGGAGTTCGTGGTGCCGGAGCTGCAGAAGCTCGGCCGCTACAAGACCGCGTACACGGACGGCACGCTGCGCCACAAGCTCTTCGGCCGCGGCGACCACCTGCCGCAGAACCACCACGGCGCGTCCTTCGCCCTGCGCCGCCGGTAGGGTGACGCCAGTGGCCGCGGCGCCCTGCCTCGGCCGGCAGCAGCCCCAGGAGGAGAACATGCAGCGCAGACGTGCCGTCCGCGCGGCCGGGCTCGGCGTCGTGGGCGCCCTGGCCTTGGCCGGGTGCGCATCCGAGCCGCAGTCGGCGGGGGAGGCCTGGCATCAGGCCCGCACCCAGTTGGACGAGGCCAAGACCGTCCGACTCGAGACCGCCTACACCACCGGCCGTCAGGGCCCGCAGTCGGTCCGCTGGGACATCGCCGGCCGGCTCGACGGCGGCGACGCCGAGTCGAAGGGCGTCATGCAGGTCGGCCGCGACTCGCACATCACCATGGAGTCCCGCCAGGTCGGCGAGGACGTGTTCGTGCGGGTCGACGTGGACGGGTCCGACGTCCCGGACGACGTCCAGATGATGTACTCCGACCCGCAGTGGCGCCGTGTCTCGGCCGGCGAGGGGCAGGAACCGCCCCTGAAGTCCCTCCTCGACCAGGTGGGCCTCCCCGCGGCGGACGCCCTCGACGGCGCCGAGGTGCGCGCCGAGGAGGTCGACTGGGACGGCGGCACGGCCTACCGCTATGCCGTGCCCGAGGAGGTCGCCGACGCGGCGATGGCCGAGGGCGACGCCACCCGGGTGCACTCCTTCACGGTGGACGACGACGGCGAGCTGGTCGCGCTCACCGTCGACGACGGCCGGGCCACCCAGCAGTACGCCCTGAGCGACTGGAACCAGATCGAGCCGGCCGAGGCGCCGGAGGAGGTGGCCGAGTGAGGCAGCGCCAGACCCAGACCCGCCGCACCCGACGCGGCCTGTCCCTCGCCGCCCTCGGGGCGGCCGCCCTGCTGCTGACCGGCTGCGCCTCGGGCGACGACGCCCCCGGCGCCTGGGACCGTGCCCGCACCCAGCTCGAGGAGGCCGACTCCGTCCGCATGGTCACCGAGCTGCGGTCCGAGGCCCCGAGCAACGGGCGCGCGGTCCCGGACTCGGTGGACATCTCCGGTCCCGTGGACGGCTCGTCCATGCGGTACGTGTCCGTGTACCAGGACGACGGCCTGATCACCCGGGACGAGTCCCGGATCGTGGACGGCACCGCGTACTCCCGGTTCACGGTGGAGCGCGCCGGCACGAGCGGTGAGGACCGCCCCGCCTATGCGGAGCGCTGGACCGCCACCCCGTACGAGAGCGATCCCAGCGCCACCGGCATGGGCGCGATGGTGAGCTCGCTGCTGGGCTCCCTGCCGGAGTCGGGCGGCCTGGACGACGTCGAGGCGGACGCGGACGGCATCCGCCGCAGCGGTCAGGATGCGATCCGCTACGTGCTGGACGAGCCCGTCTCGGGCCCGCAGGAGGGCGTGGAGCTGACCGCGTTCACGGTGTCCAAGGAGGACGGCCGCCTGCTCACCGTGGAGACCGAGTCCGCCGGCACGAAGGCCGTGGTGACCCTCTCCGAGATGGGCGGGGTGGATCCGGTGCAGGCCCCGCCGGCCGACGAGGTCCTGAAGCAGGACGGCTGACCCGGCCCACGGCGACGGCGGCCCGCCTCCCCTCGGGGAGGCGGGCCGCCGTGTCTGCGCGGGTCAGCGCGTCAGCGGACCCTCGTCACCCAGCGGGGTGGACGGGTCCGAGATGGTGTCCGGCTCGGCACCGTGGCGGGCCGCCGAGGTGATGTTGTCGTTGTTGGACTCGGTCACGCGATCTTCGCGGACGTCGTTCTTCTTGTCGTTGCCCTGCATGGCATCCTCCACCTTCGTCGTGGCCTTCTGCACCGGATCGGACTTCTTCACCTCAGCGAACTTCTGCTGGGCGGTCTCCTGGACCTGGCCGACCTTCTCCTGGGTCTTGGGGTCGTTCCAGAGCTTCTGGGCGTTCTGGGTCATCTTCTCGAGGTTCTTGCGGCCCTCGGCGGAGCCGAGCAGGTAGCCGAGTGCGGCGCCGAGGCCCAGGGTGATGAGGCGCATGGGTGGTCTCCTTCATGTGTCGGGACCGCGCCGACCCTCTTGGACGGGCCGGGCGGCGCGCTGGCGCGCTGTCCTGGGATCACTCTGGTCATCGGAGCCCGCCGCGTCAACGACTGAGGCGCACGGCCACGACGATGGCGAGCACCACTCCCGTGCCCGCGACGACGGCCGAGCCCGAGAGCACGGCGTCTCCCGCGTGCGTCGGGACGGGGTCGTTCTCGCCGGTGAGGAGGGCCTCTTCCCGGTCGAGCCCCTCGACGGCGCCCAGGCCGCGGGGCGGGGAGGCTCGCGGGAGGGGTGTGTACACGATGAATCTACGGTGCGGACCTTCTTCAATTCTGACGAGCCCCCGAAACACGACGAGCCCCACTGCGCAGGGCTCGTGGTCGGAGGGGGAGGAAAGTCTTCTGCAACGGATCGGTCGCGGCGTCGGTAGTCCTGGTGTGAGCGCATTCGGCGCCTCGCCCCGCCTGCCCCGCAGGACCCTCGACGAACAGGAACGACACCATGCGCACGTCCCTCCCGGCCGCCGTCACCGCCGCCCTCGGCATCGCCGTCCTCGCCCCCCTGTCCGCCGCCGCCATGGACGCCCCGTCCGGCGCCGAGCTCTCCGTGCTGCACGCCGTGCCCGAGACCCCCGTGGACGTCTACGTGAACGGTGCCCTCACCCTGGACAACTTCGAGCCCGGCGACCTCGCCGGTCCCCTGGAGCTCGCCGCCGGCGACTACGAGGTCGCCATCACCGCCGCGGACGCCATGGATGACTCCGCCCCGATCCTCGGTCCCGTCACCCTCACCCTCGCCGACGGCGGCGACTACACCGCCGCCGCCC
This sequence comes from Micrococcus sp. 093350064-1, assembly GCF_053627955.1. NCBI lineage: Bacteria > Bacillati > Actinomycetota > Actinomycetes > Micrococcales > Micrococcaceae > Micrococcus > Micrococcus sp. 093350064-1. Next base: position 244,279 of record NZ_JBSEYU010000004.1, read on the forward strand.
ACCTCGACGCCGCCGGCACGCCCACGGTGACCGCGTTCGAGAACGACACGAGCGCCGTCGCCGCCGGCGAGGGCCGCCTCACCGTGCGTCACATCGCCGCCGCCCCGGCCGTGGACGTCTGGGCCGGCGAGGACGTCGTCGTGCCCGGCCTGGAGAACCCGGACGAGGCCTCCCTCGAGGTGCCCGCCGGCACCGTCTCCGCCGCCGTGTCCGTGGCCGGCACCACCGACCCCGTGATCGGCCCCGCCGACGTCGAGGTCAAGGACGGTGTCACCACGATCGCCTACGCCTGGGGCTCCGCCGCCGACGGCACCCTCGCGCTGGCCACCCAGGAGGTCGCCGCCGACCACAGCGCGCCGGGCTCCGTCCCCGCGGGCATCGACGTCGCCCCCGCCCAGGACTCCACCGGGATGCTGGCCGCCGTCGGCGCCGGTGCGGCCGCCCTGGTCGCCGGCGCCGTCCTCATGGCCCGCCGCCGGGCGGCCCGTGCGTGATGAGTCCTGCGGGCGGGGTCCGTCCCGCCCGGAGATGGGGACCGTCGGCCGTGTGCCGGCGGTCCTCGCCCTCGCCGCCGTCGTCCTCACCGGCTGCGCGCCGTCGGCGGCGGTCTCCTCCCTCCCGTCCGAGCAGGGGCGAGGCTCCGTCGTCGCGATGACGCCGGGTCCCGCGGAGGGAACGGGAACTCCACCGGCCGCAACCCCCTCCGCGGCTCCGGTCGTCCCCGGGCGGACGCCGTCGTCGGGGATCGCCGTCCGGCGCGCCACCCAGAGCCCATCGGACGACGCCAGGATCCCCGTGCGCGTGGACTATCCGGCCATCGGGGCCACGCTGAGCGTGGTCTCGGTCGGGGTCACGGAGGACGGGGCGATGGAGCTGCCCGACGACAGCTCCGTCGGCGGCTGGTACCGCCACGGCTCGGCCCCCGGGGATCCTGAGGGGACGGCGGTGATCGCCTCCCATTCGGGTTCACCGCGCAATCCCGTGGGGGCCCTCTACGGGCTGCGGCAGGCCGCGGTCGGCGACGAGGTCACCGTCACGGATGCGGCGGGGACCGCCCGGCGCTATCGGGTGGTCTCCACCCAGAGTCTGGGGAAGGGTGAGCTGGACCTGTCCCCGTACTTCCGCCGGGACGGCGCCGCCGAGCTCGTCCTCATCACCTGCGGCGGCGAATGGCTGCCGGACGAGCGGGACTATACGGAGAACATCGTGACCATCGCCACTCCCGTCGAGGGCTGACCGGTAGCCTGTCGGAAGGTCTGGCCTGAGCCGGGCCGCGCCGCGCCGACGCAGCACACCGCGGGAGAGGAGTCCCATGTTTGAGGACGACGGGTTCGACCGCCGGTTCGCCGCGGGGGAGGCCGTCGCCGTGCGCGAGGCGTACGAGCGCCACGGTCGCCTGGTCTTCTCCCTGTGTCTCGCCGCGCTGCGCAGCCGGGAGGACGCCGAGGACGCCGCCCAGCAGGTGTTCATGCGGGCGTGGCGTTCGCGGGACACCTACGATCCCGCCCGGCCGCTCGGCGGGTGGCTGACGGGCATCACCCGTCGCGTCATCGCCGACATGTTCGCCGGCCGTGCTCGTGAGGCGCGGAAGATGGAGGCGGAGGTCGTCCACCTCCCCCGCGCCGAGGGCGCGGAGGACGCGGTCAGCGACACCGTGGTGGCCGCCGTCGTCGTGCATGACGCCCTCGCTCTGTTGGGTCCGCCCCAGGACGAGGTGCTGCGCCTCGCCTTCCTGGAGGACCTGGCGCACCAGCAGATCGCCGAGCGCCTCGACATGCCGCTCGGCACTGTCCGTTCCCACATCCACCGCGGCCTGGCCGCACTGAGAAGCCGTCTGGAGGCCGCCGATGCCCGAGCGTGAGCATCCCCGCGGCCGACAGCCCGCGGAGGAGATCTCCGACCTCGCCGTCCGGCTGCACGAGCGCGTGCGCGGCGACGACGGCCCGCTCGCCGCGCCCGCCGACGTCGCGGCGTCGCTCCATCCGGAGGACGCGGCCGAGCTGGAGGCCATCCTGCGTGTGCTGGCCGCCCTGGACGGCCCCGCCCCGGACCTGGCCGACCCGCCGCCGCACCTGTGGGGGCGGATCGCCGCTGAGCTGGGGCCCGAGACGGAGGCCGTGGCTCACGACGGGCCACCGCAGGGGGAGGCCACGGGCGAGGATGTCGCGCCCGACGGCGTCGCGACCGTCCGTCCGATCGGCTCGGGTCCGTCCGCCGCCCGCGGCCGCTGGTGGCCGGTCGCCGCGGCGGCGGCCGCCGGGCTCGTCATCGGCGGCGGGGCCGTGGGTGTCGCCCTGGGCGGCGGCCCCTGGCAGGGCGGGGTCCCGGAGGCCGGGAAGCCCGCGACGACGTCGCCCGCGCCGCCGACGCGCGGGACGGACGCTCCCGGCCAGGGGGGTGAGCCGGGCGGCGGCGACGACCTCATCGGCACCGCCGTCATGGCGTCCGTGACCACGGACGGATCGCCGGCCCGCGCCGAGATGACGCGTGCCGCCGACGGGGAGATGCAACTGGCCGTGCATGTGCCCCAGGTGCCCGCCCCCGAGGACGGCTACCTGGAGGTCTGGATCCGCGACGATGCCGCCAGCCGCATGATCTCGCTGGGCACGGTGACCCGCCAGGACACGACGCTGACCGTCCCGGAGGGCGTCGACCTGGCGTCCTACCCCGTGCTGGACGTCTCGCATGAGCACTTCGACGGCGACCCGTCCCACTCGACGCTCTCCCTGTGGGTCGGTGAGATGCACCGGACCACCTGACGAGCCCTGAGATACGACGAGCCCTGCGCAGTGGGGCCTATCGGTACTGGATAGGCACCACTGCGCAGGGCTCGTCGCTTCTGTCCCAGGCTCAGCCGAAGTGCTTCGGCAGGGTGGCCTCCCAGGCCTCGCGCAGCTCCGCGATCGGCAGGGTGAAGGCGTCCTGGACCTCGAGGGCCGCGGAGTCGGCGTCCACCACGCCGATGCGCACGGCCGCGTAGCCGCGGGCCGTGGTCATGTCCGTGAACCGGACCTCCTCGGTGCGGGGCACGGCCACGACGGCGCGCGCCTGCGTCTCCGAGAACAGCGCGGTGAACAGGTCCACGCCGTCGCGGCGCAGCACCTCGTCCAGCACCACGCGGGCGCCCACGCCGAAGCGCAGCACCATCTCGGACAGGGTGGCCGCGAGGCCGCCGCCGGAGACGTCGTGGGCGGCGTCGATCATGCCGTCCCGGGACATGTTGACCAGCAGCTCGCCGAGCAGGCGCTCCTTCTTCAGGTCGACCTTCGGGGGCAGGCCGCCGAGGTGGCCGCGCAGGCGCGCGAACTCGGAGCCGTCCAGCTCGTCCGCGGTCTCGCCCAGCAGGTAGATCGCCTGACCGTCCGCGTCCGGGACGAAGCCGGACGGGGTGCGGCGCAGGACGTCGTCGAGCTGGCCGAGCACCGCCACCGTGGGGGTGGGGTGGATCGGGGTGCTGCCCGTCTGGTTGTACAGGGACACGTTGCCGCCGGTCACCGGGATGCCGAGGGTCTGGCAGCCGTCCGCCAGGCCGCGCACGGCCTCCGCGAACTGCCACATCACGTCCGGGTCCTCGGGGGAGCCGAAGTTCAGGCAGTCGGAGACGGCCAGGGGCACGGCCCCGGCGGTGGTGACGTTGCGGTACGCCTCGGCCAGGGAGGCCTGCGCGCCCGTGTAGGGGTCCAGGTAGGTGAACCGGTCGTTGCAGTCCGTGGCCAGGGCCACGCCCATGCCGGTCTCCTCGTCCACGCGCACCACGCCCGCGTCGTCCGGGGCCGCCAGGGCGGTGTTGCCGCGGACGTAGCGGTCGTACTGGCGGGTGATCCAGGAGGTGTCCGCCAGGTTCGGGGAGCTCATCAGCTCCACGACGGCGGCGCGCAGCTCCTCGCCCGTGGCGGGCAGGTGCTGACCGGCCTCGGAGGAGCGGAACGTGTCCGCCTGGAGCTCGTCCTGCCAGGCCGGACGCGCGTACGGGCGCTCGTAGACCGGGCCGTCGTGGGCCACGGTGCGCGGGTCCACGTCGACGATGACCTCGCCGTCCCAGGTGATGATCAGGCGGCCGTCACCGGTGACCTCGCCCAGCCACGAGTACTCGACGTCCCACGTGGCCATGACGGCCTCGAACGCGGCGACGTTCTCCGGCGTCACCACGGCCATCATGCGCTCCTGCGACTCGGACATGAGGATCTCGCCCGGGGTCAGCGTGGAGTCGCGCAGCAGCACGTCCGTCAGCTCCACGCGCATGCCGCCCTCGCCGTTGGACGCGAGCTCGGAGGTGGCGCAGGAGATGCCGGCGGCGCCGAGGTCCTGGATGCCCTCGACGAGGGAGTCGCGGAACAGCTCGAGGCAGCACTCGATGAGCACCTTCTCGGAGAAGGGGTCGCCGACCTGCACCGAGGGGCGCTTGGCGGGCTTGCCGTCGCCGTCGAAGGACTCGGAGGCCAGCACGGAGGCGCCGCCGATGCCGTCACCGCCGGTGCGGGCACCGAACAGGACCACCTTGTTGCCCACGCCGGAGGCGTTGGCCAGGCGCAGGTCCTCGTGCTTGAGCACGCCCACGGCGAGGGCGTTGACGAGCGGGTTGCCCTGGTAGATCGGGTCGAAGCGGGTCTCGCCGCCGATGTTCGGCAGGCCCAGGGAGTTGCCGTAGCCGCCGATGCCGGCCACCACGCCGTGGAACACGCGGGCGGTGTCCGGGTGGTCGATCGCGCCGAAGCGCAGCGGGTCCATCACGGCCACCGGGCGGGCGCCCATGGAGATGATGTCGCGCACGATGCCGCCGATGCCCGTGGCCGCGCCCTGATAGGGCTCCACGTAGGAGGGCGAGTTGTGGGACTCGACCTTGAACGTCACGGCCCAGCCGTCACCGAGGTCGGTCACACCGGCGTTCTCGCCGATGCCCACCATCATGTGCTGCTTCATCTCATCGGTGAGCTTCTCGCCGAACTGGCGCAGGTGCACCTTCGAGGACTTGTACGAGCAGTGCTCGGACCACATGACCGAGTACATGGCCAGCTCGGCCGCGGTGGGGCGGCGGCCGAGGATCTTCTTGATCTCGGCGTACTCGTTCTCCTTCAGGCCCAGCTCGGCCCAGGGCTGCTCGACGTCCGGCGTCGCCTGGGCGTCCGCGACCGTCTCGATGTTGAACTGCTGGCTCATGCATGGCCTCCACGGCTGGCGAGGGTGGTCAGGACGGAGGTGAAGAAGCCGAGGCCGTCCACGCCGGAGCGGGGGCCGGCGGCGGTGTCCGGGCCGAAGCCCGGCTCCACGGCGTGCTCCGGGTGCGGCATCAGGCCGACGACGTTGCCGGCCGGGTTCGCGATGCCCGCGATGTCCCGGCGCGAGCCGTTCGGGTTCCAGCCCTGATAGCGGAACACCACGCGGCCCTCGGCCTCGAGGGCGTCGAGGGTCGTCTCGTCCGCCACGTACTGGCCGTCCTGGTTCTTCAGGGGCACGGTGATGGTCTGGCCCTGCTCGAAGTCGCGGGTCCACACGGTGTCCGCGCTCTCCACGACCAGCTCCTGGTCGCGGCAGATGAAGTGCAGGTGGTCGTTCTTGATCATCGAGCCCGGCAGCAGGTGTGACTCGGTGAGGATCTGGAAGCCGTTGCAGATGCCAAGCACCGGCAGGCCGTCCGCCTCGCCCTCGGGGCCGCCGGCCGCCGTCGCCACCGCGTCCATCATGGGGGCGAAGCGCGCGATCGCGCCGGCGCGCAGGTAGTCGCCGTAGGAGAAGCCGCCCGGGATCACGACGGCGTCCACGCCGGCGAGCGTCCGCTGCGGGTCCGCGTCGGCGTGCCACAGGGAGACGGGCTCGGCGCCGGCGAGGCGGACGGCGCGCAGCGCGTCCACGTCGTCCAGGGTGCCGGGGAAGGTGATGACGCCGATGCGCGCGCCGCTGAGCGGCGTCGCCGGCGTCGAGTAGTCGCCGATGAGGGGGAGCTCGGTCATCGGGCGCCCTCGGCCTCGTCCAGGACGGCCACGTTCACGACGTCCTCGATGACGGGGTTGGACAGCATTTCCTCGGCGGCCGTGCGCGCCTGGGCGAGGATCTCGTCGGTGACCTCGCCCTCCACGGTGAGCTCGAAGCGCTTGCCCTGGCGGACCTGGCTGAACTCGGTGAAGCCGAGGCGGGGCAGGGCCCCGTTGATCGCCTTGCCCTGCGGATCGAGGATCTCGGGCTTGGGCATGACGTCGACGACGATGATGGGCATGAACACGCTCCTGGGTGCGGGACGATGCCGCGGAGCAGGACGGTGTAGATGCCGTCTCACGCCCGGCCCGGGGCGCTCCGCGTGCTTGCCCGTCCAGTCTACTCGGCCGCCTGGACGCGGGATCGTGGGTGTGATGGGGGCGGCACGCGGCAGCCGGCCCGGCGTAGCCTGGCGGCATGAGACCTCAGCAGACCCGTGTGTCCCCGCTCGGTCGACGTCGGCCGATCAGCCCGCTCGGCCCCGCGCTGCTCGCCGCGGCGGCCGGCGTCGTGCTGACGGGAGTGCGCCGCATCACGGCCCGGTCCGCCCGGCGTCGCGCGACCGGGCGCCCGCGCCGGTGAGCCGTCCCGAGCCCTGCCCCTGCGGGTCCGGAGCCGGGCTCGCGGCGTGCTGCGGTCGCCTGCACGCGCGTTTCGCCCAGGACGGCGCCCTGACCGCGCCCACCGCCGAGGCGCTCATGCGCTCCCGGTACACGGCGTTCGCGCGGCTGGGCGAGGCCGGGACGGCAGAGGCGCGGGCGATGGCCGACTATCTCGCCGCGACCTGGGTTCCCGAGCACCGGCCCACCGCGGCCGAGCTGCTGCCGACCGAGGGGGAACAGGCGCCGCGGTTCACCCGCCTGGCGGTGCTGGACGTGCGGGACGGCGGGCCGTTCCAGGACGCCGGGACCGTGGAGTTCGTGGCCGTCGGCACGGGGGCCGAGGGGCGGTTCCGACTCCATGAGGTCAGCCGGTTCCGCCGTGAGGACGGGATCTGGCGCTACGTTAACGGTGACGTGCGCTGAGGCCGGGGCGGCGCGTCGGCCGGCGGTGACGCGTCAGAAGGCGGAGAAGATCCCGGCGCCCACGCTGAGGACCAGGCCCAGGATGGCGATCCACGCCACCAGGGTGACGATCGGGCGGGGGCGACGCGGGGCGTCGTCGTGCCAGTCCACGCCCTCCAGCTCCGGAGGGGTGCGCAGCTCTCGATCCATGACCCCAGCCTCTCATGCCCCACGCCGCCCCGGGCCCAACGCGGGTTGACTTGTCACGGGTGCTGGGCGCCCGGACCCGCGACAACTCAACCCGCGTTGCCGTCCGGGGTGAACAGGTCCTCGATCCGCCGCCCGAACACGGCCGCCAGGCGGAAGGCGAGCGGGAGCGAGGGGTCGTAGCGGCCCTTCTCGAGAGAGATGACGGTCTGCCGGGAGACGCCGAGCTCGTCGGCGAGCCGCTGCTGCGACCAGCCGAGGCGGGCACGCTCGTCGGGGATGGTGTTCTCCACGGCTCAGCCCCGGCGCTTCTGGAGCGCGTAGCGGACGGCCACCGAGGCGCCCGCGAAGAGGAGCAGCCCGGCGCCCACGAGGGGGAGGCTGGGCTGCCACCCCGCCAGGGCGACGACGAACGTGCCCAGGCCCAGCACCACGAGCAGGTCGCCGAACGCGCCGGACTGCGCCTTCTCGAGCCACCGGCCTTCGATGGTCTCCTCGGTGTCCCGGACGGCGCCGCGCAGGGTGGTGCGGTCCACGAGGAACAGCCAGGCGAGGGCTGCGCCGACCGGGAGCGCCGACGCCGCCATGACCGCGCCCGTGACCGCCGGGAAGCGGGGACCGGCGTCGCCCTGGCTCGAGGCCAGACCGTAGGACGCGGCCCCGATCAGCAGGGCGATGACGACGCCGGCCACGAGGCTGACGAGGATCAGTCGCCCGGACCCGCCGCCCAGACGGGCGGAGCGGCCCCAGCGGGGGCGGCGGTCGCGGGCGAGGTCGGTGGTGGTGTGCGGCGTGGTGGCCATGGCGGTCCCTCCGGGGCGGGGCCGGGGTTTGTCCCCGTCGTGTGAAGCAAGCTTGACAGTAAAGAGAGTTTGACGTCAAGTCTGCTTGACGGTGGCCCGACAGGGCGGCGGCGGAGCTGGGCCTCGCCGTGGACGCCTCCACCGCCGCCCACGATGCTGGCCGCATGGCCTTCGAGGTGCACCCGCTCACCGCCGACCGCTTCGACGACTTCGCGCACGTCGTCAACCCGAACCGCCGCGCCACGCACTGCTGGTGCCTGTCCCCCCGGCTCTCAGCGCCGCAGAGGCACGCGCCCGGCGACCCCCGCGAGGACACCATGCGGGCGCTCGCTGCGGGGGAGCCTGCGCCCGGCGTCGTCGGTACTCGGACGGCGAGCCCGTCGCGTGGTGCAGCATCAGCCCGCGCAGCGCGATCCCGCGGCTCGTGATGCGACACATCCGCGGGTGACCCGGCCCTCCGCCGTCCGTCCGCCCGTCCGGCCAACGCGGGTTGACTTGTCGCGGGTCTGGGCGGTGAATACCCGTGACAAGTCAACCCGCCTTGCCCGGGGTGCCGCGCCCTTGGCTCGCGTGGAGTCGTCCCCGCCCGCCCCGGCCCGTTCCTGAGGAGCCGCCATGTCCCTCCGTCTCTCTCACACCACGTGGGACGCGCTGGACCCCCACGCCATCGCCGAGTTCTGGCGCGCGCTGCTCGGCTGGGAGGTCGACGAGCCTCACCTCTACCGCCCGGGGTCGGACGAGTGCTCACTCGTCGGCCCTGACGGGCAGGTCGTCCTCTTCTTCCGCGTCCCGGACGCCAAGCGCGTGAAGAACCGCGCCCACATGGACCTGCGCGCGGCCGCCGGCTCGACGCGCGACGCCGAGATCGAGCGGGCGCTCGCCCTCGGCGCCGCGATGGTCGACGACCGCCGCGTCGACCTCGGCTGGGCCGTCCTCGCCGACCCCGAGGGCAACGAGTTCTGCATCCTCGACGGCTGAGCCGACCCCACGACGGCCCGGCGTCTCCGCGGGGGAGTCGCCGGGCCGTCGGGGCGGACCGGGTACCGGGTGCCCGGGCCGTCCGCGGCGGCGGTGGTGTGGCGGGAGTGGTTCGTGGTCATGGGGCCCTCCTGTGGTCGATGCCCTGGGCCGGTGGCCCGGCCCGCCTCGGAGGCTCTGTGGGGGCCGTCCGACCGGACGTTGTGAAGCAAGCTTGACAGTCAAGTGACCTTGTCGTCAAGGGAGCTTGACGCCGGGGCCCGCGCGAACTCCTCCCACGTCGTGGGCGGGGTCAGCCCGAGCCAGGCAGGCTCGAGACGGAACCCGAGGGCCGCGTTCATCCGCAGGGACGCCGCGTTGGACTCGGCGCCGCCGGTTCCCCACTCGCGCCCACCGCGGGCATGGGTCGCCAGGACGGTCGCCGCCTTGACGGCCTTCGCCACGCCACGGTTCTCGTGCTCGGCCGCGACCGCGGTGCGGTCGACCTCCCACCGGGCAGGGGAGCGGAACGTCAGGGTGAATCCGATGAGCACGCCTCCCTCGAAGGCCCCCACGGCGAGCCCCTCTGGGGTGGACAGTCGGGCCTCGAGGTCGTCCGGCAGCGGCTCGTGACGGGAGCCGTCGGTGTGCGGGAATCGGGGAGCCGCTTCCTCGTCGAGGGCGCGCAGGGCAGGCAGGTCGACGGCGGTCAGTCTCCGCACCTCGATTCCCCGCGCTTCGGCCGCCGCGATGTGGCCACGGTAGGGCGCCAGGTCGGCGTCGTCGTCGAGGTGGAGGCGCGCGCCCCAGGAGCGGGATCGCACGCTCCACCCGGCGTCGAGCAGCGCAGCGGCCTCGGCCGAGTCTTCGCGGTGCACGCGGGCGTCCGCCCGTGGGTCGGTCACGGGGGTGAGCATCGAGCACGGGATGTGCCCGGAGGCGGCCCCGCCCGGATAGACGTGCGGGAACTCGGCCGAGTGGGGATCGGAGGGGTCTCCCGGCTCGCGCCGCACCCGCAGGCCGGCCCCCGCCAGTTCGTCCTCGTCCAGGCCGCAGACGAACGCGTCCGGCCGGTCCGGGTAGATCGCCGCGCCGACGACTCCTACCTGGGCGGCGTCGTCGGAGGCGTGGAGGAAGCCGACGTCGTCGATCGAGGCGCCGCGCGTCGACGCCGTGTAGCGGCCGGTGCGACGCGCGGCGGCCCAGTCCTCCGGGAGGGTGATGTGCAGGATCATGGCGCGAGGCTATCGGCCTCGGCGTCGACGCCACCCCTCCGGCTGCCCATCGCGGGTTGAGTTATCGGGGGTGTGGGGCGGCGGCACCCGCGACAACCCAACCAGCGTTGCAGGGCCGCCCCGGGCGCGACGACGGCCCGGCGTCTCCGCGGGGGAGTCGCCGGGCCGTCGGGGGCGAGCCGGGTGCCGGGGTGCCCGGGCCGTCAGTCCTCCAGGAAGGCCTCGACGTCCGGGGTCACCGCGCGGGAGTCGATCAGCTGACGCTCGATCGCGTCGTGGGTGATCCGGTTGGCCTCGCGCACGGCGTCGGTGCGCATCGAGATCTTGATGTCGCCCTTGTGCGTCGGGGTCCCGGCCACCTGGACCGGCTGGGTCTCGAGCGGGAGCGGGACGGCGTCGCACAGCGACTTCTCGGCCGGCTGGGCGCCGGTCAGGAAGTAGTCACGGATGGGCGTGTCCACGCACTCGGTGCCGTACGGGAACAGGCCGTGGGTGCCCTCGTTGTCCACGGAGATCAGGGACGTGTTGCGCAGCACGCCGGCGGCGCGGTGGCCGCCCTCGTACGGGGTCGCCGCGTCCAGCTCGGACTGCACGATCACGGTGTTCGGGGCGCCCTTGCCACCGGGCTGGGCGGGCATGGAGGTCTGGGCGGGCCAGTACATGCACTCTGACGGGCCCATCAGCACACCGATCCACGGGGCCTTGCGGCCGAGGTCGTCCACCCACGAGGTCCAGTATCCCTGCGAGGTGTTCCACTGGCCGTCCTGGCAGCGGATCGCCGAGAACGCGCCCTCGAAGGTGACGGCGTCACCGGCCTGGGTGGCGGCGACGAGCTGCTCGCGCTCGCCCACGGTCTCCAGGCCGCGGGCGGCGAAGCGGTCGAAGGAGTCGCGCTCCTCGGCCGGCAGCGACGCACGGGCCTCGGCCAGGATGCGCTCGATCTGGGTGCGCTGCCCCGCGGGGTCCGTGGCCGCGGCCTCGGACTCCATGATGCGGATGTAGGCGGCGATGACGGACCCGGCGTCGAGGTACTGGGACGTGTCGTACATGGCAGGCAACAGGAACGAGCCGGCGACGATCATGCCGAGCTGGGTGCGGGTGCCGCCCACGTCCTCCCAGCGCTGCCGGATCTGCATCGGGTCGTCCCCGAGGCCGAAGATCTCGTCGTGCCGGGCCACGTAGGGGAGCATCGCGTCCTGGAACTGGCGGTCGCGGGAGCGCGGCTGCAGGTCCCAGGTGGTCTGGAGCCCGTCGCGGGAGATGTCGACGGCGGAGTCCAGCAGGAACCGGTGCGCGTGCTGGGGGAAGACGCGCTGGTACCAGCTGCCCAGCCAGGTGCCGTACGAGTAGCCGATGTAGGAGGTCTTCTCCTCGCCCAGGACGGCGCGGATGAAGTCCATGTCGTACACGGTCTGCTCGGTGGTGATGTAGGGGGTGAGCTCGTTCTCGAGGCACGCGTCGACCTGGGCCTTCGTGTCCTGCCACACGTCGTGCTCGGGGTTCGGCGTGTAGGTGCACTCCAGGGCGGTGGACTGGCCCACGCCGCGGGGGTCGAAGCCGATGAAGTCGTACTGCTCGGCGAGCTCCGGGGCGCGCTCGGCCATGGCGGGGCCCCAGGGCAGGCCGGAGCCGCCCGGGCCGCCGGGGTTCACCAGTGCGATGCCCTGGCGCTCCGGGTTGCCCTTCGAGGTCTCGGTCTTGGCCACGCGCAGGGTGATGGTGTGGCCGTCCTCGGGGTTCTTCCAGTCCCGCGGCACCGTGACGTCGGCGCACGCGGTGCCGGGGATCGCGCTGAACCGGGCGTTGAGGCGCTCGCTGCCGAAGTCGCAGGCATCCCAGTCCAGCGTCTGGCCCACGAGGTGCGGCGCGAGCGCGGCGGCGTCGTTGACCTTGTTGCCCCGCGTGGCGGAGAGGTCGTTGGAGCGGGCCTGACCCTGCGATGCGGACCCGTTGCCGTTGCCGTTGCCGGGCGCGGAGAGCGCGGGGGCGGCGGCCGCGACGGCGAGCGAGACGGCCGCGACGGCGGCGGCGAGCGTGGTGCGGCGGCGAGCTGGAACGGTTCTGGTCACGTCAGGTCCTCGAGTCGTTCGGTGCGGAGAGGGCCGAGGCGGTCACCGGATGACGCGAGTGATGCGCCTCACAGCCTGTAGAGCGGCCATCCTAATCATGGACGTGCGCTGGAAGTCCACTCGGCCTCCGGCCCGGTCCCAGGGGCCGCCCCCACGGCCTCGTCCAGCACCGCCAGCAGCCGCACCCGCAGCGCCTGCCCCCGCTCGGCGAACTCGCGCTGCCGCCGCGCGTACTCGGCACGCCCGGCCGGCTCCTCGATCCGCACGGCCGCGTAGCCGCCGCGCCCGTCGGAGAGGTCGTCCACCCCGGTCAGGTCGTACGGCGAGGCCTCCATGTCCAGCCGGCGGATGTCCCACGCGAGGTCGAAGCAGTCCGCGAGCAGGTCCGAGTCGACCACCGGCACCAGCTTGTACGCCCACTTGTACAGGTCGCTATGCCTACGCTCCCCACATAAGAAACCCCCGCGACGGCGGCAACCGTCCGGGGGCATCGGCCACCACGATCTAGGACGTGATGACGTGTCTCAGCCTACCCGCACCCTCCCCCAGCTTCTCCAGCCCGTTGCCCGTGGCGCCGTCTCTCTGACGGTCACGGCGGCGGGCTTTGCCGTGCTGTTCCTGCCCTCCATCTGGACCGGCCCCATGTGATCTACCGGCCCCCACACGCGGGGCCGCGTCCTGCCCGCCGTCGCCCGTGACGGTGGGCGGCACGAGGTCACAGCGTGATCCTCCAGCGTCTACAGCCCTCTGTGCTGCCAATCATGAGGGCGCGGTGACACCCCTCCCGAACACGCCGAACCGCCGGCGCGGGGACTGCCAGAGCTCGGCCAGTCCTAGGGCCACACGAGAGACACCCGCCGAACAGCGGGGGTCTACTCGGCGTGGGCGAATGTCGCAGAGCGGGGGCGGAGGGCGGCGGGTTTTTTGGGATGAGGGACCGGGAGACCTGGGCCCGCAGGGCTCCGCTTCCGTCTTGGAGATGAGCACCCCCGTCCGCCCCTCCCCACAGACCACCACCACCCGAGGACCGGCAGACACCGGCCACCCCCACGAGGAGAGGCACCATGAGCACCACCAACGTCCCCACGATCCGCCCCGGCTTCAAGGTCGAGACCCCGCACAAGTACGGCGAGGAGCTCATCACGATCAGCGGCCCATCCGCCGGCGGCGTGTCCACGTTCCTCCATGACGGCGCTGTGACCCTCACGGCCGAGGGCACGACCGGGACCCCCGCGCAGGCCTGGACCTCACCCGCACCCGTGCCCGCGCGCTCGCCCGGGACCTCTCCACTGTCCTCGAGCTGCTGGAGGCCCTGGACGCCTCCGCCGTCGAGGCGATCGCCGTGGGCCTACACGCGCGCGGCACGTCGGCCACGCTCGAGGACATGGTGACGGCCGCCGCCGATGCGGGCGTTTCCGTTCCCGCGGTGGGGGCCGCCTACGACGCGTTGCTGACGCAGGGCCGGCAGTGACTCGCCCGGCCACGCTTGAACGCAACGCCGCCTTGGTCGAGGACGTGGAATGGCTGCTCTCGTGGAGCGTGCACCCGCTCGAGATCGCCCGCCGCCTCGGGGTCAACGTGGGAACGCTTCGCGCCCGTCTGCGGCGCGCAGGCCGGCCCGACCTTGCCGAGCATGTCCGACGCGCTGAGCGCACCGCTGCGGACTACGCGGCCGCCGCCTGAACGCAGAAACGGCCCCGACTCTCCCATGGTGGGAGGGCCGGGGCCGTCATCGTCACTTGGACTTGCGGGGATCTCGCTCGGGGTGGCAGACCAAGCAAGCCACCGGGTTCACGAAGGGTGTGATCTTGTGTGCGTCCGTGGGAGAGCTCTCGTGAATGTCCACGAGGTGCCGAGTCGTCTTTCCGCACTTCTCACAGTGCGCGTTCTGAATATCGGTTCGAGGTGCCATGCGGGCGAGCCTATCGGCCTCGGGCGGCGTCCATCAGTGCAGATCGTCGGGGTCCCGCCACCCTGACTCCTCCCGTGCGATGCGCCTCGTCCACGCGATCGGCACCCACGCGTGCTCCCGCTCCCCGCCCGCAGTCCCCACCCACGTCAGGAGTAGGTGTGACGTGGTCCACCGGGTCACGGCACCGTCTACGGCACCCACGTCCGGCAACACGGCGCGCGCGTAGAACGGGTGGCGGTAGGGTGCGGCGTGAACGTCCTCGGGGCGCTCGAACGGCGGACCGTCATAGGTGTGGAATGGCATGCCGGGCAGGGGACCACGAGGGCCGGACACGCTAGGCCGACGCCGTCGCCCTCTGGGTCTATCGAGGCGCACCTCCCGCCCGTAGGCTGAGCGTGCGCGGCGTTGAGCCATCCCCCCTCGGCTCCGTCGCGTGGAGAGGGACCACGGGACCCCCCGCACACGTGCGGCCCGCCCGCTCCGGCCCCGGCGGACCCGTTTCCCGCCGGGGCCACCCCGCTCCCGGCAGTCAGCGCAACAACTTGTCCACGCGCTCGGGATAGATGCGCCAGAAGCATGGGCCCGGCCGGCGCGCGCGGCGGAGGATCGGCAGAATGTGCCTGCCGTAGCAGACCGCCTTCTGCGTTGCCGTGGCCTGCGGCGTGCCGAGGCAGAAGACGCGGACGCCGTTGTTGATCAGCGCCTCGTGCTCGTCGAGGTTCTGCCACACGCGGGCATCCTGAGTGAACACCGCCCACCCCTCAGCGCCGGCGCGCGCGAGCCACTCCGTGTCCTCAATCTCCTGCCCGTCGTTCGGATAGACGTCGCGCATGTGCTTGACCTTCAGCTGCGGCAAGATGTCAAGGGCGCGCGGGAGGCTCTTGCCTAGGTTCCGATCGAAGAAGACAGTGACGGGCTTAGGCCGCCGACGCCTGCCACGCCCACTCGAGGTCGCGTTCAACAGCTTGCACCTCGCTCACGTCGAGGTCGTAGTCAAGGGCGACGCTCTGCGGCGTCTCGCCAGCGAGCAGCATGCCGGCCACGGCCGACACGGGGGTGCGGTTCGACATCAGCGACAGGCCGCCCCCGTTGAACGCCGGGTTCACGGACGCGATCGGCAGGCGGTCAGGGCGGTACTCCTGCACACGGCCATCACGCACGACGAGTCGGCGGGTGTACCGCTCCAACACCTCGGCGAACGCCCCTTGACTGTCCCGCACTCGCGTGAAGACGCCCGCATCGAGGAGGAAGACGTCCTTGCCGTCCGTAAACAGGCCGGGGTGCTCGATGAGGGCGAGCGGGCCATGGTCCTGGCGAATCGCGCGCATGACGCCCGACGCCTTGCGGGGTCCCAGGTGAGGCATGTCGGTCAGCATGTGCAGGAGGTCCGCCTCGAGCAGACCGGCGAAGTTCACCGTGAACGGGGTCCACCCCGACCGCGGGGCGCGCTGCACGGCAGGATTCGGTCCCGTCGTCCACCGGCGAACGTCCGCCTCCGGCGCATGGGTCAAGGCCACCACCTGCGCACGGGTGAGGATCGGCGTCGTGACGCGCCGCTCGAGACGAGTCCTGTCCATCGGTGCTGCGGTCATGCTAATCACCTCCCCTGTGCCTCTATGTACGGCGGCACGCAGTGACGTGCAGCCGTGGTCCTTGAACTACAGCGTAAGGGCGCCCGCGGACGCTGTACGCGTCTCACACGCCCGGCACTGCGAATCCCGCGGGCGCTCACGTGGTGCCGTGCCCGTGCCCGGGGCCGGCGGTCAACCGCTCGAGCCACTCGCGCAGGTAGGCAGCACGCCGGGGCATCCCCGCCGCCTCGGCCTCGCCACCCCGGACCGTCCAGGAGAAGGAGAATGGAAGCCAGGAGGACGGGGGCGACTAAGGTGCGCAAAAGCGCGGGCCGCTTCATGCCTGGCCGCCGGCCGTCGTGTCCACAGCACGCAGGCCCGCATAGTTCCGGCCCGCCACGTGCTCCCGCTGACCCTGCGCCCGCGCCTTGGCCTCCATCTGCTCACCCGTCAGCGCCGTGATCCGCAACGTCTGACGATCCCGCGGGGTGAACGGGAACCGGCCCATCAAGTTGAGTAGCGTGTCAACGCGGGTGAGGGCCCCGTCAGACCAGATCGCCTCATAGGCGACGGCGGCGAGCATGAGAATCCGCCACTCCACCGCGGAGAGCTCCGGCGCGATCGAGGACGTTCCCAGCTCGTCCCAGAACCTCAGCGTCTCCGCGCTCCACGGCCTATCCCGCTCCGGCAGCGGCGGCTGAGGCACCGCCACCACTTCGAGGGCCCGGAACTCTGGCCCACTGGACGTCGTGCGCCGGGAACGCTTGTTCGCCGGCTTCGGCAGGTTCGCCATCATTTCTCCAATCGGTTGATCCACTCGCGCAGGTACTCAGCGCGGCGGGCGAGTCCTTCTTCTTCGGCAGCTCGCAGACGCTTACGCAGCGTCCGCAGCCGGGTGTGCCCCCGGTAGCGGCAGGCATCCGAGCACCACCGGGCGGGCCGCCCAGTCCCGGCCTGAATGACCGGATTCCGACACATCGGACAGCGCGAAACCGGCATATTCCGGCCCTCCAATCGTAGTAAATGCGTTTTCCCTCAACTCTGCAGACAGACAGCCACAGACTGTGGCGGGGCGGGGATTCCGCCCCCCGGGGGGAGGTGGGGTGCCCCCCCTGCTTTGGGGGTGTGCGGGGAGCTTCTCCCTGCGGGCTGTGGCGGGCGTTCGGCGGTGGGGTGGGGCGTTGGTGGTCGGGTGTGTGAGCGTGCGTGAGGGGACGCGTTTGCAGGCACGGGTGCGGGTGCGTTGTGTGGGCGTGGGTCTGCGGGTGCGGGGCGGCCCGCCCTCCGGTGTGGTGGGCGGGCCGCGTCGCGGTGGTGCGGGTCAGGCGTGCAGGCCGGGGTGCTGCTCGCGCGGGAGGGCGGCGCGGTTCGCGGTGATGGCGTCCAGGTCCTCGGCGGTGGGCTCGGGCTGGGGGGTGTCCCAGTCGGGGCGGCGGTAGTCGAGGTTGACCAGGGCCAGGCGCTCGGCGTTGTCGGCGGCGCTCTCCCCCTCGTAGGTGTTGGCGAGGACAAGGCCCTTGCGGTCCTGCCAGTGCTCTGGGTTGATGGCGGACCCGTAGAGGTGCTGGAGCTGCTGGAGGTCCTCGAACTCGGGGACCCAGAAGTCCAGGCGGGTGCTCCACGTGGCGAGCCACTGGGCGCGGGCGGGGACGGTGGTGCACTCAGCGGGGAACCCGTCCGCGGTGATCGGCCCGAACAGCTCGGCGGGGGCGTCGTCGAGGAACTCCACGATCCCGGGGACGTACCGGCGCAGGTGGGCGCGGGTGGCGGAGGAGCGCAGCTGCCCGATGGCGTTGCGGCGGTTGCTCAGCCACGTCGCGTCGAGGTGGAGGGCGTCACGGAATTGCCCGATGGTGAGGACGCTCTGCGAGGAGACCTGGGACGGCCCTCCGAAGCTCTCCGCGACAGTCGCGTTGATGTCGGTCACGGCCGCGGCCTGGGTGCGGCGCAGGGCCCTGTAGGCGTCCACGACGGCGGCAGCTTCGAGGTAGTGGCCCCGGGCGCGGGGGTCGGCGGTCATGGCGGCCTCGGCGGTGGAAGGCACACCGTGGAGTGTGAGGCGCTGGGCGGCGTCGAGGATGCTGGGCAGGGCGCCGGCGAGGTATGCCAGCGTGAGACGGCCGGCGTTGCCCCGGAGGGTGCGGCGTCGCTCGGGGTTGGGGATGGCACGGTTTCGCAGGTTGTTCGCCATGCGTGCGCGCTTCGCGGACCGGTCGGCCCAGTCGTCGTGGGCCCGGTAAATGCGCTCGTACTCCTCCCAGTCCCCGCTGATGCGGGCCTGCTCGTACGCGGCGTTCAGGTCCGGTTCGGGGTCCTCGCGGCCGTCGCCGATCTTCTGCATGAGGTTCAGCATTGCCCCGTGGGCGGACGCATCGCGGCGCTCCTCCTCGGCGTGCGCGTGGACCTGGGCGCGGATGTCCTCGGCCGTCGCGTAGGCGGGGGCGGTCTTCGTAGTGCTCATGATCTGCCTTTCGTGTGTCAGTGGTTGCCGGCGGCGCGGCGGCGCGCCTGCTGGGTGTAGTGGAGGTCGAGCATCTGCTGATGCAGTGCGCGGTCGGGGCCGGCCTCGCGGCGAATCGCGGCGTTGACGTCGGCCAGGGTGGGGCCTGCGCCGGGGAGCACCATGCTCGGGCCCAGGTTGGTGAGGGCGATCCGCAGCCGGGCGGCCGGATCGGGACGGGACTCGGCGTGGCGGGCGTTGAGGGCCTCAGCGTCGAGACGGGCACGCTCGGCGCGGGCCGTGTCGGCGTGGCGCCGGTCGGCCATGTCCTGCGCCGTGGGGGCGCCGGAGTAGTACCACTGGGCCCAGGTCTGCCGGCCGCCGCGGACGCCGCCGGTGCTGGGGCCGGTCACGGGCGCACCGTCCGGGCGTCGCGCGCGTCGGCGAGCTGCTGGAAGAACGTCTCGACGGCGGCACGCTCGACACGGCCATCCTCGTTCATGAACGGCTCGGCCCGCAGGTACGGGAGGAGGGGGACCGGGTCGATCCCGCGGCGGGCGGCGGCGGCTTCCATGCGGGCTTCGAGCACTTCGAGTTGCACGGGGTCGGGGCCGGTCGGGGTGGGCGCCGTCTCCGGCGCGGGCACCGCCTCGGGGGCGGCGTCC
The DNA here is from genome assembly GCF_053627955.1 of Micrococcus sp. 093350064-1. Taxonomy (NCBI): domain Bacteria; kingdom Bacillati; phylum Actinomycetota; class Actinomycetes; order Micrococcales; family Micrococcaceae; genus Micrococcus; species Micrococcus sp. 093350064-1. The sequence goes on from NZ_JBSEYU010000004.1 coordinate 263,112, forward strand.
TCGGGGCGGGGGTGCGTCTGGGCGCGCTGAGCGGCGCGTTCCAGGGCGCGGCCGCGGGCCTTCCAGTAGGTGATCTGGTCCTCCAGGGGCAGGGGGCGGGCCTGAGCTTCGGCCTCGGCGTGCGTGATGTGCGGGTGCTTCATGAGTGGTGCTCCTTCTTCGGGGTAGGGAGTGCCGGCCTCGCGGGTGCGGGCCTCAGTGGTGAGGGGGCAAGCCGTTTGCGGCGGCCGGGGTCGTAGCGCTGGCGGCTCACGGGCGCTCCTTGCGGATCGGGGTGGTGGGGACGCGCTCGGCACGCTCGGCGGCGTCGTGCAGGCCGTCAGCGATCCGCCGGGCGTCCTCGGGAGTGAGGGTCAGCACGGGGCGGCCGTGACGGAAGATCGAAACGCCGGGGGCGGGGGCCGCGTCGTGACGCAGGCGAGATACCCGGTAGACGCGTGCGGAGGCGGCGGCTTCCGTGTCGCGCTGCCAGTGCTGGGCGTAGACGCTGTACATGCGGGGATCAGTCCTCGGGGGTCGTGGCGGGGAGCGGATGCTCAGGGGTGCCGTCCGCCGCGGTGAGCGGGGGCGTCTCCTGGGGCACCGGGTGGACGCCGGCCCGGGTGCCGGTCTGGGCGGGGGCGCCGTGCCGGCGCTGGAGCTCGGACAGGAACGCGGCCATTCCGGCGGCGGTGTAGGCGCGGCGGGTCTTCACGCGTCCTCCTCGGTGTGGGCGGCACGCAGGGCCATGAGTTCGGCCTCTGCTTTCTCGGCCCGCAGCCGGTGCCGTTCGGCGCGGGCGATGAACCGGCGCACGTCGGCATCGGTGTATGTGGGGCGGGCTCTCATGGGCGCTCCCGGGATCGGTCGAGGGCGTGGCGGATGCTCTCGCACTCATTCCGCAGGTACGCGAGTTCAGCGGCTACACGTTCCGGTGCGGTGGTGGCGGCGTGTTTCGGTGTGGGCCGGGAGAGAGTGCTCACGGGTGGGCCTCCTTCTTCAGCTCGGCCAGTTCGGCTTCGGCCTTCTCGGCGCGGAGTCGGTGGCGCTCGGCACGGTCCATGTGGAATCGGAGCATCTGGCGCAGGTTGTCGGCCTCGGTGGGGCGTTCGGTTGTTGTGGTCATCGGTTGCGTTCCTTTGTGCTGCTGGCGGCGAGGTCGGGCAGGGTCGCCGGGGTTGTGGTGGTGCTCATTTGTCCTCCGTGGGGACGACGACGGCCCCCGAACGTGAGGTGGTCGGGGGCCGTCAAATCGGCTTGTTTCTGCGGTTCAGGGGGTGCCGGTGTAGGGAGGTGAAGGGTTCTTGGAAACTTTCTATAGCTCCCCTCGCGTGGGGAGGTTTACAAATACCCTTCACCACCCTTCACCCGATCAGTCCTCGCACTCGGCGGTGAGTCCGATTCCGGCCCGAACCATGCCCACTTTGGTGCGCTTGGCCGGGCGTGTCAGATGGTCTGTGTAAGCCGTACCGAGAGGAACGGTAAGAATCATGACCATGATCGACGAGAAGAACCCAGGCGAGCCCTCGGGCCAGGACCTGGTCGAGCAGCTGAAAGCCTCAGGGCAGCTTGATTCCCTGTTCGCGCAGATCGACGCGGGCGGCGTCGAGCTCACCGGTGACGGCGGGTTCGTGCCCGCGCTGGTCAAGGCCGCGCTCGAGCGGGGCCTGCAGGCCGAGCTGACCAGCCATCTGGGCTACGAGAAGGGCTCGAGCGAGGCGCCGAAGCACGCCAACTCCCGCAACGGGACCACCCCGAAGACCGTGGAGTCCGAGGTCGGGCCGATCGAGCTGGACGTCCCGCGAGACCGGGGCGGGT
>NZ_JBSEYU010000005.1:0-245245 GCF_053627955.1 Micrococcus sp. 093350064-1
TGGCCCGAGGGCTCGCCTGGGTTCTTCTCGTCGATCATGGTCATGATTCTTACCGTTCCTCTCGGTACGGCTTACACAGACCATCTGACACGCCCACATCCACCCTTCCGTCACCGGCCCGCCCCGCACCAGTGACATAGCGTCATGCTTGCGCACCAAGTCTGTCATGCCGCGCAGTGACGTGACCTCACTGTCGGGGGCGGATCCCGGTTGGTTGTGTGGGGGACATGCAAAACACGACGCTTCTCCCGGCCCCCATCGCCGTCGACTCCTGCACGCAGACGATCGTCGAGATCCACGACCTCAGGGTCGACTACGGGGACTTCACTGCCGTCGACGGGATCGATCTCGAGATCCGACGTGGGGAGTTCTTCGGCCTGCTCGGCACCAACGGTGCCGGGAAGACCACCACCATCGAGGTCATGGAGGGTCACCGGGCCCCGACCGCCGGCTCCGTGCGGGTCCTCGGGCAGGACCCGAGCGACCGCACCCTGCGTCGTCGGGTGGGGATCATGCTCCAGGAGAGCGGGTTCGCCCCGGACCTGACCGTACGCGAGACCCTCGCGCTGATCGGTCGTCTGACGCGGCGGGACGACGACGTCGACCGTGTCCTGGACCTCGTGGACCTCCGCCGGCGTCGGGACACCCGGACCGGGCAGCTCTCTGGCGGCGAGAAGCGCCGCCTCGACTTCGCCACGGCGATCTTCGGCTCACCGGAGCTGATCTTCCTTGACGAGCCCACCACGGGGTTGGACATCGAGGCACGCGACGCACTCTGGCACGTCGTGGACCGGCTGCGTGACGAGGGCGCGACGATCCTGCTCACCACGCACTACCTCGAGGAGGCCCAGGAGCGGGCCGACCGCATCGCGCTCATGCACAGCGGCCGCATCCATCGGCAGGGGACAGTCGCCGAGCTCACCTCGGCCTTCCCCTCGACCATCAGCTTCCGGCTGAGTGGTGAGCCCACCGTCCCGTTCGAGGACGCGACGATCGCACCCGGCGGCGCGGTCACCATCCCCACCACGAACCTCCAGGAGGACCTGTACCGCCTCCTGGTGTGGTCCCGCTCCCGCGATGTGGAGCTCGAGGGCCTGAACGTCGGAGCCGAGGGGCTCGAATCCCTCTTCCGCGCCCTTAACGCCTGATCACACGTCCTCACGACCGACTCGACCACCACAAGAGGAGCCCGCAATGTTCGCCATCGCCCGCAGCGAGATGACACAGCTCGTCCGCAACCGCCTCGTCGCAGCCTCGTCGTTGTTCATCCCCCTCGCCTTCAGCGCGGTCCTGATCTTCAACCGCGAGAACTTCGGGGGCACCCCGGTGACGGCCGCTCTGATCCTGGTCACCGTGACCGCCATGGGCACCTACATCACGGCGACGACCACCCTGGCCTCCCGCCGCCAGAACCTGTTCCTCAAGCGGCTGCGCTCCACGTCGGCGAAGGACGCCTCCATCTTGAGCGGTCTCGTGCTGCCGATTGCGCTGGTGAACCTGGTGCAGGCCGGGGTCATCGTCGCGATCCTGTCGGTCGTCGGCACCCCTCCGGTGGGGGTCGTGGCCGTCGTGGCCGCCGTCGTCGTCCTGGAGTTGATGTTCGTGGGCGCGGCCATCGCGACGGCGGGTCTCACCAACTCCCCGGACCACGCGCAGGTGACCACGCTGCCCCTGTTCGTCGTCGCCCTCGGCGCCTCCATGTGGGTCGGTCTGACCGGCACGGAGGAGCTTGCCGGAGTCAAACGCCTGCTCCCCGGCGGTGCGGTGACCGAGCTGATCATCGAGGGATGGAGCGGCATGGCCCTCCACGAGGCCGTCAGCCTGCTGCTGCCGAGCCTCGCCTTCGTCGTGGCGGCGTTCGCCATGGCAAAGAGCACCTTCCGGTGGGAACCGCGTACCTGAGGCCCGCATGGTCACCACCTTCCGCTCCTCATGACACAGAGCAGAGCGACACTGCGACAGCGGGCCGGCCCACCGCTGTCGGTGCACTCATCGGGGCTCTGGAGGAACTGAGCCGCCGAGAGGACGGAGAGGACCGGACCCTCTTCTCGTGGCCGGGGCGCCAGACCGCCCTCCCCGCGTCAGCCCACGTTCGCGCCGAAGAGCAGGCCGAGCACGTACGTCACGGCAGCGGCGCCGAAGCCGATCGCGAGCTGGCGCAGGCCCCGAGCCAGCGGTGAGGAGCCGGACAGCAGCCCGACCACACCGCCGGTGAAGAGCAGGGCCACGCCCACCATCGCCGCCGCCAGGCCCAGGGCCCACAGCCCGGACATGCCGAAGATGTACGGCAGGATCGGGATGAGCGCGCCGGAGGCGAAGAACGCGAAGCTGGACAGGGAGGCGCTCCACGCCGAGCCGATCTCCGCGAAGGAGTCCGAGTGGTCCACCGGCCCCTGGGAGCCGTCGGGACGGGCGGAGAACTGCGGGTTGCAGTCGCACGTGAGATAGCCGAGGCGCTCGAGCGCGCGGTGCTCGGCGTCCTCGGGCGTCATGCCGCGGGCCAGGTAGACGAGCTTGAGCTCGTTGTGGTCCAGGTCCAGGTGCTGGGCCGCCTCGAGGGTGATCTGGGTGGGGGAGGATGCCTCGAGCAGCTCCCGCTGGGACCGCACCGAGACGTACTCGCCGGCCGCCATGGACAGCGCGCCCGCCAGCAGGCCGGCCACGCCCGTGAACAGCACGACGGACGGCGCCACGCCCGTCGCGCCGATGCCCATCACGAGCGCCAGGTTGGAGACCAGCCCGTCGTTCATGCCGAAGACGGCGGCACGGAAGTTGCCTGCCAGCTGCTCGCGACCCCGGGCGGCGAGGCCGCGCACGACCTCCTCGTGGATGGCCTCGTCCGCCACCATGCCCTCGGGGGCGTCCTGGTCCTCCGCGTAGGGAGTGTCCGACTCGGCGCGCTGGGCCAGGGCCAGCACGAACACGGAGCCGAAGATCCGCGCGAGCCAGCGCAGCAGGATGCGGTGCAGGGAGGGGCGCGGCGGGTTCTCGGCGTGCCCACCCAGGAGGGCCCGCCAGTGCTGTTCGTGGCGGCGCTCGGCCTCGGCGAGGCCGAGCAGGATGTCGCGCTCCACGCCGTCCTTGCGGGCGGCGATGTCGCGGTAGATCTGACCCTCGGCGATCTCGTCGGCGAGGTAGCGGCGCCAGCGTCGGACCTGTTCGCGGGTCGGCTCGGGGCGTGCCGCAGGAGTGGCGGTGTGGGCGGGGCTCATGGGGCTCCATCGGATGGGCAGGCGGAGACGGGCGCCGCCGCCGCGGACCACGGCGGCCGGGCGCGCGCCCGACCCGCCAGTCTACGCCGTCGCTACCATGGCCGCATGGACGCAGCAGAGACCCCCGACGGCCCCGAGGCCGCCGCCCACGACGGCGGCCGGCCGGCCTGGCAGCACCGCCTCCTGGCGGGCGGGGTGGAGCCGGACCCCCGGTTCACGCTTGCCAATGAGCGCACGTTCCTGGCCTGGGTCCGGACGGCGCTGGCGCTGCTGGCCGGCGGGGTCGCGGTGGAGGCGTTCACCGGCGCCCTCTTCGCGCCGCCGGTCCGGGTGGTGCTGAGCACGGTGCTGCTCGTCCTGGCGGCGCTGCTCGCCCTGGGCGCGGGTGTGCGCTGGCTCCGGGTGGAGCGGGCGATGCGCCGCGGCCGTCCGCTGCCGCTGCCGCTGATCGTCCCGGTCCTGGCGGGGGGCGTCGTACTGGCGGTCGTGGTGCTGCTGGCCGCCGTCGTCCTGCCGCGGGGCTGAGGCGATGCGTCTGCATCACGACCCGGGGCTGCAGCCCGAGCGCACCGTGATGAGCTGGGGCCGCACGGTCCTGGCGCTGAGCGTCCTCAGCCTCACGTTCCTGAGGTGGTGGCCGGCCGTCGGCGCGTGGGCGTTCGGGCCCGCGGTGGTGGCGGCCGTCGGCGGGGCGGCGGTGCTGGCCACGCAGCGCCGGCGCTACGTGGCGCAGGCGGACGGAATCGCGCGGGAGCAGGCCCGGCCGGCCCTGGCGTCGGTGGCCTGCATGGTCGCGCTGGTGGTGGGCTTGGCGGGCCTCGGGATCACCGCCACGCTGCTGCACGCGGCATGATCCGCGGACGACGACGGCGCCCCTGACCTGCGCGGGCAGGTGAGGGGCGCCGTCGTGCCTCCGGAGGCGGACCGCTCAGCGGGCGATCATGCCGTGGGGGTCGATGACGAACTTCTCCAGGGAGCCCTGGTCGAACTCCGCATAGGCCTGCGGTGCCTCGTCCAGGCTGATCACGCGCGGGTTGACCATCTCCGTCAGGTACGGCATCCGGTCCCACAGGATCGACATCATCAGCTGGCGGTTGTAGCGCATGATGGGCGCCTGGCCGCCGATGATGTGGGGCGACTTGATCCAGGCCTTGCCGAAGTCCACCGGGAAGGTGCCCTCCTGCTCGGCCTTCGTCTCCGCGATCGGGTTCGGCCCGTAGATGCCGATGATGCCCGTGGCGCCGCCCGGACGGGTGATGTCCAGGACCTGGTTCACGGCGGCGATCGGCTGCATCTCATCGGACGCGGAGCCCAGGCCGTGGGCCTCGGAGCCGACGCAGTCCACCGCGCAGTCCACCATCGGCTCGCCGAGGATGTCGTTCACGGCGTCCTGCAGGTTCTCCGTGGCGGAGAGGTCGATGGTCTCGCAGCCGTGCTTGCGCACCAGTTCCAGCCGCGAGGCGTCCTGGTCGCCCACGATGATGCACGAGGCGCCCAGCAGCCGAGCGGCGGCCGCGGCGCACCGGCCCACAGGGCCGGCGCCGGCGATGTAGACGGTGGAGCCGGGCTTGGCGCCGGCCGACATGAGACCGTGGAACGCCGTGGGCAGGATGTCCGAGAGCACGGCGAGATCCAGGATCTTCTCCATCGCCTGCTCCTGGTCCGGGAAGCGCAGCAGCTGGAAGTCGGCGTACGGCACGAACAGGTACTCGGCCTGCCCGCCCTGGAAGCCGCCCAGATTGAAGCCGTAGGCGGCGCAGGCCTGGTCCGGGTTGGCGGTCTCGCAGATCTCGGTCCGGCCGGCGCGGCAGTTGCGGCAACGGCCGCAGGCCACGTTGAACGGCACGGAGACGAGGTCGCCCTCCTGCAGGAACTGGACGTCGCTGCCGACCTCCAGCACCTGGCCGGTCATCTCGTGACCCAGCACCATGCCCTCGGGGGCGGGGAAGGACCCGCGGTAGATGTGCAGGTCGCTGCCGCAGATGTTGGTCGCGATGATCTTGAGGATGACACCGTGCGGGGCGGCGGAGCCGTCGGGCATCTCCAGCTTGGGGAAGTCCAGCTCGTCGACGCGCACGTCCTTGATGCCGTGGAATGCCACGGCGCGGTTCTTGGTGGTCATGAAACTGTTGCCTTTCTGTCTCCAGCGAGGCCCCAGGTGGGGCGAGAGACGGGGCGAACCCGAGGGGGAGTCCCGGTCTCAGGCTGTACGGAGACACTAGGGGCCGGGGGGAGCCCGCGGGAAGGGTCGCCCGCCGCCGCCCGCCGCACCACGTGGCCTCGGCCATCGTGTGGGCGTCGGAGGATCACAGGCCCCGGGAGCGTGGGTCAGACCTGCGCTCGGACCGCGGGGTCGACGCCGTGGCGGGAGCGCACCCGCCAGGCCTCGAGGACCGCGGGGTCGGTGGGCCGGGTCATCAGGCTGAGGAGGACGTACACGACGGCGGAGGCGGCCAGACCGACGTAGATCGGCTCGTTCGCGAAAACACCCTCGAAGGGCTCGGCCGCGTTCAGCTCGAGCCAGCCCATGGTGCCGAGGGTGCCCACCGTCCCGGCCACCATGGACCACAGGGCCGCCGTGCCGGTGCCGCGCTTCCACACGAGGCCGCCGACGATCGCGACGAACAGGCCGCCCACGAGGATGTCGTACGCGATGGTCAGGGCCGCCACCACGTCCGGGACGACGATCGCCAGCCCCAGCACGACGGCGCCGAGCAGCAGCACCCAGCCGCGGTTCGAGGCGAGCTCCGCCGCGGTCTCCGGAGCCTGGTCCTCGGCGGTGGCGCCGTCCTCGGACGCGGCGGCCTCGCCGCGGAGGATCGGGAGGATGTCGGTGCGCATCACGGTCGAGGCCGCGATGATCGCCCCCGAGGCGGTGGACATCATGGCCGCGACGGCGGCCGCCAGGGCCACGCCGCCCACGCCGACGGGCAGCAGGTTCTGGGCGACCCACGCGAACACGTCGTCCGTGGCGGCGATGTCCGCGGTCACGGTGCGCGCGGCCATGCCGATCACGGCGCCGGCGACGCCGTACCCGATGCAGTACAGCCCCGCGGTGGCGCCGCCGATCTGGGCCACGCGCGGGGAGCGGGCCGTGAACACGCGCTGCCAGACGTCCTGGCCGATCAGCAGGCCGAGGGTGTAGATCACGAAGTAGGTGACGATCGACTGCACGCCGATCCCGTCCCAGCTGAAGAACTCGGCGCCCAGGCGCTCCTGCATGGCGCTCCAGCCGCCGGCGTTGGCCAGGGAGAGGGGGAGCATGAGGGCGAACAGGCCGATGGTCATGATGAGGAACTGGGCCATGTCCGCCAGGGTGATGGACCACATGCCGCCGAGCACGGAGTAGGCCAGCACGATGCCGCCGCCCACCAGGACGGACAGCCAGCGGTCCCAGCCGAAGAGCACCACGAAGATCGACGCGTAGGCGCCCGTGGAGGTGGCGGCGAGCATGAGCGTGTAGGCGAGCATCACGAACGAGGAGGCGTGCGAGGCCCCGCCGCGGCCGTACCGCAGGCGGAGCATCTGCGAGACGGTGTAGATCTTCAGGCGGGCCAGGATCGGGGCGAACGCCACCGACAGGATGAGCACGCCGACGCCGATGGCGGCCACGAGCCACGCGCCGGAGAGCCCGAACTCGTACCCCAGGCCGACGCCGCCCACGGTGGCGGCGCCGCCGAGCACGACGGCGGCCATGGTGCCGGTGAACAGCACCGGCCCGAGACGGCGGCCCGCCACGAGGTAGTCCTCCGAGCTGGCGGCGCGGGCCTTGCCCCACCAGCCGAAGGCGAGCATGCCGACCAGGTAGACGGCGACGATGGTCAGGTCGAGGGTCACGGGCGGTCCTTGGGGCGAGGGGATCCGGGGCGCCGGATGTGGGGGCGCCGCGGCGGGACAGGAGTGATCGGCGTGTTGCCGATCACACGATCCGGGTCTACGGTAAACACATGTTGCTTATCAGACAACATGTCGTCCAGGGGGACATCGGCGATGTCGCCTGGCCGACGTCGGGAGGAGCGCGATGAAGGCCCTCCCGCTCGAGACCGCGCCGGGCCAGGCGCTGATCGGCCGTCGGCTGCGTGCGCTGCGCGAGGCGCGGCGGCTCACCGTGGCCCAGCTGGCCGAGGCGGCCGGCGTCAGCAAGGGCTTCCTCTCCCGCCTCGAGCGGGACCTGACGAGCCCGTCCGTGAGCACGCTCGTGACCCTGTGCCAGGTGCTCGGCGCGAGCCCGGGCGACGTCCTGGACGCGCCCGAGGTGACGGTCGTGCGCCTCACCGACGCCCCCGCGGTCAGCCTCGGCGGCGAGGGCATCCGCGAGCGCCTGATCACCCCGCGCGGCAGTCGTGACCTGCAGATCCTGCGCGCTGACATCGCGCCGCGCGGCCGCGGGGAGGCGGAGCTGTACACCGTGGACTGCCGCGTGGAGGCGGTGCACGTGGTCACCGGCCGCCTCGAGCTGCGGACCACCGAGGCCGTGCACCTGTTGGAGGAGGGGGACACCGTCACCTTCCCCGGCCGCGAGCCTCACTCGTGGGCCAATCCGGACGACCGCCCCGCCGTCGTGCTGTGGACCCTCGTGGGCCACGCGTGAACCGTGCGACACGCCCGCGCCGGACAGACCAGACCGACCAGACCGAACCGAACCGCCCAGAGAGGACATCCAGATGCTCGAGATCCCCCGCGTCGAGGACAACGGCCGCCTCGGCCCCGTGAACTCCGCCCTCGTGCCCCGCTACGGCGGCACCCCCACCTACGCGCTGCTGCCGCGCCTGGACGAGGCGGCCGCGGCCGGCGTCGCCCCGGAGATCAAGGTGGTCGGCGTGCCGTTCGACGCCGGCGTCTCCTACCGCCCCGGTGCACGCTTCGGGTCCGGCCACGTGCGGCAGTCCTCGCGGCTGCTGCGCCCGTACAACCCCGCCACGGACACCTCGCCCTTCGCGCAGGCCCAGGTGGTGGACGCCGGGGACATGGCGGTGAACCCGTTCGACATCGGCGAGGCCATCGAGGCGATCCAGCAGGACGCGATGGACCTCACCGAGGACGGCTCCTCGCTCATGACCATCGGCGGCGACCACACCATCGCGCTGCCGCTGCTGCGCGCCGCCTCCGCCCGGGCGGGCGAGCCCGTTGCCCTGCTGCACTTCGACGCCCACCTGGACACGTGGGACACCTACTTCGGGGCCGAGTACACCCACGGCACGCCGTTCCGCCGCGCCGTGGAGGAGGGGATCCTGGACACCGAGGCCATCTCGCATGTGGGCACGCGCGGTCCGCTCTACGGCAAGAAGGACCTCGACGACGACCACCGCATGGGCTTCGGCATCGTCACCTCCTCGGACGTGTTCCGTCAGGGCGTCGACGAGATCGTGGACCAGCTGCGCCAGCGCATCGGGGGCCGGCCGCTCTACATCTCGGTGGACATCGACGTCCTCGACCCCGCGCACGCGCCGGGCACGGGCACCCCCGAGGCCGGCGGCATCACGAGCCGCGAGCTGCTCGAGATCCTCCGCGGCCTGCGCGGGCTGGACATCGTGGGCGCGGACCTGGTGGAGGTGGCCCCGGCCTACGACCACGCCGAGCTGACCGGCGTCGCCGCCTCCCACGTGGCCTACGACCTCATCTCCCTGATGGCCGACCGCCGCGCCACCCGCGCGGCCGCCGGTGAGGAGCCGGGCCGATGACGGACGAGCAGACGACGACGGCGGCGGCCCCGCGGCGCAACGGCGGCGACCTCGCCGTCGAGACGCTCCACGCCCTGGGTGCACGGACGGTCTTCGGCATCCCGGGCCAGCACGCCCTCGGCCTCTTCGACGCCCTGTCCCGCTCCCCGCTGGAGTTCGTCTCGAACCGCGTGGAGAACAACGCCGCCTTCGCCGCGGACGGGTACGCCCGGGCCACCGGCGAGGTCGGCGTCCTGTTCCTGTCCACCGGCCCGGGCGCCCTCACCTCGCTGGCCGGCCTGCAGGAGGCCTACGCGACCGGTGTGCCGATGCTCGTGATCGCCTCGCAGATCCCGCTGTCCGGGCTCGGTGCCCGGCGCAAGGGCATGCTGCACCAGCTGGACGACCAGAAGGCCTCGGCCCGCAACGTCACCAAGGCCCAGTTCACGGTCCACCACGCCTCGGGCATCCCGTCCGCCATCCAGGACGCGTGGGCCGAGGCCATCACCGTGCCGCAGGGGCCGGTGTGGGTCGAGATCCCGCAGGACGTGCTGCTCGGCGAGGTCATGGTGCCCCCGGTCGAGGACGCCCTGGCCGTGCCCTACGACCACCCGCCGCGCGCCGAGCTCGTGGCCGAGTCCGCACGCTGGCTGCGCGGGGCCGGGCGGGTGGCGATCGTGGCCGGCGGCGGCGTGCGCCGCTCCGGCCGGGCCGCGATGGAGAGCCTGCGGGAGGTCGCGGAGCTGCTCCAGGCACCCGTGGTCTGCTCGCCGGGCGGCAACACCGCCTTCCCGTGGGAGCACCCGCTCAGCCTCGGCGGCTGGGTGGAGGACCGCCTCGTCACAGACCTGCTCGAGGACGCGGAGGTGCTGCTCGTGGTCGGCTCCTCGCTCGGCGAGGTCACCTCGAACTACTTCACGCTCGAGCCGCGCGGCCGCCTCATCCAGGTGGACGCGGAGCCGCGCGTGCTGGAGACCAACCACCCCACGCTGGGTGTGCGCGCCGACGCCGGCCAGGCGCTCGAGGCGCTCGCCGCGGCGCTGCGCGAGTCGGGCTCGGTGGCGCAGGACGCCGCCGTCTGGCACGGCCGCACCCCGGCCGAGGTGGTCGCCGACGTCAACGCACGGATCGGCGCCCGGCTCGATGCCCAGAACCTCGGCGTGGAGCGCCGGCTCCTGGCGGACATCCGCGCCGCCGTCCCGTCGACCATGCAGACGTACTGGGACATGACCATCGCCGCCTACTGGGCGTGGAACTGCTGGGACGCGCAGGACGGCGAGTTCCACTCGGCGCAGGGTGCCGGGGGGCTCGGCTACGGGTTCCCGGCCGCGTTCGGCGGCGCGGTGGGCCTGGCCCACCAGGGACGCACCGGGATCGACGGGCGCGTGCTCGCCGTCGCCGGCGACGGCTCGGCGATGTACTCCCTCGCCGAGCTCGCGGCCGCCAAACAGCACGGCGCGGCGGTGACGTGGCTGATCATCGACGACGGCGGGTACGGCATCCTGCGCGAGTACATGGAGGGCGCGTTCGGCAAGGCCACGGCCACCGAGCTCGACCGGCCGGACTTCCAGGCCCTCGCCGCCTCCTTCGGCGTGCCCGCCGAGACGGTGGGAGTGGAGGACGTGCGCGGCGCGCTCGAGCGCGCGTTCCAGGCGGACGGGCCGAACGTCGTCGTGGTGCAGACCCGCCTGGCGATGTGGGCGCCGAGCCACCTGGGGGAGGCCCCGGAGGTCTGACGCGGCCCGGCGCCGGAATCGCTGACTCGACCCTGAGAGTGTGCGCCACCTTTCCAGGTGCATGTTTTAGCAACGGAGCTGGACCGGCAGGTAGTTGAGGCGTCGACCGAGGCGCCGGCGGTCCCGCCCGTGTCAGAAACCGCCCAGGAGATGTCCTGGAACCATCCCGCCGATCTCACGAAAACGTCCGGCATCCGTTGCCATGCTGGCCTCTCGACGCGGCCCGCCACCCGGCGGGCGCCCCACGAGAGGAACTCCATGGCCCCCGGGCTCCCGACCCGCTCCCGCCGTCCCTTCCCCCAGGTCACCGAGGGAGACGAGGCCCCCGCCGTCACGCCCACCTTCGAGGGCCGGGCCTTCCATCGCCCCGCCGAGGACGTCGAGGACCAGGGCGCCGCCTTCGACGTCGGCACGCTCGTCTCCCGCCGCAACGCGCTGGGCATCTTCGGCGCGGGGGCGGGAGCCCTCGTCCTCGCCGCGTGCGGTGTCCAGGAGGGCGCCTCGTCCTCCTCCGGCTCGACGTCGGCGAGCGCCGGCTCCTCGTCACCCGCGGCCTCCTCCTCGTCGGCGGCGAGCGCCTCGCCGTCCGCCACCCTGACCGAGATGGTCACCGAGACCGCAGGCCCGTACCCGGGCGACGGCTCCAACGGCCCGGACGTGCTCGACGCGTCCGGCATCGAACGTTCCGACCTGACCACGAGCATCGACACGGGCACCGCCGCCGAGGGCGTCCCGCTGAGGGTGACGATGAACGTGATTGACATGGCCAACGGCGACGCCGCCATGACCGGCGCCGCCGTGTACCTCTGGCACGCCGACGCGCAGGGCCGCTACTCGATGTACTCGGACGGCATCACGGAGGAGAACTACCTGCGCGGCGTCCAGGTGGTGGGCGACGACGGCACGGTCACCTTCACCACGGTGTGGCCCGGCTGCTACGCCGGCCGGTGGCCCCACCTGCACTTCGAGGTGTTCCCGGACAAGGCGTCCATCACGGACGCGACGAACAACGTCCTCACCTCCCAGATCGCCATGCCCGAGGAGCAGTCCGCGCAGGTCTACGCCACCTCGGCCTACGACGGGTCCACGGAGAACTTCGCCGACGTCAGCCTCGAGACGGACAACGTCTTCTCGGACGGCTACGAGACGCAGCTGCCGCAGATCACGGGCTCCGTGGAGAAGGGCTTCGCCATCACCATCGACGTCCCGATCGACACCACCACTGAGCAGGAGCAGGGCGGGATGGGCGGGCCCGGCGGTGGCCAGCCCCCGGCGGGCGGCGAGGGCGGCCAGCCCCCGGCGCAGCCCTGAGCCCGGCGGACGTGGGCTGAGCCGTCCGGCTCAGCCCACGCGTCCTGCCGGCGGCTCAGTCGGTCTGGGACTCGTTGCGCTCGGGGTGCGGGCCGAACACGAAGTGGCGGCCGGACACGCGCTGGACGTCCACGCGGACGTAGAAGTCCTTGAGCGTCGGCACCCACGGTTCGATGCCGAGGGACTCGGCCTCCGCGATCTCCGCCTCCGTGTCCAGGCGGCGCGCGGTGCCGTGCACGAGCACGGACCAGGCCTGGTCGGCCAGGATCCCGTCGGCCTGCACCACGACGCGCGGGTTCACCGTGAGCTCGGCGAGCTTCGAGCCGGGCGCGGTGCGGAAGTAGATGGCGCCGTCGTGGGCCCGCACGTTCACCGGCACGATGTCCGGCCGCCCGTCCACGGCCAGCCCGAGGCGCGCGTGGCCCACGCGGCCCAGCAGTCGCCAGACCTGGTCCTCGTCCAGCACCAGGACGGCCTCGCCGTCCGGGTGCTCGAACATCAGGTGGTCCCCGGGCTCCGCGACCGGATCGGGGCGCTGCATCGACGGGGCGTCGGCGGTGTCATGGTGCTGCTGGGTCATCGGGGCCTCCTGGCATGCCGGGACGGGCGCCGTCGGGCGCGGCGCTGAGATCGGGCTCACATCCACTCTATACATGGTCGGTCGCCCGCGAGGCGACGATGTCACCCAGCACCGCCGCCGTCGTCGGCGCCTCGCGGCCCGGGGCGACGGCGAGCGCGAACGGGCACGTGTGGGCGCGCGGGCCGTCGTCGACGAGCCGGCCCGACGACGGCGCGGCCGGGTCCGGCGTGAGCCACCTGCCCCCGGCGCGGCGCAGGATCAGCTGCCCCGCCGCGACGTCCCAGGGCTTGGTGTCCACGTACAGCGCGGCGTCGGCCCAGCCCGCCGCCGTGTGGGCGAGCTCGAGGGCGCCGGAGACGGTGCGGCGCACGGTCGCGTGGGCGGTCACGAGCCGCCCGAAGCGGCGCAGCGCGTCCTCGCCCTCGCGCGCGAGCGCCTCGCCCGCCGGATAGGAGGTCACGAGGTTCTGGGCGCGCTCGCCGCCGGCCGGCGCCGGCCGGCCGACCTCGGCCAGCGGGCGCTCCGGCCCGTCGCCGCGGGTGAGGTAGGCGCCGTCCGCGTCGGCGGAGAACGCCAGCCGGCCCACGGGGTCCAGCACGACGCCGGCCACCACCTCGCCGTCGACCTCGGCGGCCAGGGACACCGAGAACATCGCGAAGCCGTGTGTGAAGTTGGAGGTGCCGTCGATGGGGTCGACGATCCAGGTCAGCCGGGCGGCCTCACCGGTGCCGGCCTGCGCCCCGAGCTCCTCGCCGAGCACGCCGGAGCCGGGGACCGCCGTCGTGAGCGCGGCGACGAGCCGGGCCTCGGTGTGTCGGTCGTGCACGGTGACGAGGTCGTGGTGCGTGGTCTTGGCCTCGGGCCCGATGGCGGTGGGGGAGCGGAAGGCGGCGGCGAGGTCGCCGACGACCGCGCGGGCGGCGTCGAGGGCGATCGCGCGCAGCTCGGCGGGGCAGGGCAGGGCGGGGCTCATGCCCCGAGCCTAGGCGGGGGCCCGGACACGTCGGACCGCACGCGAGACAATGGGGCCGACCCCCCCCGAGCAGAGGAGCCGCCATGACCGAGCACCCCCTCCCGACCCCCGACGACGACGCCTCCCTCACCGGCCCGCAGACCCCCACGCCCCAGCGCGTGGCCGCCGTGCGTGCGCTGCGCGAGCTGCTCGCCGCCGGCTACGGCACCGAGGCCCGGCCGATCGCCTCCTACGGCGCCCCCGCGCCCGGCACCCTCGGCGGCGTCTACCCGGACTACGACGACCGCGTGTTCCCCGGCCTCGTGGCCGCGCAGGAGCTGGCGGGCATCGACGTCGACTACCTGCGGAACGTGGACCGGGTGAGCGAGGCCGGCATCGCCGAGGCGTCCCTGGCCGACCTCGGCACGCTGTTCACCTACCTGGTGCGCGGCGAGCGGTTCGCGAACGGGCACGTGGCCGCCGCGATCGAGAACGGCAAGGTCGGCCGCATGCTGGACCGCCTGACCGCGCTGGTCCCCGAGATCCGCTGAGAGCGCACGGTGCGGAATACTGGGCGCATGCCCGCAGCCTCCGACGCCCCCACGCCCGCGCCCCGGCGCGGCCGCCTGGCCCCTTCCGGTGACCCCACTCCCGTGGAGAACGTCGCCACGCACCTGCAGGAGGGGTGGAACCGTTGGCACCGCGCCCGCGCGCTGCGTGCCGGCAACGTGCCGACGGTCATGGCGTTCACGGGCTACGGCAGCACCAGCTGGGTGCGGATCCTCTCCCGTGTGGTGATCGCCTCCGACGAGGAGTTCATGAACGGCCGTCGGCTGTCGAAGGTGGTGGCGGACGGCGTGCGCGGCTGGCGCAACTTCGTGGCCCCGCCCATGGCCTACGCCGAGGTGGAGGTGCAGGTGGGGGACCTGCGCACCACGGTGCGCACGGACCGGATGGGCGTCGTCGACGTCGTGCTGGACGTCGAGCTGGAGCCCGGCTGGCAGACCGCCACCCTCCACGTCGGCGGCCAAGAGGAGCACGCCGTCATGGACCTGTACATCTGCGAGCCGGGCGCGCGGATCGGCCTGGTCTCGGACATCGACGACACCGTGGTGGTCACCTCACTGCCCCGCCCCCTGCTGGCGGCCTGGAACTCGTTCGTGATCGACGAGCACGCCCGCACGCCCACTCCGGGGATCGCCGTGCTGCTGCGCCGGATCGCCGAGCTCGAGCCGAAGGCCCCCGTGCTGTACCTGTCCACGGGCGCGTGGAACGTGGCGCAGACCCTCACCCGCTTCCTGGGCCGCAACCTCTACCCGCTCGGCGCTCTGCTGCTGACCAGCTGGGGGCCCACGAGGGACCGCTGGTTCCGCTCCGGTCAGGAGCACAAGAGGGTCCAGCTCGAGCGCCTCGCCGAGCAGTTCCCGGACATCCAGTGGATCCTGGTGGGCGACGACGGCCAGCACGACCCCGAGATCTACGCCGAGTTCGCGCAGCGCCACCCCGACCGGGTCAAGGCGATCGTCATCCGGCAGCTGACCCCCTCGCAGGCGCTGCTCGCGGGCGGCCGGGCGGAGGACACCCGCCATTCCACCCCGGGCATCCCGTGGTGCTACGGCCCGGACGGGGCCACGCTGTCCAATCAGCTCGAGGACCTGGGCATCCTGCCCGTCGAGTTCGTGGACGTGCAGCCCGAGGCCTGGCGTGAGGACATCCTCGGCGACGACGAGGCGCCGGCGACCCTCGACGCCCCGGGGCAGCGCGACGGCCGGCCCGCGGACGAGGAGGCCGCCCGATGACCGCCTCGCGCTCCGTCGAGGTCCGCATCCCGCTGCGCTGGGCGGACATGGACGCCTACGGCCACGTGAACAACATCGCCGTGGTGCAGCTGCTGGAGGAGGCCCGCGTGGCGGCCTTCGGCGTGCCCGCGAACACCGGCGCCGGCGGCGGGCAGGCCCCGCCGATCGACCTGCTCGAGGGGGTGGCCCCCGGTGTGCGGACGTTCATCTCCGAGCACACCGTGAAGTACCGGGCCCAGATGCCCTACCGCCCCGTGCCACTGCGCGTGGTGGTGAGCGTGGACGCCGTGAAGGCCGCCTCGGTGCACGTGGGCTACGCCCTGCACGACGGCGTCGACGACACCCTCTGCGCCACCGCGACGTCCGTCATGGTGTTCGTCGACGGGCAGACGGGCCGCCCCGTGCGCATCAGCCCCGAGCAGCGGGCGGCCCTGGCCGGCTGAGGTGGGCCGAGGTGGGCTGCGGGCCGCCCGGCAGCCGTCCTGCGACATCACCGCCGTGCAGAACGGCTGCGATGTCGCAGAGCGGAGGTCGACCGCTCGGGCTCGCCGAGTCGGGACCGGGCCCGTGGGACGGCCGTGGATCAGACCGAGCGGGGGACGCCCGCGGCGGTGAGGATCCGCGCCAGCCGGTCTGGCCGCAGGAGGTCTCCCCACGTCCAATGCGCACCCGCCCGGGTGACCAGCTGCAGGGCCACCTCCCGTTCCTTCTCCCGGCGGATGCTGGCGCGGCGGGCCGTGTCGTCACCGTCGAAGAACGACAGGTCGTACTTGCCCAGCCCGTCGAACTCCCCGTACACCCGCACCTGCTCCCACCAGAAGTCCGTGCGGGCCACCCCGCGTCCGTTCGCATCCCGGTGGCGATGCTGCAGCGCCGTGGGCGGGACGAAGCCGAGCTCGTGGATGATGGCCCGGCTGTAGGACTCGCCGGCGGATTCCGCCCGCGCGTCCGCGAAGTGCCACGCCCGCTCGAATCGGCGGAGGGCGGCCGCTGATCCGAGTCGGCTCTCCGCCTGCCTCGCCCAGCGTGCGGCCTCCTCGGGCCAGGCTCGGACGAGCGCGTCCAGCGGGGCCACGGCGTCGCGGAACGGGGTGGCCGCGCCGAGGACCAGCAGCACCGTGGGCAGCGGATCCGCCAGGACGGTCCCGAGGCTCTGCCCGTCCGACAGGACGGCCTCGACCGGCTGAGGCGCGGCGTGGGCCGCCTCCGGCAGCCCCCACCGGGGTCGGCGGCGTGGCGGGACGGGAAGCCGGCGGTCGTGGGCCACCAGGGAGGGGGCGAGGGGACGGCGGGTCAGCGGACCGCAGCCGTGATGCCCGGGCGAGGGGGCGCGCAGCTCGAGCGCGGGCGGCTCGACGGCCGGCCCCAGACCGTGCAGCCGGGCCGCGGTCAGGCCCGTGAACACCGTCGCGGGGCGGGCGATCGAGAGGGCGACGGCGGACACGACCGCCCTGTCCCACGGACGCAGCGCGGCCCAGTCGCTGACGCTGATGTAGACGCGCGGGCTGAGCCGCACGAGGACCCCGCGGGTCCAGGCGCGTTCGAGACGGCGCCGCGCCGCCCCGTCGTGGGGGTCCGCTGCGCTGAGCAGGGGCCCGCGTCCCGGGAGCAGTGTCCGCGCGTGGTCGGAGAGCAGGGTCATGCGGCCCAGTGTCGTGGGCCCGTCCGGGGCGCGCGGGGTCGGCCGCGCCGGACGGTGGAGGGCCCCCGACGTCGGGGGGCCTGTGCAGGAGTCGGGTGCCCTCGAACGACCGCCGCCCTGCGACATCACCGCGCGTCAGAACGGCGGTGATGTCGCAGGGCGGCGGAGGATCACGGAAGGGGCGGGGCCTAGCCTCAGACCACGCCCTGGGCGATCATCGCGTCGGCGACCTTGATGAACCCGGCGATGTTCGCCCCCGCCACGTAGTTGCCGGGGGTGCCGTACTCCTCGGCGGTCTCCACGCAGCGGTCGTGGATGTCGCGCATGATCTGCTCGAGCCGGTCGTGGGTGTAGTCGAAGTTCCACGAGTCCCGCGAGGCGTTCTGCTGCATCTCCAGCGCGGACGTCGCCACGCCGCCCGCATTGGCGGCCTTGCCCGGGCCGAACAGCGTCCCGGAGTCGACGAACAGGTGGGAGGCTGCCTCGGTGCAGGGCATGTTCGCGCCCTCGGCCACGGCCTTCACCCCGTTCTTCAGCAGGGTCCGGGCGGCGGACTCGTCGAGCTCGTTCTGAGTGGCACACGGCAGGGCCACGGTGCCCTCGACGTCCCACACGCTGCCGCCGCTGACGTAGCGGGACCGCCCGCCGCGGCGCTCGGCGTACTCGGAGATGCGGCCGCGCTCGACCTCCTTGATCTGCTTGAGCAGGTCCAGGTCGAGGCCGTCCGGGTCCACGATGCAGCCCGAGGAGTCGGACGCGGTGAGCACGGTGGCCCCGAGCGCGGCGGCCTTCTCCGCGGCGTAGATGGCCACGTTGCCGGAGCCGGAGATCAGCACCTGCTGGCCGTCCATGGACTCGCCGCGCGTGCGCAGCATGGAGTCCACGAACATCACGGCGCCGTAGCCGGTGGCCTCGGTGCGGACGAGCGAGCCGCCCCACGTCAGGCCCTTGCCGGTGAGGGCGCCGGCCTCGAAGCGGTTGGTCAGTCGCTTGTACTGGCCGAACATGTAGCCGATCTCGCGGGCGCCCACGCCGATGTCGCCGGCCGGCACGTCCGTGTGCTCACCGATGTGGCGATGCAGCTCCGTCATGAAGGACTGGCAGAACCGCATGATCTCGCGGTCGGACTTGCCGGCGGGGTCGAAGTCCGAGCCGCCCTTGCCGCCGCCGATCGGCATGCCGGTGAGCGAGTTCTTGAAGATCTGCTCGAAGCCCAGGAACTTGACGATCCCGAGGTACACGGAGGGGTGGAAGCGCAGTCCGCCCTTGTACGGGCCGAGCGCCGAGTTGAACTCCACGCGGAACCCGCGGTTGACCTGCACGACGCCGGCGTCGTCGATCCACGGCACGCGGAAGATGATCTGGCGCTCCGGCTCGCAGAGGCGGTGCATGACCCCGGCCTCGACGTACTGGGGGTGGCGCTGCACCACCGGTCCCAGTGCCTCGAACACCTCGGACACCGCCTGGTGGAACTCGGCCTCGCCGGGGTTGCGCGCGAACACCTCGTCGCGCAGGCTCTCCAGAGACTCATTCATGGTGTCCTCCTCGGACGTCGGGATAAAGACGCCCCGCGGTGCCCCCGCCGTGGCGCGCCGCGGTCGGAGGAGGCCGCGGTGCCTGACGCCCATCCTGACAGGGAGCGCGCCCTGTTACCGACATGAGACGCGGGCCACCCCGGGCCCCGCGTTCGGCTCAGCGCGGCGGCGCCGCCTCGGTGTCGATGCTGGCCTGCTGGCTCTCGCTGTAGCGCGGGCCCGCCACGGTCGCGTCGTTGACGAGGGCGTCCAGGCGGGCGACGTCGGCCGGGGTCAGCCGCACCTCGTGCGCGCCCCGGTTTTCGAGCCAGTGCTCCCATGAGGTGGTCCCCGGGATCGCCAGGACGTCCTCGCCCTGGGCCAGGACCCAGGCGACGGCGAGCCCCGCCGTGCTCGTCCCGAGCCGGACGGCCTCGGCCGAGAGCGCCTCGCGCAGCGTCAGGTTGGCCTCGTAGTGGCCCTCGGCGAAGCGGGGCAGCCGGTGCCGGAGGTCTCCCGCGTCCAGCCCGCCCAGCCGCGGCGGCGCGTCCGTGAGCAGGCCGCGACTGACGGGGGAGAAGGCCACGAAGGCGGTCCCGTGGCGGCGGCACGCCTCGAGCACACCCCACTCGGGGTTGCGGGTGGCGAGAGAGTACTCGGACTGCACCGCCGCGATCGGGTGGACGGCCACGGCCCGGGTCAGGGTGGCGGCCGAGACCTCGGACAGGCCGATCGCCCCGATCTTGCCGTCCGTGACGGCCTCCGCGAGCGCCCCCACGGACTCCTCGACGGGGACCTCCGGGTCCAGCCGGTGCAGGTAGTACAGGTCGATCCGGTCCTGGCCGAGCCGGCGCAGGGAGGCGTCCACGTGCGCGCGCAGCGTCTCCGGGCGGCCGTCGATCCGCCGCTGCCCGTCCCGCACGAGCCCGCCCTTGGAGGCGAGCAGGACGCGCTCGCGGACGTCCGACCTCGCCCGGGCGAGCGCCCGCCCCACGAGCTCCTCGCTGCGGCCGCCGCCGTAGAGGGTAGCGGTGTCCAGGTGGTCGGTGCCGTCGTCCAGCACGCGGGTGAGCAGATCGACGGCGGCGTCGTCGTCGAGGAACCCGGAGTAGCCGTGCACGATGTTCATGCACCCGAGGCCGACGGGGTGCACGTCCTTGCCGGCGAGGCGGCGAGGCGCGGCGGGATCGGGCAGGGGGCCGGGCTCGGCGGGGCGGTGGTGCGGGGTGGCGTCCATGCCCGCCACCCTAGTCACGGCTCCGGACGCGAGACCCGGACCGCACGGCGCCCGCACGGCGCCCGGCCCGGGGGGCTCAGCCGAACACGCGCGCGGCCAGCAGCGCCGGCGCCGTCAGCAGCCGGCGGGCCAGCTCCACGCGGCGGCGCTCCTGCACCGCGATCGCCTTCTCGTAGTAGCCCACGAGCTGCTCGCACAGCACCGGCCAGGTCCGGCCCTGCACCGACGCCCACGCCGCGTCGGCGAACGCGGCCCGCTTGACGTCGTCGTACACGAGGTCCGCGACGTGGCGGCGCAGCTCGTCCAGCTCGCCGGGCGGGTAGAGCCAGCCGGTGCGGGAGGCGTCCACGATGTCGAGGGGGCCGCCGCGGCCGACGGCGACGACGGGCACGCCCGAGGCCATCGCCTCCTGCAGCGTCTGGCCGAAGGTGTCGGACTCGCCCGGGTGCACGAACAGGTCCAGGCTCGCCACGTGGCGTGCGAGGTCCTCGCCCCCCTGGAAGCCGGCGAAGTGCGCGCCGGGCAGCTCCCGCTCGAGCTGTTCGCGCAGCGGCCCGGAGCCGATGACCACGAGGCGGGTGCCCGGCAGGTCCGAGAGCACCCGCAGGTCCCCGACCTGCTTCTCGTGCGCCAGCCGCCCCACGAAGCCCACGAGCTTCTCGCCGTTCGGGGCGAGCTCGGCGCGCAGCGCCTCGTCCCGCTTGGCGGGATGGAATCGGCGGGAGTCGACGCCGCGGCCCCACAGGTGCACGCGTCGCACCCCCTGGCGGTGCAGCTGCCGGACGGTGAACGACGACGGCGCGAGCGTCAGCGTGGCCATGTTGTGCAGGCGCGCCACATGGCTCCACAGCACGTCCTCCAGCCACGGGGCGCCGTACCGGGCCGCGTAGCCGGGGACCTCGGTCTGGTAGACGGCCACGGAGGGGATGCCGAGCTCCTCGGCCGCCTGCACCGCGCGCCAGCCCAGCACGAAGGGGGAGGCGATGTGCACCACGTCCGGGGCGAAGTCGGCGAGCATGCCGCGCAGCCGGCCCACCGTGCCGGCGGCCACCCGCACGGAGGCGTACCCGGTCAGGGGCACGGAGGGCAGGGTGCGCACGGGGAAGCCCTCGACCTCGCGGGGGGCCTCACCGGCGCCCGCGCGTTGGGTCCACCCGGCGGACCACGAGGCGGCCGGGGCGATCACCATCGCCTCGTCGCCCCGCTCCCGCAGGTGGCGCAGCACCTGGAGGATGGAGTGGGTGACCCCGTTCATGTGGGGCAGGAACGATTCGGCGACCACGACGACACGCACGTGGCCGACGCTAAGGACCCCGGACCACGGCCGGGACACCCTCCGACGACGGCCCGGTGACCCCACGGTGAACTCTCGGGGCGCGTGACGGTCGTCGCACCGGCCCGCGCGGCCCGCCCCCGTCCAGGCGCCGCCCGGAGTCGGGTGGCACCATGGACGGGTGAGTTCCCGCCCCGCTGCGCCCCGTCTGCTGCGCCCCGTCCCCCTGCCGCTGTGGCTGCAGGGGGTGGTCGAGGCGCTCGTCACGGCGATGATCAGCCTGCTCGCGGTCATGGTCCCCACCCTCGCGGTGTGGGCCACGGGCGGGTTCGAGCGGCCGACCATCGAGGGTGCCGTCCAGGTGGGCGGCGTCCTGTGGCTGGCCCTGCACGCGGTGCCCGTCACCGTGGCCACGGCCATGCCCACCGCGCCGGATCACCTCATCGCCGGCACGGCGTGGTTCGTGCCGTGGGGCCTGACCCTGCTCCCGCTCGCGCTGTCCTGGCGGGCCGGCCGGCGCCTGGCGCGCGCGTCCTACCGGGACCAGGCGTGGCAGGCCTTCGTGGGCGCGGTGGGGGCCTACGCCCTGGTGGGGCTGGCCGTGGCCTTCCTGCCCGGCACGGACGAGCTGACGGCGCACCCCGCCCCGGCGGCGCTGTTGCCCGCCCTGCTCTTCGGCGTGGCCGCCCTCGCGGGGGCGCGGCGCGAGGCGGGCACCTGGGCGCACCTGATCGGCCTGGACCTCACGGAGCGGATCTCGCGGCGCTCGCAGTACGAACGCTGGGCCGGCTCGTACGCGTGGTCCGTGGTGCGCGCCGCGGCCGTCGCCGTGCTCGCCCTGACGGGCCTGAACGCGCTGCTCGTGGCGGGGCGGCTGGCCGCCGAGTGGGCCGCCGTCGTCACCGTGGCCGAGGCGATCGGGGGCGGCCCGCTGGGCGGCCTGCTGCTGGCGCTGCTGCAGATCGGCTGGCTGCCCACGTTCACCGCGTGGTCGATCGCGTGGACGGCGGGCCCGGGGTTCTCCGTGGGCGCGGACAGCCTCTACTCCGTGTTCGGCGCGACGTCGGCCACCGCGCCAGCCCTCCCGGCGCTGGGTGCGCTGCCCGGGACGTGGTCGCCGTGGCAGCTGCTCCTGCTGGCCGTGCCGATCGGCGCCGGCGCCGTGGCCGGCGTGTGGCTGCTGCGGGAGGGGGAGAACCACCTCGACGACTGGCTGGACACCCGCCACGGCAGCCGCGCGGTGTCCCTGACGCTGTCCACGCTGGCCCTGGCCTTGCTCACCGGACTGCTCACGGGGCTGCTGCTGCTCGTGCCGCTGGCCCTCACCTCCGGCACGCTCGGGCTCGGCACGCTGACGGACATCGGCTCCCACGTCTGGGCGGTGTGCGCCGCCGTCGCCGGGTGGGTCGCGCTGGGCTGCGCCGCCGGCTACCTCACGGCCCTGGCCGTGGCCGGGCACCGGGACAGGACGACGACGGTGCCGCGGTCCGGCGACCGCGCCTCGGGCCCGCGCGACCGGCCGGCCCCGCGCCGGGCGCGGGACTGACGCCCGCGGCTCAGGGCCGCAGCTGGGGCACC
This sequence comes from Micrococcus sp. 093350064-1, assembly GCF_053627955.1. NCBI lineage: Bacteria > Bacillati > Actinomycetota > Actinomycetes > Micrococcales > Micrococcaceae > Micrococcus > Micrococcus sp. 093350064-1. The sequence continues at coordinate 22,495 of NZ_JBSEYU010000005.1, forward strand.
CCCGTGCGCTCCTCCACCTGACGGGTGAACTCGTCCGCGCACGCCTGCTGCGCCCGCACGGTGAGCGCGGAGGCGCCGCACTGCTCGAGCTGGACCGTCGCGTCCCACGCGAGCAGCGGCAGCGCCGCCGTCGTCATGCCCACCAGCGCCATCGCCATGCCGGCGGACGCCACCGCGCGGGGCAGTCCCGAGCGCTCGGCGCCGCGGCTCGTGACCCACACGCGCACGCCGAGCACAAGGGCGACCAGCCCCAGCGCGAGGGCGATCAGCTTCCACGGCAGCACGAGGGAGAAGGAGAGCACCATCCCCAGCAGCGCCACGGACTGCCACAGCAGGGCACGGCCGGTGCGGACGCGGCCGGGGTCGGGGGTGCCCTGCGGCGGGCGGGGCGGGGAGGAGGGAACGGGGGCGGACACCCCCTCACCCTACGATGGGCGCATGCGCATCGTTGCCCTCGTCTCCGGTTCCGGCACCAACCTGCAGGCCGTCCTCGACGCCGTCGCCTCCGGCGCCCTGGACGTGGAGATCGCCGCAGTGGGCGCCGACGTCGCCGAGGCCGGCGGCCTGGAGCGCGCCCGCGCCCACGGGATCGAGACGTTCGTGGTCTCCCCGAAGGACCACGCGGACCGGCGCGCGTGGGACGAGGCGCTCGCGGACGCCGTCGCCGCCTACGCGCCGGACTGGGTGGTGTGCTCCGGGTTCATGCGGATCCTGGGCGCCCCGCTGCTCGAGCGGTTCGACGGCCGCATCCTCAACACCCACCCCGCTCTGCTGCCGTCCTTCCCGGGGGCCCATGGCGTCCGGGACGCGCTGGCGCACGGGGTGAAGGTCACCGGCTGCACCGTGCACGTGGTGGACGCGGGCGTGGACACCGGCCCGATCCTCGCGCAGGCCGCGGTGCCCGTGCTGGACACGGACACCGAGGCCGAGCTGCACGAGCGCATCAAGGTCCAGGAGCGGGCCCTGCTGCTGCGCGTGCTCGGCGAGCTCAGTCGGCGCTGACCTCGAGGGCGCGGCCGCGGGTCTCCGGGGCCAGCGCCAGCATCGCCGCGCAGGCCAGGACCACGAGCCCGCCGGTGACGGCGAACGCCCCCGGCAGCCCGAGGACGGGGACCAGCGTGCCCACGAAGAGCAGCGGACCCAGGCCCGCGCCCACCCGCGAGGCCGCCGACGCCCAGCCGAAGCCGGAGGCGCGCAGCGTCGTCGGGTACAGCTCGGAGACGTACGTGTAGAGCACCGGGATCGCGACCTGCACCACGAAGCCGAACGCCAGCACGAGCGGCAGCACCGCGGCGGGCACGTCCAGCACGCTCGCCAGCCAGACGGTCAGGGCGCTCGCGACGACGGCGCTGACGGCCAGCAGCCAGCGGCGGCCGGTGACCTCGATCAGCACGGTGGCCACGACCACGCCGAGCAGGCCGGCCGCGGCCATGCCGGAGGTCATGATGAAGGCGCGGCCCTCCGCGTAGCCGGCGTCGATGAGGAACGTCGGCAGCCACTGCAGCGCGATGTAGTAGACGAGCATGATGGCCACGAACAGGGCCCAGGCGACCGCGGTGATGCGCGGGGAGAACCGCCAGACCGCGGCGAGCTGCGCGCCGACGCCGCCGGAGCGGGCCGGCTCGGCCGGGGGCATCGTGTAGGGCCGGCGGGGCGCGCCGGTGGCCGCCACCATGCGGTCGATGACGGCGCGGGCCTGCGTCTCGCGGCCCCGGCTCATCAGGAACAGCGGGGACTCGGGGATGCCCAGGCGCACGACGAACACGAGCAGGGCCGGCAGGACCATGGCCAGCAGGGGCAGGCGCCAGTCGCCCCACGTGCCCACGAGCCAGGCGGAGACGAGGCCGCACAGCGCGGCGCCGACGGGCCACCAGCCGTCCATCGCGGCCAGGACGCGGCCCCGCAGCCGGCGCGGGGTGAACTCGCCCACGAGCGCGTAGTCCACGGGGATCGTGCCGCCCAGGCCCATGCCGGCCACGAACCGGAACAGCGCGAACCACAGCAGGGAGTCCGTCAGCGCGCCCGCGATCGTGAACACGGAGAAGATCGCGAGCGTCCACGCGAACGCCGCCTTGCGGCCGATGCGGTCCGCGATGGTGCCCCACAGGAACGCGCCCACGGCCATGCCGATGAGGTTCGCGGTGCCGATCCACGCGGCGTCGGCCTTGTCCAGGGCCCACTCCTCGCGCAGCAGCGGGATCATCACGCCGTTGAGCGTGACGTCCCACGCGTCGAACATGAAGCCCAGGCCGCCGATCAGGAAGATGCGTCCCTGGACGGACCAGCGCCACGGCAGCTCCTGGACGACCGCCTCGCCGGTGGGCAGGGCGGCGTCGGGGGCGACGACGTCGGGCGTGGGCCCGGGGTGCGCGCCGTCGGCGCTGGGGCGGGGTGGGGTGGCGGAGGACATGGTCGGCTCCCGTTCGTCGGGTGGAGTGGGGGCGGTCCGTCACGCGGACGCCTGGGCCATTATGCGGCCCGGCCTATGCTGGGGGATGCACCCGGACCCCCTCGAAGGAGCGCCCCCTCGTGACCTCTGCCCAGCCCACCACCACCGTCCTGGACACGGTGCCCCTGAAGCGGGCCCTGATCTCCGTCTATGACAAGACCGGCCTCGAGGAGCTCGCCACCGGGCTCCACGCCGCGGGCGTGCAGATCGTCTCGACCGGCTCCACCGCCCAGCGCATCGCCGCCGCCGGCGTGCCCGTCACCGAGGTCGCCGAGGTCACCGGGTTCCAGGAGTGCCTGGACGGCCGCGTGAAGACGCTGCACCCGCGCGTGCACGCGGGCATCCTGGCAGACCGTCGTCGCGAGGACCACGTGACCCAGCTGCGCGATCTCGAGGTGGAGCCGTTCGACCTCGTCGTCGTGAACCTCTACCCGTTCGTGGACACCGTGAACTCGGGCGCCGCGGAGGACGCCGTCGTCGAGCAGATCGACATCGGCGGGCCGTCCATGGTGCGCGCGGCCGCGAAGAACCACGCGTCCGTGGCGATCGTCGTGGACCCGGCCCGCTACGGCGAGGTCGTCCAGGCCGCGCAGTCCGGCGGCTTCGACCTGCGCGCCCGCCGGCGCCTGGCCGCCCTGGCCTTCGCCCACACCGCCGGGTACGACAACGCCGTGGCCGCCTGGACCGCCGCCCACTTCGGCGAGGACACGGATGCCGACGAGATCCCCGTGTTCCCGCCCTACGCCGGCTTCTCCCTCGAGCGCGCGCAGATCCTGCGCTACGGCGAGAACCCGCACCAGCCTGCGGCGCTGTACCTGGACTCCTCGGCGGCCCCCGGCATCGCGCAGGCCGAGCTGCTGCACGGCAAGCCGATGAGCTACAACAACTACGTGGACGCCGACGCCGCGGTGCGCGCCGCCTTCGACCACCCGGTCCCGGCCGTGGCGATCGTCAAGCACGCCAACCCGTGCGGTGTGGCCGTCACGGACGAGGGCACGGACATCGCGCAGGCGCACGCCAAGGCCCACGCGTGCGACCCGGTCTCCGCGTTCGGCGGCGTGATCGCGGCCAACCGCCCCGTCACCGCCGCCATGGCCGCCCAGGTGAAGGACGTGTTCACGGAGGTCGTCGTGGCCCCGGCGTTCGAGCCCGAGGCCCTGGAGATCCTCTCCGCCAAGAAGAACCTGCGCCTGCTGAGCCTGCCCGAGGGCTTCCTGCGGGACGCGGTGGAGGCCAAGCAGGTCTCCGGCGGCATGCTGCTGCAGATCGCGGACGCGGTGGACGCGGACGGCGACGACCCGGCCACCTGGACCCTCGCCGCCGGCCCCGCCGCCGACGAGACCGTCCTGGCCGACCTGGCCTTCGCGTGGCGCGCCGTCCGCGCGGCCAAGTCCAACGCCGTGCTGCTGGCCCACGACGGCGCCACGGTCGGCGTGGGCATGGGCCAGGTCAACCGCCTCGACTCCTGCCGCCTGGCCGTCGAGCGCGCCAACACCCTGGGCGCCGCGCAGACCGGCGGGCAGGACGTGAGCAGCGCCGGCGGCGCGGAGAACGTCTCCGGGGAGGGCGCCCCCGAGCGGGCCCGCGGGTCCGTGGCCGCCTCGGACGCGTTCTTCCCGTTCGCGGACGGGCTGCAGATCCTCATCGACGCCGGCGTGAAGGCCGTCGTCCAGCCGGGCGGCTCCGTCCGGGACGAGGAGGTCGTGGCCGCGGCCGAGGCCGCCGGCGTGACCCTGTACCTGACCGGGGCGCGCCACTTCTTCCACGGCTGAGCGCGGCGGGCCGATGGTGTGGAGCCCCTCGGCCTGGTCGTCTCCTTCTTCATCGCCCAGGCCGTGCGGGGCACCTGAGCCGGCCACGATCCACGCCGCCGTCGTCGGAGGGCGCCCCCTCCGACCCGACGCCCCCCTGGTACCCGAGCGACCCCTCCCGGCCCGGCGAGGGCACCGGCGACGGCCGGGGCGCTGACGCCGAGCCACACACGGTGTGGCGCGTCCGAGACGCCGGGTAGATTGGCGGCGAGTCACCCGTTCCCTGCCGACGAGGGCCGCGTCTCGAGTGCGGCCAGAAGGAGAGATCATCCGCATGTCGAAGATCATCTACACGCTCACGGACGAGGCGCCCATGCTGGCCACCGCGTCGCTGCTGCCGATCGTGCGCGCCTACGCGGGCACCGCCGGCGTGGAGCTGGAGACCCGTGACATCTCGCTGGCCGGCCGCATCCTCGCCGCGTTCAAGGACGTCCTGCCCGAGGAGCAGCGCACCGCGGACGCCCTCGCCGAGCTCGGCGAGCTCGTGAAGACCCCCGAGGCCAACGTCATCAAGCTGCCGAACATCTCCGCGTCCGTGCCGCAGCTGCGCGCCGCGATCAAGGAGCTGCAGGCGCACGGCTACGCGCTGCCGGAGTACCCGGACGAGCCGAAGACGGACGCGGAGAAGGACGCGAAGGCGCGCTACGACTCGGTCAAGGGCTCCGCCGTGAATCCGGTGCTGCGCGAGGGCAACTCGGACCGCCGCGCCCCGAAGGCCGTGAAGGCGTACGCCAAGCGCTTCCCCCACTCGATGGGCGAGTGGACCCCGGACTCCAAGACCGCCGTCGCCACCATGGGCGCGGACGACTTCCGCGCCAATGAGCAGTCCGTGACCCTGCCGGCCGCCGACGTGCTGACGATCGAGTTCACCGGCGAGGACGGCAAGACCACCGTGCTCAAGGAGGGCCTGAAGGTCCTCAAGGGCGAGGTCGTGGACGGCACGTTCATGTCCGCCAAGGCCCTGGACGCGTTCCTCGCCGAGCAGGTCAAGCGCGCCAAGGAGGAGGGCATCCTCTTCTCCGCGCACCTGAAGGCCACCATGATGAAGGTCTCCGACCCGGTGATCTTCGGCCACGTCGTGAAGGCCTACTTCTCCGAGCTGTTCGAGAAGTACGGCGAGCAGCTGGCCGCCGCCGGCCTGTCCGCGAACAACGGCCTCGCCGCGATCGAGGGCGGCCTGGACAAGCTCGACGCCGAGACCGCCGAGGGTGTGCGCGCCGCCATCGCCGCCGCCTACGAGAACGGCCCGGACGTGGCCATGGTGAACTCCGCCAAGGGCATCACCAACCTCCACGTGCCCTCCGACGTGATCGTGGACGCCTCCATGCCCGCCATGATCCGCAACTCCGGCCGCATGTGGAACAAGCACGACCAGACCCAGGACACCCTGGCCGTCATCCCGGACTCCTCCTACGCCGGCGTCTTCCAGGCCGTGATCGACGACTGCAAGGCCAACGGCGCCTACGACCCCACCACCATGGGCACCGTCCCGAACGTGGGCCTCATGGCGCAGAAGGCCGAGGAGTACGGCTCGCACGACAAGACGTTCATCATGGACGCCGCGGGCACCGTGGCCGTGAAGAACTCCGCCGGGGAGACCCTGCTCTCCCACGACGTCGAGGCCGGCGACATCTGGCGCGCCTGCCAGACCAAGGACGTCCCGGTGCGCGACTGGGTGAAGCTGGCCGTGACCCGCGCCCGCGCGTCCCAGACCCCGGCCGTGTTCTGGCTGGACGAGACCCGCGCCCACGACCGCGAGCTCATCAAGAAGGTCGAGGAGTACCTCAAGGAGCACGACACCGAGGACCTGGACATCCGCATCCTCTCCCCGGTCGAGGCCGCCAAGCTCTCGGTGGAGCGCATCCGCCGCGGCGAGGACACCATCTCCGTGACCGGCAACGTGCTGCGTGACTACAACACGGACCTGTTCCCGATCCTCGAGCTGGGCACCTCCGCGAAGATGCTCTCGGTCGTCCCGCTGCTCAACGGCGGCGGCCTGTTCGAGACCGGTGCGGGCGGCTCCGCGCCGAAGCACGTGCAGCAGCTGGTGGAGGAGAACCACCTGCGCTGGGACTCCCTGGGTGAGTTCCTCGCGCTGGCCGTGTCCTTCGAGCACGAGGCGGTCGCGAACGAGAACCACCGCGCGCGGGTCCTGGCGGACACCCTGGACGCCGCCACCGGCACCCTGCTGATCGAGGGCAAGTCCCCGAAGCGCAAGGTCGGCGAGCTGGACAACCGCGGCAGCCACTTCTACCTGGCGCTGTACTGGGCCCGCGAGCTGGCGAAGCAGACCGAGGACGCCGAGCTGGCGGCCGCGGCGAAGCCGGTCGCCGAGGAGCTGGAGGCCCAGGAGGAGACCATCCTGGCCGAGCTCAACGGCGTGCAGGGCTCCCCGGTGGACCTGGGCGGCTACTACTGGCCGGAGCTGGAGAAGGTCACCTCCGTGATGCGCCCGTCCGCGACGCTCAACGCGATCGTGGACAAGCTCTCCGTCTGAGCGACTGAGCGACTGAGCGGCTGAGCGCCGGGGGCCGGGTCGCGTGCGTGGAGCGCGCGGCCCGGCCCCTTCTCGTGTCCGCAACGCGGGTTGAGTTGTCACGGGTGTGCGTGCCCGGGACCCGTGACAACTCAACCGGCGTTGCCGGGGGGAGGGGTGGTCAGCCCGCGTGCGCCGCCTCGTGGGCCAGCAGGGCCTGCTTCGCGGCGGTGCCGTAGAGGTAGTGGCCCGCGGCGCCGTCGGCGCGCACCACGCGGTGGCAGGGCACGACGACGGCCACCAGGTTGGCGGCGCACGCCCCGCCGGCGGCGCGCACGGCCCGCGGGGCCCCGCACCGCTCGGCCAGGCCGCCGTAGGTGGCGGGGGAGCCGGGGGCGATGCCGCGCAGCTCCCGCCACGCCCGCTGCCGGAACGCGGTGCCCGGCTGGGCGACGTCGAGGGCGTCCAGCGCGGCCACGTCCCCCGCGGCGTAGGCGGCCAGGGCGTCGGCGACGGGCTGGGACGCACCCGGACGCGGTTCCACGGGGCGCGGGTTCATCTCGCGGTCGGCGGTCTCCGGGTCCAGGGCCACGAGCCGGTCCATGAGCGTCTCGAGGAGGCGCCCGATCGCGGCGGCGGGGGGCTCCGAGTCCTCCGGCACGGCCACGCCGGAGGCGCGCACCGTCTGGTCCTCGGGGGAGAAGACGGCCACGAGGGTCAGCTCGGTGGCGGGCAGGGCGGCGGCGGTCCAGCGCAGCTCGGGAAGCAGGTCCATCCCCTCATTGTCCTGCACGGCCCGGCCCGGACAGGTGTTCGCGTCTCCTCCATCTGTGCCAGGCTGGCGTGCATGACCGAGATCCGCGTCTTCGAGCACCGCACCCTCCTGCGCCACCCGCGTGAGGTCGTCTTCCAATGGCTGGAGAACCCCGGCGCGCTGGAGCGTCTCACCCCGCCGTTCGCCGGCGAGGTGGTCCAGGGGCCCTCTGACGGCCTCCGCGTGGGCTCCGAATCGCGGCTGCGCATCCAGGCCCCCGGGGCGGCCGGCCTGTTCGCCGGCGCGGCCCACGGGATGCTCACCGGCCTGCTGCCGGACGCCGTCGCCTCCCGCCTCCCTGGCGGAGCCGCGCCCGCGGTGCCGTGGCGGGCCCGCCACACGGCCTACGAGGAGGGCCGCATGTTCCGGGACGAGATGGTCTCCGGACCTCTGGCCTCCTGGAGGCACACTCACCTGCTTGACGACGCCGCGCCCGGTGAGGCGGACACGGCGGACGGGCGGCGCGGCACGGTGGTCACAGACCACATCGAGTACGCGCTGCCGGGGGAGTCCCTCGTGTCCCGGGTGCCCGGTCTGGGCACCGCGGCCTCGCGCCGCACCCATGAGGCCTTCGAGGCGGAGCTGGGCCGCCAGTTCGCCTACCGCGCCCGCGTGATGGCCGATGACCTGGACTTCCACGCCGCCCACCCCGGCCCCCTCGTCGGTGGACCGGCCCGCACGGTCGCGGTGACGGGGTCCGGCGGACTGATCGGCCGGCAGCTCCGTGCCCTGCTCACCACCGGCGGCCACCGCGTCATCCGGCTGGTGCGGAGCTCGAAGAAGGGCGGTGCGCTGGATGCGGCGCTGTGGGACCCGGCCCGCGAGATCGTGGACGAGGACGCCCTGGCCGAGGCCGACGTCGTGGTGAACCTGGCGGGCGAGCCCATCGCCGGCCGGTTCACGGACGCGCACAAGGAGGCCGTGCACGACTCGCGTGTGCGCGGCACGCGCACCCTGGTGGACGCGCTCGCCCGGATCGCCGCGCGGGAGGGGGACGACGCGCGGGCGCGGGCGCTCGTGAACGGCTCGGCGATCGGGTACTACGGGGCGGACGCGGGCACGGGCCCGTTCGGCAGCGGCCTCGTGGAGGACCTGGAGCCCGGGGACGACTTCCTCGCCGAGGTCGTCGCGGACTGGGAGGCCGAGGCCCGGCGCGCCGAGACGTCCGGCGTCCGGGTGGCGATGCTGCGGACCGGCGTGGTCCTGAGCCCGGCCGGGGGCATGCTGCAGCAGGTGCTGCCGCTGTTCCTCGCGGGTCTCGGCGGCCCGGTCGCGACCTCGGGCGGGGAGAGCCACGACGGCAGCCCGTGGCTGAGCTGGATCGGCGCGGATGACATCGCGGGGGCCTTCGCCCACGCGGTGCTCGACGACGGCGTCACCGGCCCGCTGAACGCCGTGGCGCCGGAGCCGGTCACGGCAAAGGAGTTCGCCACCGTGCTCGGGCGGGTGCTGCGCCGGCCCGCGGTCATCCCGGTGCCCGAGGCCGGGCCGCGCCTGCTGCTGGGCGAGGAGGGCCGGGCCGAGACCGTGGCGGCGGACCAGAAGGTCGTGGCGGACCGGCTGGTCGCCTCCGGCTACGAGATGCGCGACCCCGAACTGGAGGGCGCGTTGCGCCACGTCCTCGGGCGGTGACGGGGTGGGGCGGCGTCCCACGGGGACGCTGCCCCGGCAGGTCGTCAATCCTGCAGCGCGCCGGTCTCCCGGATGAGCTGGCTCAGCGCGGTGAACGCGTCGCGGGCCAGCGCCTCCCACAGGGCCAGGGCCAGCTGCGGGAAGCCCTCCTGGAGCGCGACCATCACCTGGGCGGTGAGGACGCGCGCCGTGACCGGCCCGCGAGCGCGGACGGTGGAGGGCTGGCGGCCGGGCTGGCCGAGGGCCATCTCGCCGAACGTCATGCCCGGGGTGAGCAGGGTGCGGCGCACGCGGCGGTTGCCCGTGCCCTGCCCCGAGAGCTCCACGGTGCCGGAGACGATCACGTAGATGCCGCCGAACGGCTGGCCGGCGCGGCGGATGATCTGGCCGTCCGAGTAGACCCGCTCGTCCATCATGGACTCGAGCAGACGCGCGTCGTCCGCGGAGAGGTGCTGCAGCAGGGGTGCCACGGCCGCCTCCTGCGCGTCCCGCGGCAAAAGGTGGGGGGCGTGCCGGGAGAGCAGCCGCTGCTCGGCCCACTGGGCGGCACGCGAGCGGGAGTCGAAGAACACGAACTGCGCGCCCTCGGCGGCGGGGTCCACCCCCTCGGCCTCATCCTGCAGCGGCTCGGGCAGGTCGACCTCCACGGACTCCTCGACGGCCGCCATCAGCTCCTTCATCTCCGTGGCGTCCCGGTCCACGACGACGACGTCGAGCCCGTTGCCCAGCGCGCGGGCGAACCACTGGGCCACCAGCAGCCGGGCCGGACGGGAGACGGAGCTGACCGAGCGCATGTCCACCACGAGCGTCTCGAGGGCCTCCGGCAGACCGCGGCTGACGCGGGCGATCGCGTCCACCTGGCTGAAGCCGAGGTGACCACCCAGCTCCATCACGTGCACGGTGTCCGCGAACCGCCCGAGCGCCTCGAGGACCGCGGCGCTGCGCACCGTGCCCGAGGGCGCCTGATCGATCCGGTAGTGGGTGCGCAGGGCCGCGCGCGGGGACCCGGTGACCACCGACGGGTGCAGCTCGAAGTCCTCGACGATGGTCCGCAGGGCTGCCATCGCCGCAGCGCCGAGCCCGTTCTCGTCCGTCGTGTCCGACTGCAGCGCCAGACCGAGATGGCCCGGCACCACCACGAGCACGGTGCCGCCGCGCGTGGACGCCCAGCCGGGCTGGCCGACGTCGTACGCCCACCGGGAGTCCCGGGTGTCCATGCCGCAGGAGTCCATCACGGACAGCACACCGCGGACCGTCTCCTCGCTCAGCACGCGGTCCCCGGTGACGGGGTGGACGCCGCCGTGCGCGAGGGTGCCGGCGAGCAGGGCGAGGTCCTCCACGGTCACGGCGGCGGCACGCACCGTGGCGATGTCCTCGAGCAACGTCTCGGGGTCGGCGTCCAGGGTGTCGAGGGACTTCATCAGCCACGCAGCGGACCGGGTGTGGTGCTGGGCGCGGTTCTCCGCGCGGGCGGCCGTCTCCGTGACGGTGACCTCGCGGTCGAACAGGGCGGAGAGCAGCTGCATCATGCGTGCGGTGCGGTCGCGGCCGCCGCGGCCCTTCACCAGGGAGGCGGTGGCCACCGCGCCCGCATTCTGCAGCGGGTTGTGCGGCAGACCCGTCACGGCGTCCACCTCGACCCGGTGGTCAAGGTCGCGCACGGGGGCGGCCCCCACGCGTTCGCCCACCCGCACCGCGCCGAGGTCCTCGAGGGCCTGCGCGTGGAACAGGGGAGAGGCGAGCGTGGCCAGGGGCACGGACGTCATGGATCCGGAGACGTAGCGGTGCCCGTCCACCATGAGCATCGCGACGCCCAGCCCGTCCGGGACCTCCCCCTCGCCCGCGTGGGCCGACGTGAGGCGATCGAGGTGCTCCTGGACGGGTGTGGTCATGGGTCACAGCCTAGTCAGTGGGACAGTCCCGGGACAGCGTGGCGGAGGCGGTGACGGCGGGGTAAGAGCTCGCTGAACACAGCACCTAAGAGCCAGGTCTGCTGATGCCAACCAAACTCGGGAAAACCCCGTCTTCGCTACAACTAGGCAGAGCCGAGTCTAAGCGCTTCGGTTTTCCGGCGGCCGCACCGTAGCGTGACGCACGATCGACACGCGACTAAGGCCCGATGTGGCAGGGTGTAGCGCATGTATACGGCCATCATGACCGACCAGGGGACGCGCGACGAGCGCGGGGTCCTCGATATCGCCACCGTGGTCACTCAGGAGGGGGCTGAGGTCGGATCCGTAGAGATACTCAGATCAGTTGACGGGCCCACTCCGGATGAAGCTATCAAAGCGGCCGGGTTCTGGCCATTTAAATGGGATTTTGAGGTGGGCGACCCTGCTGTAATACCGGTGGAGAAGCTGTTTTTCAATGGTCATAACGCGCCCGTTCATTTCGTTGAGGCTGCTGCCTCGCCGACCTACGCAACGAACTTGGGCGCATCTCGATACCGCTATGAGTACGGCGAGGGTAGCTATCTGGACTCCCTCCTGCTCAACAAGGGATCGGATGTCCTCGTTGTCTGCCTCCATGGGGCGACCTCGCGGAGTGCGACTAAATTGCCTCGGTTCGAACGCATGGCCACTCTGGCTGCGCGAGACGTTAACTCTCTGTTCTTCTCAGATCTCACCCTCCAGCTGAATGACCGGATGGAACTCGCCTGGTACACCGGCTGGGATGGTGAAGACGTGCAGGCCCAGATCGCCGCCGCCTCGGTGGAGGCGGCTCGAGCACTGGGGTGCCGCACACTAATCTTCACGGGCGCCTCGGGAGGGGGCTTCGCTGCTCTCCAGGTCTCGGCACTCGTGCCCGGCAGCATCGCGGTCCCGATGAATCCGCAGACAGATATCGAGTCTTACTTTGTCAATGGCGATCCGGCTTTGCGTGGGCCCCAGCGCTCATACGCGATCTGGGTGCATCCTGATGTGGTGGGGCACGACCCGAGCCCTGGATGGTCTCTCCAGTTGGGTGACCATGTCTCGCCGTTGCGTCGTTATTCACGTCGGCGGGAAAACTATGTCCTATTTGTTCAAAACGTGAATGACTTCCACTATGAACAGCACTATCTTCCGTGGCTCGGTGCCGCTGCTCGGGGCGAGAACCTCTCTGAGCGGTTCAGAGTGCTTGAGTATGACGGGCCTCAGGGGCATGTGGCTCCATCAGCGGAGGTTTTTCTAGAGGGCCTGGAAGCGGCGCTCCAGTGGGCAGCGGAAGCAATCCCGCAGCTGCCGGTTGACTAGGCTGTTGTGCCTTCAATATCCGAGCAACTCACCTACGCTGCGTAGCCTCGCAAGGAGGTTCATTGCTGTCTAGTTGTAGGAGGTCATGAGGTTGTTGACACGCGCCGGGGCCAGCGGGGCCGGCGGGGCGTCCCCGCAGGAAGTGTGAGGCCGATGGTAGTTGTCGTGATTCACCCACACCGCCAACGCCTCACGCCGCTGGGCCTCTGATGTGCAGGGGTGGGCGTAGATGACCTCATCAACCATGAGCCGGTTGTACTCCTCGACCTTGCCGTTGTGCTTCGGGGTGTACGGGCGGATCCAGTGGTCTCGGCCACCCAGGGAGGTCACCTTCTGCGTGAAGTCTCCGGCTCGGTAGTTGTTCCCATTGCCCGTGATGATCCTGTCGATCCGGGTCCCGTGCGCGGCGAAGAAGACCCTCGCCCGGCAGTAGAAGCTCACCGTCGTGGCTGCGCGCTCATCTTCGAGGGATTCGGTGTAGGCCGGGCGGGTGAACTCGTCCACGACCGAGTGAAGGTACGGGTACCCCACTCGTGCCCGGGGCCACGCTTGGAGGCCCTGCCGGCCTCGGACGCGCGTCCGTGGGCCTGCCAGCCGCCCCCGTCAGGGATACGCCCGATCTTCTTCACGTCCAGGTGCACCGTGTGCCCCGGGGCCCGCGCGGTGATCCTCTGGGCCGGCTGCCGGCGGAGGTCTTCCCCGGCCCGGTGTAGCCGCTGGCCCACCGTGCGCACGCAGAGCTGGTGGCCTGCGGTGTGCAGGTGGTGGTGGACGCGACGGGCGGACCACTTGCGTTCCCGGCGCAGGGCGTGGATCTGGGCGACCACTGCGGGGTCGAGCTGGCCAGGAGAACGCCGTGGCTGCCTGTACCGGTCGATCAGTGCCGCCTCGCCTCCGGCGCGGTAGCAGGCCACCCACGTGGCCACCGTGGGCGGGCTGACGCGGAACTCGGCGGCGACGTGAGCCTGGGGGATCCCGTCGATCAGGTGGCGGTGGACCATCCTGAGTCGGCCGGTCGGGGTCAGGGGTGCGTTAGCGTGGGTCACGAGCGGGCTCTCTTGCTGGATGTGTTTGTTGAGAAACTTCCATCCTGCGGGCTGGGCTCGCTCGTCTCATCTCAGCCCGTACCTCGTGGCAAGAACCTCATGACCCACAACACCTAGTCAGTGGGACAGTCCCGGGACAGCGTGGCGGAGGCGGTGTGGAGCACCATTTCGCATACGAAGAGTGGGGTTCGCCCACCGTCACGTATGTTGAGTCGTGGTGCCCGCGGGTGGCACCGTCCACTCGCCAGAAAACTCATGGAAAGCAGGGTCGATGATCCTTTCAGAGCACGCCGAAGGGCCGGGAGAATCCTTGCCCGACGTCTCCGATCTCGCGCACCACGTTCCAGTGGCTCCCGGCGAGCTCCTCAGCGTCGCGATCCAGCACGTCAATGACGCAGATGCGCGAGGGGCGGCGCTGGTACAGCTGAGGTTCGAAGACGCAGCAGGGGAACGGGTGGAGGTGGAGGGGTGGACCCACGTCTCGACGAGCCTGGGAGAGTACCGATACCTCTCCGCCGGTGAAGGCCAGCGGGTCACCGCCTTCGACGTCACGGTGCCGGACGGGGCGGCTCATCTTGTGCTGCAGGGCCACGCATGGAAGCCGGAGTTCCCCGTGCGAGTGAACGGCGCCCCGATGGTCCTGCGCCACGTCCATCCGCTGGACACACCAGCCTCCCCGTTCAGCCCGGACACACGCGTCCGGGTATGGGACTTCGTCCATCATCTGCCGGTGAGCCCGGGCACCGCCTCCATAGAAGGGGTCATCCATGCGAGCCTGCCGACCGAGAAGAGCACGGCGCTCCTCACTGTCGGCTTCCTGGATGAACAAGGAGATCCCCTTCCCGGGCCGTCGGATCTCCCCCAGAATCCGACGTTCGGACCTTTCGTCCAGCTGAGGGGAGCCGCAGAAGGCCCCCTTGAAACGCGGTTCCAGATTGCGGCCCCGTCGCATGCTCGATGGGTCCGGATCCAGGGCCGACGCGGGTGGGGAAACTCTGACGTCATGATGAAGGCCGAGGTCGAAGTGACTGAGGTCCGCTCCTCGGCTGCCGAAATCGACGCCTTCCTCGCGGAGATCCCGGCGGGCGACACCTTGCTCGTCATCGACACCACCGCACCTCCGCTCGGACACGAGACGCTGTCCCTGCGGCCCAACAACCTGGCGCGCGCTTTCGAGAGGGCCGGGGTGTGGGTCGTGTTCCTGCCATTCTCGTCACTCCAGGAGTTCCCGGCGCGGGTGTCCAATCGGGTCCTCCAGGTCGCCCGCCAGGACTTCGGTCGGTTGGTGCGCGGCTTGACCACCCGACGGCGGTCCATGGGTGACACCTACATCTGCAGCTCGTTCCCGTCGGTTGCGGCCGTCGCACTCGGCACCCAGCTCAAGACCCTTGGCTGGCAGGTCGTCTACGAGTGCCGTGACGACATGGAAGAGTTCAATCGCGTGGGCTACTCCAAGTGGTATTCGCCCGCACTGGAGCGGCAGATGCTGATTGTGGCCGACAAGGTCGTCAGCGTCAGTACCGCGCTCGACGCCAAGCTCGTGTCGATGTGGCCGGCCCTGCGCGACCACGCGGTCATTCCGAACGCGGTCAACCGTCACGTCATCGATCAGTCAGAGAACCTGAGGACGGAGGAGAGCTTCGACCGACGTGAACACCTGCGGGTGGCCGGGTACGTCGGGCACCTGACGCCCTCCTGGTTCGATTGGCCGCTGATCGCTGAAGCAGCCCGGCGTATGCCGGAGACCGTCTTCGAGATCATCGGTCACGGTGCGCCCCAGGGCATGTCACTGCCCGCCAACGTCCATCTTCTGGGCCCCCGCTCCCACGAGCAGCTGGCGGACATCGTCACCGGCTGGAAGGTCGGGCTCATCCCGTTCCTGGACATCCCGCTCACCCGATCGGTGGACCCGAACAAGATCTACGAGTATTTCGCATGGGGTCTGCGGTGTGTCACCGCGCCCATGGGCAGTGTGGAGACGTATCCGTCCACCTGGGTCCATCGGGGAGTGGACGAGTTCGTCGAGAAACTCGACGAGGCACTGAGCACGCCTTGGGCACCTGGCGAAAGGGAGGCCATGGAGTCCTTCGTCCAGTCGAGCGACTGGGATGACCGGGCCGAACGCCTGCTGTCCTACTACGGGATCACGACGGAGGGACGCGACTGATGCGCAAGCTGATCTTCTACCCCAATCTGTCCAAGGGCGGCGTCTCCGCCGTAATCCGGGGCCGAGCCCAGGCTGAGCCGGACGTCCAGTTCGACGCGGTGTTCCTTCACGACCGAGGGGGCTCGGACGCGTTCTCCGACATGGACAACGTCCACGTGCGCCTGGTCCAGGAGAGCCGGTCGGGGCCCTATCTGACGCACCTGGCCCACCAGTTCGACTATGAGTCCGTGTCTGTCCTCAGCCACCCGGCCTCGGCCAACGTGCTGTCGGCACTGGACCATGTGGCCGTGACGTATGAGTTCCATTCGTCCAGCATCCCCGTCATCGAGAAGGAACTCGGAGCGCTGGAACTGGACCGGCTGGCCGCCGTCGTCGTGCCCTCCCAGATCATGGCGCGGGAGATTCAGCCGCTGCTTCCGCGTCGTCTCCGCTTCCGCCTGGCGGTGGAGCCCAACCTCGTGGATGTCGAGACTTTCGGAGAGCAGGGGTCGGCGCAGTTCCTCGCCGACTCCGGATTCGGCGATGGGCAGGACACCATTCCGCTGCTGTGGGTCGGGCGGTTCGATCAGGGGAAGGCGTACGCGCACTTCCTGAGGGTCATAGCGGCTCTTCCTCAGGAGTACGTGGGGCATGTCGTGGTGAGCCTGGAGGACGACCCGCATCGTGCGGAGCGCTTCTTCGCCGAGGCTGCGGGTCTGGGCGTCCTGGAGCGTGTGCGTCTCTACCTGAACCTCACTCCACAGGCGCTGGGGGAGTTCTACCGCTCGGTCAGAGACGCGGACGGCTGGTTGGTGTCCACGTCGCTTAAGGAGTCCTTCGGCTACGCCGTGGCGGAGGCGACGAACGCGGGGCTGCGGGTGGCTGCCTCGGACCTTCCGGTCTGGGACCTCTTCGCGGGCACCGGCCTGGTACATCGTGTTCCCAGCGGGTCCATCGCGGACCTGGTGCGAGTCATCCGGGAAGGGGCCCCGGTTTCCGCGGGTGCCGCAACGGCCTGGTGAGGTGGTCGGACGGCGCGCTTGGCGCGCCGTCCGGAGCGTCCCCGTCCTCCGCCTCGCCTGCGGGCCAAGCGGAGGACGGGGACTATGGCCGTTTTTCTTGGTCTCGCTCGATCAATTGCGCTTCGGCGCATCGACGAGAAGCGAGCCAGCGAGTCGCTTCTCTGCCGCGTCCCACAGGTTTCCCAGCCGGGCGGCCTCTTCCGGAGCCATGAGCTTCCGGTTCTTGTAGAAGAAGGTGCCTGGGTAGAACGTGATCTCACCGAGCACCGGCCCAGCGGGGGTGTCGTAGAGATCCACGCGGCAGAACGCCGAAGGCACCGCTGTGCTCACGCGGCGAGCCACAGCCAAGAGTTCCTCGGCTCCCGCCGGGGGTTCTGCAGCGTTGACGATGGACTCCAGATGAGTGACTCCAGGGTGCACACCGAATCGGTCATGGACGTCCGTCATCGGTGAGAAGTCACCGTTGAAGTATGACGCTGCGGCGGGGCCCGCGATGTGGTCTTCCACCAGCACGAAACCGCACTCGCCCTGGAACATGTAGCACCGGACATCGGCCGGCGGAGTCACTCCACGACGGTCACTCAGCAGCTCCTCGACGAGGAACTCGCCGGCGTCGGGGCTCAGGTCGTACCTGCCCTCGATCTCACGCAGCGTCTCGATGAGCCCCGGAACTGTCACAGGCTCGTCTTTCACGAGATCCCACAGCTCGGCCCCGCGGCGTTCGAGGAGGTGCACGCCGATGGAGGTGGACGCGAAGCCAGGCTTGACGATGCACCGCTCGGGGAAGTCGAACCGCTCGAGTGCGGACAGCGGTCCCTTGAAGAGCTGTTCAGGAGTCCTGATCCCGATCTGCGCAGCGAACTGACGGGTCGCGTTCTTCGCCCCCAGCCATCCAGGGACGCCGGCTTCCCGCCCCTCCAGGCGATTCTGAATCCTGTCGAAGTAGTCCATGGCCTGCGGCCCGTCTGCACTCTGCGTCACGTCGACAGTCAAGCACACGTGCCCGAGACGCCACTCACGTGACGGAGAAACAGCCGGGCGTTCTTCGCGACAATGGACCCGATGCCCACCCCCGTCGATCCCGTCACCGTCCCCTCCGCCCTCTCCGCCGCCCTCGGCCGCCTCAGCACCGGCCTGACGTTCGCGGCCGCCCTGCCAGACCTCGAGGCGGCGCTGGACGCGCGCGGGGCGGCCGTCGTCGAGGCGCCCCCGGGCACGGGCAAGACCACCGTGGTCCCGCCCGCGCTCGCGGTCCGGCTTTCGGACCACGGCGGCGGGCGCGTCCTGGTCACGCAGCCGCGGCGGGTCGCGGTGCGCGCGGCCTGGCGGCGGCTGCGCACGGCGGTCCTGGCCGCCGCGGCCGACGCGCAGCCCGGCGCCGGCCCCGACGCGCGGGCTCGGCTCGCGGACGCCGCCGTCGGGTACGCCGTGCGCGGCGACGCGGCGGGCGGCGGTGCCTCGGCCGTCGAGTTCGTGACCCCGGGCCTGCTGCTGCGCCGCCTCCTGGCCGACCCCGGGCTCGACGGCGTGGGCGCGGTGGTCCTGGACGAGGTCCACGAGCGGGACCTGGACACGGACGTGCTCTTCGCCCTCCTCGCCGACCTGCGGCAGCTGCGTCCCGAACTCGCGCTCGTGGCCATGTCCGCCACCGTGGACGCGGCGGCCCTGGCGGCCCGCTGGGCCCGCGGCATGGGGGAGGAGGCGCCCCTGCCCGTGGTCTCCACCCCGGCCGTGCTGCACCCGCTGCGCGAGGAGCACGCCCCGTTCCGCGGCCACCGCCTCACCGCCGAGGGCTGCGTGGACCGGGCGTTCCTCGACCACGTCGCGGCCACGGCCGCGCGCGCCCACGCCGCGGCGCTCGACGCCGACCCGACCGTGGACGCCCTCGTCTTCCTGCCCGGCGTGGCCGAGGTCGAGGCCGTCGCGGGCCGCGTCGCCGCGCTCGCCCCGGACACCGAGGTCCGCGTCCTGCACGGCCGCCAGGAACCCGCCGACCAGGACGCCGCGCTCGCCGGCCGCGCCGACCCCACCGTGCCGCGCGTCGTCGTCGCGACGGCGGTCGCCGAGTCCTCGCTGACCGTGCCAGGGGTGCGCCTCGTCATCGACTCGGGCCTGGCCCGCGAGCCGCGCCGGGACCGGGGGCGGGGCATGGCCGGGCTCGTCACCGTCCAGGCCTCGCGCGCCGCCGCCGGCCAGCGTGCGGGCCGCGCCGCCCGCCTCGGCCCCGGCACGGTGGTCCGCTGCCACACCGCCGCGGCCCTGGGCGCCGCGCCCGCAGCACCGACGCCGGCCCTCGCCGTCGTCGACCTCGCGCCGGTGGCCCTGGCGTTCGCGGCGTGGGGCGCCCCGGGCGGCCGTGGGCTGACCCTGCCCGAGGACCCGCCGGCCGACGCGATGGCCGCCGCCGAGCGGACGCTCGCCTCCCTCGGCGCGGTGGACGCGGACGGGCGCATCACCCCGCACGGCGCCGTCCTGGCCGAGCTGCCCCTGGACCCGCCGCTCGGCCACGCCCTCCTGCGCGCGGCACCGTGGACGGGGCCCCGCCCCGCGGCCGAGGCGACGGCGGCCCTCGCCCTGGACCTGCGCGCCCCCGGCGCCGACCTCGAGGCCCTGGTCGCGGCCCTGCGGGACGGCCGGCACCCGGAGGCCGGGCGGTGGCGCCGGGAGGCGGATCGGCTCGAGCGCCTGGCCCGTCGGCACGCGCACCACGCCCCGGAGACGCGGGAGCCGGACGGGCCCGAGGCGGCGACCGCGCGGCGGCACCCCGCCGGCCTCGTGGCCGCCCTGGCCTTCCCCGCGTGGATCGCCCGACGCGCGGGGGAGGCGGGCGCGTACCTGCTCGCCTCCGGCACCCGCGCGGCCCTGCCCCGCGACGCCGCCGGTGGCGGCCTGGCGGGGCAGGAGTGGCTGGCCGTGGCCGAGGTCGCCCGCGTGGCCGGGGACGCGGCCGGCACGGGTGCCGTGATCCGCGGGGCCGCGCCGATCGACCGGCCCCTCGCCGAACGGGCCGGCGCGGGCCTGCGGCGCACCGAGGACACCGCCGACTGGCGCGGGGACCGGCTCACCGGCCGCCGCGTGGACCGGCTGGGCGCGCTCGTGCTGGCGGAGACGCCGGCGCCCGTCGCCCCCGACGCTGCCGCGCAGGCCGTGCGCGCCGCCCTCGCCGCCGACGGCCTCGTCCGGTTCGACCCGAGCGGCCGGGCCGAACGCCTGCGCCGCCGGGTGCACCTGCTCCACCGCGTCCTCGGCGCCCCGTGGCCGGACCTCTCGGACGCGGCGCTGCCCGGCCTGGACGCGCTGGTCGACGGGCTCGCGGCCGACCTGGCCGCCGGGCGGCCCCTCACGCGCCTGGACGCCGAGGCGCTGCTGCGCGGCGCCCTGCCCTGGCCGGAGGCCGGCCGGCTGGACGAGCTCGCCCCCGAGCGCCTGCCCGTGCCGAGCGGGCGCGCCGTCGTCGTGGACTACCCGGCCGTCCACGAGGACACCCCGCCCGTGGTCGCCGCCAAGCTGCAGGAGTTCTTCGGGGCGCGTGTCACCCCCGCTGTGGCGGACGGTCGTGAGCCGGTGGTCCTGCACCTGCTCTCCCCGGCGAGCCGCCCGCTCGCCGTGACCGCCGACCTGCCGTCCTTCTGGGCCGGCCCCTACGCGCAGGTCCGCGCCGAGAACCGCGGGCGGTACCCCAAGCACCCCTGGCCCGAGGATCCCGCCGCCGCGGAGCCGACCGCCCGGACGAACCGCCGCGCCCGTTGAGAAAGGGGCGCGCGAAACGTGCAGGAATCGCTCCGATGCGTGATGATGGCCGTCACATCCGACTCGCATCGAATGAGGTTCCACTTGTGAGACACGACACGCGGGCACGTCAACGGCGCCGGGCCACGCTGGCCGGCGCCGTCGCTGCGGGCGCGCTCATCCTGGCCGGGTGTGCCCCGGCCGAGCAGACGCCCACCCTGACCTGGTACACCAACCCCGACGACGGCGGGCAGGCGAAGATCGCCGCCCAGTGCACCGACGCCGCGAACGGCCGATACCGGATCGAGACCTCCATGCTCCCGACGGACGCCGGCTCCCAGCGCGAGCAGCTGACCCGCCGCCTCGCCGCGGGCGACACGTCGATGGACATCATGTCCCTCGACCCGCCGTTCGTCCCCGAGCTCGCCGAGCCCGGCTTCCTGGCCCCCGTGCCGGAGGAGATGCAGGCGTACGCGGAGGACAACGCCCTGGAGGGCGCCCTCGCGGCCGCCAGCTGGAAGGACGAGCTCGTCACGGTCCCGTTCTGGGCCAACACGCAGCTGCTCTGGTACCGCAAGTCGGTCGCCGAGGCCGCGGGGCTGGACATGTCCCAGCCCGTCACGTGGGACCAGCTGATCGAGGCCGCCCGCAGCCAGGACAAGGACCTGGCCGTCCAGGGCGCCCGCGCCGAGTCCATGACCGTGTGGCTCAACGCGCTCATCGAGGGCGGCGGGGAGCAGATCATCCCCAACGCCGAGGCGCCCACGGACGAGGTCACCACCAACCTCGACTCCGAGGCCGGCCGCACGGCCGCCCGGATCATCTCCACGATCGGCAAGGAGGGCCTCGGCAGCGCGGGCCTGCCGACCCAGGACGAGAACGCCTCCATGCTGCTTTTCCAGGGCAAGAACGGCTCGTTCATGGTCAACTGGCCGTTCGTCTGGCCGGCCACCCTCGGCTCCGTGGAGGAGGGCACGCTGCCGGAGGACCTGCCCGAGGACATCGGCTGGGCCGTCTACCCCCGCACCGCCGAGGACAAGGACGCCGCGCCGCCCGTGGGCGGCATCAACCTGGGGGTGGGGGCGAAGTCCGAGCACCAGGACCTCGCCTGGGACGCGATCTCCTGCATCACCACCACCGAGCACCAGAGCCAGTACTTCGTCGAGAACGGCAACCCGCCCGCCGACCCGGCGGCCTACGACGCCCCCGAGGTGACTGAGAAGTTCCCCATGGCGGACACCATCCGGGAGTCCCTCGAGCTCGGCGCCCCGCGTCCGCAGACCCCGTACTACAACGAGGTCTCCACCGCGATCCAGCAGCGCTACGCGCCGCCGTCGGGCGTCTCCGAGTCCACCCCCGCCG
This sequence comes from Micrococcus sp. 093350064-1, assembly GCF_053627955.1. Taxonomy (NCBI): domain Bacteria; kingdom Bacillati; phylum Actinomycetota; class Actinomycetes; order Micrococcales; family Micrococcaceae; genus Micrococcus; species Micrococcus sp. 093350064-1. Next base: position 44,218 of record NZ_JBSEYU010000005.1, read on the forward strand.
AGACCGACGACTTCATCCAGGAAGTCCTGAGAGGGGAGCGTCTGCTGTGAGCCACGTCGACACCGCACCCGCCGCATCCACCCCGCGCGCCGTAGAGGGTCGCCGCCCCCGCCGGGTGAAGTCCCAGCGCGCGAAGTCCGAGGCGCGTCTCGGCTGGCTCCTGGCCGGCCCCGCGTTCTTCGTGATGCTGTTCGTGGTTCTGTACCCGATCCTGCAGGCCCTCTACGACTCGCTGTTCAAGTACCGGCTCACCGCGCCGGGCGACCGCGAGTTCGTGGGCCTGGGCAACTACGGCGTGATCCTCACGGACCCCGTGTTCTGGAAGGACCTCGGGGTGACCCTGCTGATCACCGTGGTGACCGTGGTGGTCGAGCTCATCCTCGGCTTCCTGCTGGCCCTGGCCATGCACCACGCCATCAAGCAGACCCGCGGCCTGATCCGCACGATCATCCTGGTGCCGTACGGCATCATCACCGTGGTCTCCGCGTTCGCGTGGTTCTACATGTTCTCGATCGACTCGGGCTACATCAACGCCTGGTTCGAGTGGCTGCCGGGCGTCGACGCGGACCTGAACTGGTTCGCGCAGAGCAGCACCGCGCTGTTCGTGATCATGCTCTCCGAGATCTGGAAGACCACGCCGTTCATCTCCCTGCTCCTGCTGGCCGGCCTGGCCCAGGTGCCGGGCGACCTCACGGAGGCCGCCGCCGTCGACGGCGCCTCGTGGTGGCAGCGGATGAAGCTGGTCATCCTGCCGAACATGAAGGCCTCGATCATGGTGGCCGTCCTGTTCCGCGCGATGGACGCGTTCCGCATCTTCGACTCCATCTACATCATGACCAACGGCGCCTACGGCACCGAGGTCCTCTCGCTGCTGGCCTACCGCACGTCCATCGGCCGGCTCGAGATCGGCATGGGTTCGGCGGTCTCCGTGATCCTGTTCCTGTGCGTGGCCCTCATGGCGGTCATCGCCGTCAAGGGCTTCAAGGTGGACCTGGCCGACCGAGGAGGTTCCAAGTGAGCACCGCCGCATCCGCTCCCGCCCCCGAGGGCCGCGCCCCCGAGGGCCGCGGGCCCGAGGCCCGCGCGCCCCACCGTCGCGGCACCGGGAAGGCCACCGCGCTGTGGTGGATCCTCACCGTCGTGATCGGCGTGTGGTGCCTCTTCCCGCTGTTCTCGATCTTCGCGACCAGCTTCAAGACGCCCGCCGACCTCGCCAACGGCAAGCTGCTGCCCACCCAGTGGTCCACGGTGAACTACGAGGAGATCTTCGTGGGCGGCTCGCGCGAGCTGTTCCTCACCGCGCTGCGCAACTCGATCGGCATCACCGTGATCGCCACGATCATCGCCGTCATCCTGGCCACGCTGTGCGCCTATGCGATCGCCCGCCTGGACTTCCCGGGCAAGCGGCTCGTGCTCACGGTGTCCCTGATGGTCTCGATGTTCCCCGTCATCTCCCTGGTGACGCCGCTGTTCAACATGTGGCGCACCCTCGGGCTGTACGACACGTGGATCGGCCTGATCATCCCCTACCTGTCCCTGACCCTGCCGATCTCCATCTGGACCCTGGCCGCGTTCTTCCGCCAGATCCCGTGGGAGCTCGACCAGGCCGCGCAGGTGGACGGCGCCACCCCGCTCGAGGCGTTCCGCAAGGTGATCGTCCCGCTGGCCGCCCCCGGCGTCTTCACGACGGCGATCATCGCCTTCTTCATCGCCTGGAACGACTTCGTGTTCGGCATCTCTCTGACCTCCACCGAGACCGCGCGCACCGTGCCCGCCGCCCTGGCCTTCTTCACCGGCGCCTCGCAGTTCGAGTCGCCGACCGGGGCCATCTCGGCGGCCGCGATCATCGTGACCATCCCGATCGTGATCCTGGTGCTGGCGTTCCAGCGGCAGATCGTGGCCGGCCTGACCAACGGCGCGGTGAAGGGCTGAGGCCCGCGCACGAGACCTCCCGAAAGGACCCCCCGATGGCCTCCATCACCCTGAACCACATCGACAAGACCTACGACGACGGCTTCCACGCCATCAAGGACGTGAATCTGGAGATCGAGGACGGCGAGTTCGTCATCCTCGTGGGCCCCTCCGGCTCCGGCAAGTCCACCCTGCTGCGCATGATCGTGGGCCTCGAGGACATCACCGACGGCGAGATGCTGATCGACGGCCGCCGCGTGAACGAGGCGGCCCCCAAGGACCGCAACCTCGCGATGGTGTTCCAGAACTACGCGCTGTACCCGCACCTGACGGTGTACGAGAACATCGCCTTCCCGCTGCGGCTGATCAAGGAGAACAAGCCCTCCGAGGAGGAGATCGACCGCAAGGTGCGCGACGCCGCCCGCGTGCTCGAGCTCGAGGACCACCTCGAGCGCAAGCCCGGCAACCTCTCCGGCGGCCAGCGTCAGCGCGTGGCCATGGGCCGGGCGATCGTGCGCGAGGCGGACGCGTTCCTCTTCGACGAGCCGCTGTCCAACCTGGACGCCAAGCTGCGCGGGCAGATGCGCGCGGAGATCTCGCAGCTGCAGCGCCGCCTGGCCACCACCTCCGTCTACGTGACGCACGACCAGACCGAGGCCATGACCCTGGGCGACCGGGTGGCCGTGCTCAAGAAGGGCGAGCTGCAGCAGGTGGCCAGTCCGCGCGAGCTCTACGAGCAGCCGCTCAACCTGTTCGTGGCCGGCTTCATCGGCTCGCCGTCGATGAACTTCCTGCCCGCCTCGCTGAAGCAGAAGGAGGGCGGCCACGTGCTGTCCTCGCCGATCGGTGACATCCCGGTGCCGCCCGAGAAGGCCCGCGCCGCCGAGGGGCGGGACATCGTGTTCCTCGGCCTGCGGCCGGAGTTCTTCGAGGACGCCGAGCTGGTGGAGGACAGCCGCCGCGACCAGGGCTCCACCTTCGACGCGACGCTCACGCACCTGGAGTGGCTCGGCCATGAGCAGTACGGCTACATCGAGTTCGATCCGGACCCGGCCGTGGCCGAGATGCTCTCCTCGCTGGCCAAGGACCTGGACGCGGACGAGCTGCGCCCCGTCGTCGTGGCCACCCTCTCCGGCGAGTCCCGCGCCCGGCCGGGCACACCGACTCGCCTGTGGGTGGACACCACGCGCGTGCACCTGTTCGACCCGACCACCGGGGAGAACCTCACCCGCGACCCCGAGGTCGGCGCGGAGCTGACCCGCCGGGCCGCCGAGGAGCGCCGCCGCCAGATCGAGATGGCCACCGAGCGCGATGCCGCCGAACGCGAGGCGGACGCGCCGCGCCGCTGAGCCGGCACCGCGGACGCCGGGGGCGGGTCAGTACCCGCCCTCGGCGTCCACCAGGCCCTCCAGCTCCGTCCCGGCCGCGCGGGCCCGCAGGTTCTGCTCGACCCGCGCGTGGAGAAGCGGGACGCACATCTCCGGGGTGTCCGCCGTGTGCGGCGTGATGAGGGCGCGCTCCTCGGTCCAGAGCGGGTGGCCGTCCGGCAGCGGCTCGGGGTCGGTGACGTCCGTGCCGTAGCCGTGCAGCCGGCCCGCCGCGAGGGCCTCGACGACGGCGTCCGTGTCCACCAGCGTCCCGCGGGCGATGTTCACGAGCACGGCGTCCTCGTCCAGGAGGGCGAGGCGGTCGGCGTCGAACAGGCCGCGGGTCTCGTCCGTGGCGGCCGCGGCGATCATCACGACCTGCGCACCGGGCAGGACCTCGTCGAGGCGGTCGATCGTGACGGTGCGGTCCGCGCCGGGTACCTCGCCCGCGCGTCGGCGCACCGCGGTGACGTGCACGTCCCAGGTCTTGAGCAGGCGGATGTACTCCTGTGCGATCCCGCCGCCGCCCACGACCACGGCGTGCAGGCCGTTCAGGGTGCGGCCGGAGGAGGGGCCCCACGTGGTGGCGCGGACGCGCGCGGGCAGGTCCCGCAGCAGGGCCAGGGTGAGCAGCAGCGCGTGTTCGGCCACCGGCGGCGCGTACGTGCCCTTGGCGGACGTCCACACGATGTCCGGGCGGCTGCGCACGAGGGGGACGAACGGCTCGATCCCGGCGAACGGGAGCTGCACCCAGCTCACGTGGGGGTGGGCGGCCAGGGCCGCGGCGAGCGCATCGACCGGGATCGGGCGGACCATCAGCAGGGCCGTGGCGGAGGTGTCGCCCTCGGCCACGGCGGCGCCGCCGACGTCGGCCACGGCCTGCTCGGCCAGCCGACGGGCGTGGGCGTAGGGGGTGCCGGCGACGTCCTGCGCCGCGGGGAGGACGAGCAGGCGCTCGGGGACGTCGTCGGGTCGGGTGCGGGGGAGAGCGGAAGTGGTGGGCATGGTGCCCACCGTCCCACATCCTCCGGGCCCGCTTCAGCCGGCGACGGCGTCCCGGTGCGCGGCGGACAGCCGCAGGTAGGTGGCCGCGTTCTTCTTGAGGCCCTCCCGCTCCTCGTCCGTGAGGGGGCGGCGGACCTTCGCGGGGACGCCCGCCACGAGCGAACCGGCCGGGACCTGCGTCCCCTCGAGCACCAGGGCGCCGGCGGCCACGAGCGAACCGGCGCCGATGACCGCGCCGTTCATCACCGTGGCGGACATGCCGATCAGGCAGTCGTCCTCCACGGTGGCCCCGTGCACCACGGCGGAGTGGCCCACGGAGACACCGGCGCCGAGGGTGCACGGGAAGCCCTCGTCCGCGTGCAGCACCACGTTGTCCTGCAGGTTGGTGCCCGTGCCGACCCGGATGGGGGCGGAGTCGCCGCGGGCGGAGACGCCGTAGAAGGCGGAGGAGCGCTCGGCCATCTCGACGTCGCCGGTGATCGCGGCGGTCGGGGCGAGGAAGACGGACTCGTGGATGCGCGGGGTGGCACCCGCGACGGTGATGATGTGGGCCATGCCACCAGCCTAGGTGTGGAGGACGACGGCGCCGCGTGGCGCCGTCGTTCCGGGCTCAGCTGAAGACGACGGTCCGCCGGCCGTCCGCGAGGACGCGGTGCTGGGCGTGCCAGCGCACGGCCTGCGCGAGCGTGGAGCCCTCGACGTCGCGGCCGCGGGCCACGAAGTCGGCGGCGGTCTGGGCGTGGGTCACCGGCTGCACGGACTGCGCGATGATCGGGCCCTCGTCCAGGTCGGCGGTCACGTAGTGGGCGGTGGCGCCGATGAGCTTCACGCCGCGTTCGTGCGCCTGGTGGTAGGGGCGGGCGCCCTTGAAGGAGGGCAGGAACGAGTGGTGGATGTTGATGGCCATCCCGGCCAGGTCCCGGCACAGCTCGTCCGAGAGGATCTGCATGTAGCGGGCCAGGACCACCAGCTCGATGTCGAACTGGGCGATCAGGTCGCGCAGCCGGTCCTCCGCGGCCTCTTTGGAGTCCCGGCTCGAGGGGTCCTTGGAGACGGGCACGTGGATGAAGGGCACGCCGTAGAAGGAGGCGAGCGGCTGCAGGTCCAGGTGGTTCGAGACCACCACGGGGATCTCGATCGGCAGGGTGCCGGCGCGCTGCTGGAAGAGCAGGTCGTTGAGGGTGTGCCCGTCCTTGGAGCACATCACGAGGGTGCGCATGCGGTGCGCCGCGTCCCACAGGCCCATGCGCATGCCGAACTCCTCGCGCACCGGCGCGAGCGCCTGCTCGATGTCCTCCCGCACGGCCGGGGTCATGAACTCCACGCGCATGAAGAAGTCGCCGGTGTCCGGGGAGCCGTACTGCTGCGACTCGGTGATGTCCGCCTCCACGCCCAGCAAGGCGCCCGTCACGGCGTGCACGATGCCCTTGCGGTTCGTGCAGGCCAGCGTGAGCACGCGGGCGTGCTCCGCGCCGGAGGCGGGGGAGGGGCTGGGTGAGAGGGCTGCCGTGTCCATGGCGTCGATGGTAGGCGGTGCCGGCCGCGCGGAACCGCGGGATGACGGGGCTGATCCCTGGTCGGGGGGCCGGGCCCCGTGTCATTCTCAAGACCAGGTTCCCCGCCGCGCGGCGGCGCGGGAAGCACGACGCGGCGCCCGGCCCGGCCGGTCGCCCCAGACGACCGAGGAGCACCCCCATGCCACAGTCCACCCTCTACTGGATCATCGCGGCGATCATCGTCGTGCTGCTGATCCTGATCATCCTCTCGGTGATCGCCTCCCGCCGTCGTCGTGAGGCCGAGGCCGAGGCGGCCGAGACCCGGCTCGAGCGCCGGGGCGTCAGCGCGGACACCGCGGGTGAGCAGGCGGCCGCCGCCGCGGCCGCCCCCGCGGCCCCGACCCGCCTCTCCCGCCTGGACGAGGTGGCGGCCGAGAAGGACGCTCGCCCCGCGGCCGCGGTGAAGCCCGCCGGGGGTCCGGCTGCGTCCGACACCGCCGCGGCGGACCGCGAGACCGACGAGTCCGTCGCCGGCGTGGCCGGCGGTGCCGGGGTGACCGTGGACCAGCACGACGCCCCGAGCGCCGACGCCGCCGCTCAGATCCACCGCCGCGACGCCGCGGCTCCGGCCACCCGGGGCACTCTGCGCCCCGCTCCGGCGGCGCCGAGCACGGCGCGCGAGGCGGACACCGTGGGCCTGGGCGCGGCCGGTGTGGCCGGCGGCTCCGGCGTCACCCTGGACGAGCAGACGCCCGCGGCGGACGTCCCGGCGACCCCGGCCTCCCCGTCCCCGGTGACCGAGACCCCCGCCCCGGCGGCACCGGCCGCCGAGGCTCCGCAGCACAGGAGCCACCTCACCCCGGCTCCCGAGCACGTGCACGGGACCGTCCCCGCCGCCGAGGTCGCCACCGAGCACACCCCCACCAAGGAGTTCGCCACGGACGCGATCCCCGTCCCGCAGGGCGAGCACCTCGAGACGCACACGGTCGCCACCACCGCGCACGGCTCGGTCACCGTCGTGGCCGCCGAGTTGGACCAGGCCCAGCAGGCCGGCGCCGCCGGGGCGGATCGCTCGGCCGCCGGGGCCCTGCGCATCGACGGCACGCCCGGGGTGCCCGGGCGCGTGGCCGAGGCGGACCGCGAGCCGGCGCGTACCGAGGACCATCGCGTGGACGCCGCGCAGCCGGCGGCGGTCGAGCCCGCAGCCGAGCGCCCTTCCCTCGAGGCCGCCCCGGCCACCCGCCGGGCCGAGGCCCCGGAGACCCACGCCGGCACCACGCCGGCCACGCCCCTGGGCGGCGCCCCGGAGCTGGATCCGACCGCGGCCTCGTCCGGCCGTGCGGAGGACGCCACTCCGGCGACCCGCCGCGAGGCCCGCGCCGCCCAGTCGGCGGCAGCCGCCGGGACTGCCGGGACCGCCGCGCCGACGTCGTCGACGCCCACGACCGTGGCCCCAGACACCTCCACCTCCTCCGCCCCCACGGATGAGGAGCCCGCCGAGGACGACACCGAGGGCGCCGCCCTCCCGGACCTGCGGGCGGACCGCGACGAGACCCGAGTCTCGGACGCCGAGGGTGAGTCGAAGCTGGCCCAGGTCGGCGCCGTGGCGGCCTCCGCGTTCGAGACCGTGCGTGACAAGGTCGCCGTCCCGCTGCGGGACAACGTGGCCGTGCCCGCCAAGGACACGGTCGTGAAGGTGGTCAAGGACAAGCTGTCCCAGGCGCAGGAGCGCCGCTGGGGCAAGCGCTGACCGGAACAACCGCCCCACGACGACGGCGGCCGCCCCCTCGTGTGAGGGAGCGGCCGCCGCGCGTTCAGCGGAGCCCGCGCGGGCGCCCGCCGGGGGAAGGAGCCGTCAGATGCGGGCCTCGCCGCCGGCCTCGACGCCCGGGATGCCGTCGCCCTCGTGGCGCTTGACCTCGTCCTCGATGCGCTGGCCGATCGTGGCGTCCACGTTCTTCCAGTACTCGAAGGCGCGGGCCTGGACGTCCTGGCGGACGCCCTTCAGCGCGCCGGCCACGGTCTCCACGAAGTCCTCGCGCTCCTGGGCCGAGAAGACCTCGCGGACGAGGGTGCCGGCCTGACCGAAGTCGTCGTCGTCCGCGCGCAGGGCCTGGGCCTCGCGGGTCAGGGTGCCGTCGGCCTCCCAGCCGTCGTCCACCGGGCCGGTCTCGTCCGACCAGGAGTCGCCGTTGGAGTTCGGCGCGTAGGTGGAGCGGTCGCCGGTGTGGTCGTACCACATCTGGCCGTCGAAGGCGTAGTTGTGCACCGCGTTCTTGGGACGGTTCACCGGCAGCTGGTTCACGTGGGCGCCCACGCGGTACAGCTGGGCGTCGTGGTACGCGAAGGCGCGGCCCAGGAGCATGCGGTCCGGGGAGAGGCCGATGCCCGGCACGGTGTTGCTCGGGCTGAACGCGGCGGACTCGATCTGCGCGAAGTGGTTCTCCGGGTTGCGGTTCAGGGTCAGCGTGCCGACCTTGATGCGCGGGTAGTCCTTCTTGGAGATCGTCTTCGTCAGGTCGAAGGGGTTGAACCGGTAGGTCTTGCCCTCCTCGTAGGGGATCGCCTGGATGTAGAGGTCCCACTTGGGGTGGTCGCCCTTGGCGATGGACTCGAACAGGTCCTGGCGGTGGAAGTCGGCGTTCTCGCCGGCGATCTTGGTGGCCTCGTCGTTCGAGAGGCTGTGCACGCCCTGCTGGGAGATGAAGTGGTACTTCACCCAGTGCTTCTCGCCCTGGGCGTTGACCCACAGGTAGGTGTGGGAGCCGTAGCCGTTCATCTCACGCCAGGTGCGGGGCAGGCCGCGCGGGCCCATCAGGTAGGTCACCTGGTGCGCCGACTCGGGGTTGTTGGTCCAGAAGTCCCACTGCATGGTGGCATCGCGCAGGCCGGAGTCCGGCAGACGCTTCTGCGAGCGGATGAAGTGGGTGAACTTCATCGGGTCGCGCAGGAAGAAGATCGGGGTGTTGTTGCCGACGATGTCGTAGTTGCCCTCCTCGCTGTAGAAGCGCAGCGCGAAGCCGCGCACGTCGCGCCAGGTGTCCGGGGAGCCGAGCTCGCCGGCCACGGTGGAGAAGCGCAGGAGGGTCTCGGTCTTCGTGCCCGGCTGGAACACGAGGGCCTTGGTGTACTTCGACACGTCCTCGGTCACCTCGAACTCGCCGAAGGCGCCGGAGCCCTTGGCGTGCGGGCGGCGCTCCGGGATGTTCATGCGGTTGAAGTGCTGGTGGGTCTCCAGCAGGTGGGTGTCGTGCAGGACGATGGGCCCCTCGCTGCCCACGGTCAGGGACTGGCGGTCGCTGACGGCCGGGGCGCCGTTCTGGCGGGTGGAACCGGTCGCGTGCGGGGTCTTCTTCTGGTACTCCGTCATGGAACTCTCCTTCGTCGATCGACGTCGGCCGCGCACCGATCGGCGCGGTGGGCGGCGTCACCCCCGATCTTGGCATATTTCTGAATCAGTCAAAAGAACCGGGTGCCGGGGTCGGTCGCCGGGGCCGCGGGCCGCCGTCGCGCAGGCCCGACGACGGCGCCTGGTCACTAGGATGGAGGGCACCGGAGCCTTCCGGCCGCACAGACCCCCGTTCGAAGGGAACCCCCGTGACGCAGACGCCCGACATCAACACCCAGCCCCTCGCCGAGGTGGACCCGGAGATCGCCGCGGCGCTCGCGGACGAGCTCGGCCGCCAGCGGGGCACGCTCGAGATGATCGCCTCGGAGAACTTCGTGCCGCGCGCCATCCTCGAGACGCAGGGCTCGGTGCTGACCAACAAGTACGCGGAGGGCTACCCGGGCCGCCGCTACTACGGCGGCTGCGAGTTCGTGGACGTGGCCGAGAACCTGGCCATCCAGCGCGCCAAGGACCTGTTCGGCGCCGAGCACGCCAACGTCCAGCCGCACGCCGGCGCCCAGGCCAACGTGGCCGTGATGACCTCGCTGCTGGACCACGGGGACACGATGATGGGCCTGTCCCTGGCGCACGGCGGCCACCTGACGCACGGCATGAAGCTGAACTTCTCCGGCAAGAACTACAGCATCGCCGCGTACGAGGTGGAGCCGGACACCCACCGCATCGACATGGACAAGGTGCGCGAGAAGGCCCTCGAGGCCCGGCCGAAGGTGATCGTGGCCGGCTGGTCCGCCTACCCCCGTCAGCTCGACTTCGCCGCCTTCCGCTCGATCGCGGACGAGGTCGGCGCCCGGCTCTGGGTGGACATGGCCCACTTCGCCGGCCTCGTGGCCGCCGGCCTGCACCCGAACCCGGTGCCGCACGCCGACGTCGTCTCCTCCACCGTGCACAAGACCCTCGCCGGCCCCCGTTCGGGCTTCATCCTCTCCACCGAGGAGCTGAAGAAGAAGATCGACTCCGCCGTGTTCCCGGGCCAGCAGGGCGGCCCGCTGATGCACGCGATCGCGGGCAAGGCCGTGGCCTTCAAGATCGCCGGCTCCGCGGACTTCAAGGAGAAGCAGGAGCGCACCCTGGCCGGCGCGCAGATCCTGGCCGAGCGCCTGACCGCCCCGGACATGGCCGAGCACGGCATCTCGGTGCTCACCGGCGGCACGGACGTGCACCTGGTCCTGGTGGACCTGCGCGAGTCCCAGCTGGACGGCAGGCAGGGCGAGGACATCCTGCACGAGGTCGGCATCACGGTGAACCGCAACTCGGTGCCGTGGGACCCGCGTCCGCCGATGACCACCTCCGGCCTGCGCATCGGCACCCCCGCGCTGGCCTCCCGCGGCTTCGGCGAGGCCGAGTTCCGCGAGGTGTCCGACGTCATCGCCGAGGCGCTGAAGCCGAGCCCGGACGTGGAGGCGCTGCGCGCCCGCGTCGTGAAGCTCACCGAGGACTTCCCGCTGTACGACGGCCTCGAGGGCTGGTGAGCCGCCGATGACCGCGAAGGTCCTGGACGGCAAGGCCACCGCCGCCGCGATCAAGGAGGAGCTGCGCGGCCGCGTGGCCGCCCTCGCCGAGCGCGGGCACACCCCCGGCCTCGGCACCCTGCTCGTCGGTGAGGACGCCGGCTCGCAGAAGTACGTGGCGGGCAAGCACCGCGACTGCGCCGAGGTGGGCATCGAGTCCATCCAGCGTGAGCTGCCCGCGGACGCGACGGAGGAGCAGATCCTCGACGTCGTGCGCGAGCTGAACGAGGACCCGGCCTGCACGGGCTACATCGTCCAGCTGCCGCTGCCGAAGCACGTGGACACCCAGAAGGTGCTCGAGGCCATCGACCCGGACAAGGACGCGGACGGCCTGCACCCCATGAACCTGGGGCGGCTCGTGGCCTCGGTCGGCGGCGAGCTGGACTCGCCGCTGCCGTGCACCCCGGCCGGCTGCGTCGAGCTGCTGCGCCACCACGGTGTGGGGCTGGCCGGCAAGCACGTGCTCGTGATCGGCCGCGGCGTGACCATCGGCCGGCCCGCCGGCCTCGTGTTCACCCGCCGCGAGGTCAACGCCACCGTGACCCTGGCCCACACCGGCACCACGAACCTCGACGAGCTGCTGGCGAGCGCCGACGTCGTGATCGCCGCCGCCGGCTCCGCCCACATGGTGAAGCCGGAACAGGTCAAGGAGGGCGTGATCGTCCTGGACGTGGGCGTCTCGCGCGTGACCGGCCAGGACGGGAAGTCCCGCGTCCTGGGTGACGTGGACCCGGCCGTGAAGGAGAAGGCGGCCTGGATGGCGCCGAACCCGGGGGGCGTCGGGCCGATGACCCGCGTCATGCTGCTGGCGAACGTCGTCGAGGCCGCCGAGCGTGCCGCCGACGGCGAGGACTGGGCCGGGGAGCGGGCCGGAGCCTGACCTCTCCCACTCCCGCGACCAACCCTGCGATATGGCCCCCATCCACCCCGGATGGGGGCCATATCGCAGGGTTCGTCGCCGAGGGGCGGCGCGCGTCCGGGCGGGTGGTGCGCCTATGCTGTCGCCTTGTGAGTCACACCACTCTGCACGCGTCCCCCGGCGACGCCTCCGTCATCCGTGCCCGTGGGCTGCGCAAGCAGTACGGCGAGTTCCACGCCGTGAAGGGCATCGACCTGGACGTGCGTCCCGGCGAGTGCTTCGGCCTGCTCGGCCCCAACGGCGCGGGCAAGTCCACCACCATGCGCATGCTCGCGGGCACCTCGCAGCGCACCGCGGGCGAGCTGACCATCCTGGGCATCGACCCGGAGGAGGACGGGCCGGCCGTCCGTGCGCGCCTGGGCGTGGTGCCGCAGCAGGACAACCTGGACGAGGAGCTCACCGCCCGGGAGAACATCCTGATCTACGGCCGCTACTTCGGCCTGCCCTACTCATACCTGCGGCCCAAGGCCGAGGAGCTGCTGGCCTTCGCCCAGCTCACCGAGAAGGCGGACGCCAAGGTCACCGACCTCTCCGGCGGCATGAAGCGCCGGCTCGTGATCGCCCGCGCCCTGGTCAACGAGCCGGCCCTCTTCCTCCTCGACGAGCCCACCACGGGCCTGGACCCGCAGGCCCGCCACATCCTGTGGGACCGCCTCTACCGGCTCAAGGAACGCGGCACCACGCTGCTGCTGACCACGCACCACATGGACGAGGCGGAGCAGCTGTGCGACCGGCTCGTCGTCGTCGACGGCGGCGAGATCATGGCCGCCGGCACCCCCGCCGAGCTCATCCGCGAGCACGCCTCCCGTGAGGTCCTCGAGGCGCGCTTCGGCGCGGACCGCAACGAGGCCGCGGCCCGCACCGTCCAGGCCCACGCGGGTGACGGCGTCGTGCACCGCGTCGAGGTCCTCCCGGACCGCGTCCTCGTCTACGCCCGACGCGCGGACGACCTGCACGACGTCGTGCAGCGCCTCGTCGACGAGGGCGCCCTGCCCGCCCCCGTCACCACGCTGACCCGCCGCGCGAGCCTCGAGGACGTGTTCCTCATCCTCACCGGCCGCACCCTGATGGACTGACCCGTGCCGTCCCCCACCACGACGACGACCCCCGGCCCCGCCTCGCCCGGCCCGCGGTCCGGGCCCTCGGCTCCGTCCGCCACGCCCGCCGAGCCGCTGCGCCCGCCGGTCACCGCGGCGGCGTCCGTGGAGCGTGTGAGGCGCCGCGGCGTCCTGCTCTACGCCGAGCACCAGCTGCGGAACATGCGTCGCTACGGCGCGGTGCTGATCGTCGGCGCCCTGGGCGAACCCGTGCTCTACCTGCTGGCCATGGGCCTGGGCCTGGCCCAGCTCATGGGCGGCGGGATGCCGCAGGACGCCCTGGGCGGGGTCTCCTACGTCGCGTTCATCGCCCCGGCGCTGCTGGCCTCGGGTGCGCTGATGACCGCGTCCGTCGAGTTCTCCTACCCGGTGATGGGCGGGTTCCAGTGGCAGCGCACGTACTACGCGGCGCAGGCCACTCCGCTGTCTCCGGCGCAGATCGCCCTGGGCCACCTCGCGGCCGTGAGCCTGCGGTTCGTGTTCCAGGCTGCCGTGTTCCTGCTGGTGATGCTGGCGTTCGGGGTCGTCTCGAGCCCGTGGGCGTGGGTGCAGGTCCTCACCGCCACGCTCGGCGGGCTCGCCGTCGGCGCGCCGATCATGGCGTTCGCCGCCTCCCTGAAGGAGGACAAGGGCCAGTTCGCCACCCTGCAGCGGCTCGTGGTCATGCCCCTGTTCCTGTTCTCCGCCACCTTCTACCCGCTGGACGTACTGCCCGTGTGGCTGCGCTGGATCGGCTGGCTCTCCCCGCAGTGGCATGCCGCCCAGCTCGGCCGCGTGCTCTCCTACGGGATGGCCGAGCCGGTCTGGCTCACCGTGGCGCATGTGGCGTTCCTGCTGGCCCTCGCGCTCGGCGGGGCCTGGCTCGCGGTGCGGATCTACACGCGCCGCCTCGGCTGGGTCCGAGGCACCCCGGACCGCGACGCCGTCACGGCCGCCCGCCGGGACCGTGCCCCGCGCCTGGGCCGCCGTGCCGCGCGCACCGGGGCCGCCCGCGCCGACGTCGCACCCGCCGCCGCGCAGGCGGGCCCGGCCGCGCCGTCGTCGTCGGTGGTGCGGGAACACGCCGTCGCCGTGCCGCCCATGCCCGAGATCCCCGTGCGCCGCGGCCCGCTGGCCGGCGCGTACTCGGGCAACGTGCGCGCGGTGATGGAGCGGGCGTTCCTGTCCCTGAAGTCCAACAACTGGGTGGTGTTCTTCTCCGGGTTCTTCGAGCCCGTGCTCTACCTGGCCTCCCTGGGACTGGGTCTCGGTGCGCTGGTCGGCGACGTGGCCGGCCCGGACGGCACCCCCATCCCGTACGGCATGTACCTCGCCCCCGCACTGCTGGCGGTCTCGGCGATGAACGGCGCCATCTACGACTCCACGTGGAACGTGTTCTTCAAGCTGCGCTACGCGAAGACGTACCAGACCATGCTCTCCACACGGCTGGGCCCGCTGGACGTGGCACTCGGGGAGATCGCGATGGCGCTGCTGCGCGGGCTGATCTACGCGGTCGGCTTCCTGATCGTCATGACCGTGACCGGGCTCGTCACCTCCTGGACGGCGCTGCTCATGATCCCCGGCGCCCTGCTCGTGGCGCTGGGCTTCGCCTCCCTCGGCATGGCGGTGACGAGCTGGATGAAGACGTTCCAGCACATGGACTGGATCCAGATCGTGCTGATGCCCATGTTCCTGTTCTCAGCCACGTTCTTCCCGCTCGCGGTCTACCCGGAGCCGATCCAGTGGGTGATCCGGGTGTTCCCGCTGTGGCACGCCGTGGAAATGATGCGCGCGCTCGCGGTGGGCGTGCTGAGCTGGGCGACCGCCGGCCACGTCCTCTACTTCGTGGTGATGGCCGGCGTCGGGGTGTGGCTCGCCGCCCGCCGGCTCGGCGCGCTGTTCCTGCGCTGAGGCCCCCGCGCGCCGGTCAGACCGCGCGCAGCGCGGCGCCGCCGGACCACGTCCAGGGCCGCGATCACGGCGGTGAGCGCCCAGCACACGGCCACCATGCCCATGGCGGCCGAGGCCGCGTGCGCGTACTCCGCGGCCGACGGCGGCCCGGCGCTCTCGCCGGCGGCGCCGGCCAGGGCCGCGAAGAACGCGCCCGTCACCACGGACAGGCCCAGGGCGGTGCCGAGGCGCTGCGCCGTCTGGGCGACGCCGCCGGCCGCCCCCGCCTCGTGGCCGGCGACGTCGTCCATCATCAGCACCTGCGTGCTGGTGAGCAGCAGGGCCTGCGAGGCCGACTGCACGATCAGCCCCACCCCCACGATCCACGGCGACCACGCGCCGGCCGCGCTGCGCTCGAACGCGAGCGCGAGCACCCCCAGCGACACGAGGCCCACCAGAGCGCCGAGCAGCACGAGCACGGGCCCCCGCCGCTGCACCATCGAACCCACCCACGGGGACAGGGAGGCCACGACGACGGCGCCGGGCAGACCCACGAGGCCGGCCTCGAGCGGCGTGAACCCCATGCCGCGCTGCAGGAAGATCGCCACGATCGCGAACACCGCCGGCATGGTGGCCAGGTAGATGGTGGACTCGAGCGCGCCGATCGTGAAGGACGGCCGCCGGAACAGGGCCGGGTCCACCATGGGCTGCACGCCGGTGGCCGACGCCCGGGCCTTCACGCGCTTCTCCCACAGCCACCACGCCGTCACGAGCGCGGCGGCGAGGACCAGCAGCCAGGCGGTGCCCGGGACGATGAACGGCACCATGAGGCTCACCCCGCCGGCGCCGAGCAGCAGGGCGCCCACCGGATCGAGCGCGGCGATCCCGCGTGGTCCGGGGGCGGGGGGCAGGCCGTGCACGCGGGTGGGCGGCGGCAGCCAGAGGGCGCCCATCGCGACGGCGGCCAGGCCCACGGGCACGTTCATGAGGAACGTGGAGCGCCAGCCCCACTCGGGGCCGAACGCGCCGAGGAACAGCCCGCCGAGCAGGGGCCCCACGGCCACGCCGAGGCCCACCACGGTGCCGAAGAGCCCGTAGGCCCGCCCGCGGGCGCGGCCGTGGAAGTTCGACTGGATGAACCCGATGACCTGGGGGTTGAACACGCCCGCGCCCAGGCCCGTGAGCAGGCGCCCGGCATTGAGCAGCAGAGTGTCCCCGGCCAGGCCGGAGAGCAGGGAGCCGAGCATGTACAGCGTGATGCCCGCCAGGAACAGGTTCTTGCGCCCCCACAGGTCGCCGGCGCGGCCCGCGGCCACGAGCACGGTGCCGAACGTCAGCGTGTACCCCGCCAGCACCCACTGCAGATCCGCGCTCGTGGCGTCCAGGCCCGACTCGATGGCCGGCAGCGCCACGTTCACCACGGACACGCTCATCAACGCGAGGAAGAGCGGCATGAGCAGTGCGGTGAGGATGCGGCGCTGGTCAGGGGTGAAGGCCCCGGACGCGGGGTCGGCGGGGTGCGGGGGGCGGGGGGTCATCGCCTCAGGATAGGTACCGACGCGGGCCGCCCGATTCGGACCCCACCCCACGATGCGGGATGATGGAGGGCAGACCCCACGAGCCCCTCCGGAGGAGCACCCATGTCCCAGTCCCTGACCCCCGGTCCCGACGGCGCGCGCCGCGGCCCCCGCGCCGGCCTGCGCGTGGGATCGCTCGGCTTCGTCGCGATGATCGTCATCCTGATCGTGGCGATCATCTTCGCCGCGAACCAGAACGACGTGATCGGGTGGCTCGTGGTCGCCGTCGCCGCCGGCTGGCTCGTGTTCGCGGTGGTCGTGTTCCTGCAGATGCGCCGCGGCGTCCAGGCCGCGGGCCGCAAGGTGGACACCGCCATGCAGAACGCCCGCGCCGACGTCGCCGCCCTGCGCGGCCGGGACACCGACGCCGCCGCCCCCGCGGTGGCCCCGCAGGCCCCGGCCGCGGACCCCATGCGGGACACCAAGCTGGACCACTCGTTCAAGATCGCCCAGGTGCAGGTGCGCGTGGTGCGCGAGCAGCTCGCCGCGGGCGCGGGCATGGACCGCGAGATGGTGGACCGCGCCCTGGAGACCATCGACATCACGGCCTCCAACGCCCGCGACATGATCAAGGAGTCCCGGGCCGGCGGCGCCGAGGGCCCGGTGAGCGGGACGGTGATCGGCTGATGACGGCGCTGCCCGAGAAGGACCCCGTCACCGGGAAGTACCCCGAGCCCGCCGAGGGCGAGCCCGTGGTGCACGCCAACGCCGGGGCGCCCAAGGCCGACGGCGCCGTGCGCGTGGCCACCGTGAACGTCAACGGCATCCGCGCCTCGCACCGCAAGGGCATGCGCGAGTGGTTCGCCGGCCGCGGCGTGGACGTGCTCACCCTCCAGGAGGTGCGCGCCCCCGCGGACGTCACGGCGCAGCTGGTCCGCGAGATCGTGGGCGAGGACTGGGACGAGGTGCACCTGGCGGACGCCGTGGCCGCCGCCAAGGGGCGGGCCGGCGTCGCGATCGCCTCGCGGTTCCCGCTCGGCGAGGTCCGCACCGGCATCGCCGACGCCGACGCGTACTTCGACGACGCCGGCCGCTGGATCGAGGCCGACCTGCGCCTGCCGGACGGCTCGCCGCTGACCGTGGTCTCCGCGTACGTGCACTCGGGCGAGGTCGACACCCCGAAGCAGGTGGACAAGTACCGGTTCCTCGACGAGATGGTCCGCCGCCTCTCCGAGCTGGCCGCGGGGGAGGGGCACGCCCTCGTCACGGGCGACCTCAACGTGGGCCACACCGAGCTGGACATCAAGAACTGGAAGGGCAACGTGAAGAAGGCCGGCTTCCTGCCCGAGGAGCGCGCCTACTTCGACCGGTTCTTCGGCGAGCTCGGCTTCACGGACGTGCACCGCGCCCTCGCCGGGCCGGTGCCGGGCCCGTACACGTGGTGGTCCATGCGCGGCAAGGCCTTCGACAACGACGCCGGGTGGCGCATCGACTACCACATGGCGACCGCGGGCCTGGCCGAGCGGGCGACGACCGCCGTCGTGGACCGCGCCCCCAGCTGGGGGACCCGCTTCTCCGACCACGCCCCGCTCGTGGTCGACTACCAGTTCTGACCGTGCAGGAGAGACCCGAGGCTGAGATGACCATGAAGAAGAACTCCGTGCAGGACGTCCTGGCCCAGGACGCCGCCGCCACCGCCCACCTGGCCGGCGCGTCCGCCCGGCACCGCGTGCTCTCCGGCATGCAGCCCTCGGCGGACTCCCTCCACCTGGGCAACTACCTCGGCGCCCTCGTGAACTGGGAGCGCACCCAGGCCGACTTCGAGGCGTTCTTCTTCATCCCCGACCTGCACGCCATCACCGTGCCGCAGGACCCGGCAGCCCTGGCGGAGCGCACGCGGGTGGCCGCCGCGCAGTTCATCGCCGGCGGCATCGACCCCGAGCGCTCCACGCTGTTCGTCCAGTCCCAGGTGCCCGAGCATGCGCAGCTGGCGTGGGTGCTGACCTGCATGACCGGCATGGGCGAGGCCATGCGGATGACCCAGTTCAAGGACAAGTCCGCCAAGCAGGGCGCGGACGCGGCCGGCGTCGGCCTGCTCGCGTACCCCATGCTCATGGCCGCGGACATCCTGCTCTACCAGCCGCATGGCGTGCCCGTGGGCGACGACCAGCGCCAGCACGTGGAGCTCACCCGCGACCTCGCCCAGCGCTTCAACCACCGCTACGGCGAGACGTTCGTGGTGCCCACCGGCTTCTACCCGGAGACCGGCGCGCGCATCTACGACCTGCAGGACCCCACGTCGAAGATGTCCAAGTCCGCGGCGTCCCCGAACGGGCTCATCAACATCCTCGAGGAGCCGAAGAAGACCGCCAAGAAGATCAAGTCGGCCGTGACCGACGACGGCACCGAGGTGCGCTTCGACCGTGAGGCCAAGCCTGGCGTCTCCAACCTGCTGACCATCCTCTCCGCGGTGTCCGGCACACCGATCCCGCAGCTCGAGGAGGAGTTCGTCGGCAAGATGTACGGGCACCTCAAGGTCGCGGTGGCGGACGCCGTCGTCGAGCGCCTGGCCCCCGTGCGCGAGCGCGCCCTCGCGCTGCTGGACGACCCCGCCGAGCTGGACCGCATCCTCGCCGCCGGCGCCGAGAAGGCCCGCGCCGTGGCCACGCCCGTGCTCGAGGACGTCTACGCCAAGGTCGGCTTCCTGCCGCCGCTGCGCTGAGCCGGACCGCACCGGCCCCCCGACGACGGCCCGCGCCCCCGACCTGCGGGGGACGCGGGCCGTCGTGTTTCTCCGACTCGAGGTGGATGCGACGGCGCGTGCGCGGCTGTCAGGATGGAGGCACCGCCTCCGCTCCTGCCGCAGCGGGGGCGAGCCCCACCGACAGAGGAGTGCCGGAGCCATGTCCACCGCAGTCGCGACCCCCGGGGTCGCCGAGGTCCCGCCCGGGGCCGAACCCGTCCTGGAGACGGAGAACCTCGTCAAGGTCTACGGCCGCGGGGCGTCCCGCTTCGACGCACTGAAGGGCATCACCCTGCAGATCCAGCGCGGCGAGTCCCTGGCCGTCGTCGGCAAGTCCGGCTCCGGCAAGTCCACCCTGATGCACCTGCTGGCGCTGCTGGACCAGCCCTCCGCCGGCGTCGTCGCGATGGACGGCCGTCCCGTCTCCCAGCTCAAGGCCGCGGAGATCTCGCAGCTGCGCAACGAGCGGTTCGGCTTCGTGTTCCAGCAGTTCTTCCTGAACCCGAACCAGACGGTCCTGGAGAACACCGTGCTGCCGCTGAAGATCGCCGGCGTGGGCCGGGCCGAGCGCACCCGCCGCGGCATGGCGGTGCTCGAGCGGCTCGAGCTCGCGGACAAGGCCAAGAACAAGGCCACCGACCTCTCCGGCGGCCAGAAGCAGCGCGTGTGCATCGCCCGCGCGCTCGTGAACAACCCGACGGTGCTGTTCGCGGACGAACCCACGGGCAACCTGGACTCCGCCACCTCGGCGGCCGTGGAGGACATCCTCTTCGGCCTGCACCGCGACGAGGGCATCACCCTCGTGGTGGTCACGCACGACGACGACCTGGCCGCGAAGTGCGACCGTCGCGTCGAGCTGCAGGACGGCGTGGTCATCGCCGACGAGCGCGTCGGCACCGAGCAGGACGGAGCACGGGCATGAAGGTCACCGACGTCGCGGGCACGGCGCTCGCGAACACGATGCGCTCCAAGCTGCGCACCTTCCTCACCGTCGTCGCGATCGTGATCGGCGCATTCACGCTGACCCTCACCACGGGGCTCGGCGCGGGCATCAACAAGTACGTGGACAACGTGGTCGAGGGCTTCGGCCAGCCCGGCGAGCTGACCGTGATGAAGCAGCAGGACATGTCCTCGGCCGGGGCGGTGAGCGGTTCGCCCCAGGAGTACACGGAGCAGGACGCCGCCGGCGGCGAGATGTTCGGCATGCCGCTGCTCACCCAGGAGGACCTCGCCGCGATCGAGGACACCGAGCACGTCACCGAGGTGAAGACCTATCGGGTGGCCGAGCCGGAGTACATCCAGGGCCCGGACGGCCGCAAGTGGCAGACCGGCTTCATGGGCAGCTCCGGTGAGATCGACATGCTCACCTTCTCCGCCGGCCGTGCCCCCGAGGCCGGGGCCAACGAGATCGTCGTGCCCGAGTCGTGGGTGGAGGACCTGGGCGCCAGCGACGCCGAGGACCTGATCGGCACGGAGCTGACCGTCGTGGCAGCGACCCCGCTGCAGGAGCACAAGTCCGTGAAGGCCACCGTGGTCGGAGTGACGAAGGCGGCCGCGTCCGGTGCGGGCACCGCCCCGACGCCGTCGGAGTCGCTCGAGCAGGCGATCTACGACATCACGACGGAGGGCCTGCCGGAGTCCCAGCGGGACACCTACTTCCAGGCCACGGCGATCGTGGAGGATCCGGAGGCGAACGAGGACGCCGTGAAGCAGGCGCTGGCCGACAAGGGCCTGCTGGCGCAGACCCTCGAGGAGCAGCTCGGCGTGATCCGCGGCGTCATCGACGCCGTCACGTGGGTGCTCACCGGCTTCGCGCTCATCGCACTGCTCGCCGCCAGCTTCGGCATCATCAACACCCTGCTCATGGCGGTGCAGGAGCGCACCCGGGAGATCGGCCTCATGAAGGCCCTCGGCATGACCGGCGGGAAGATCTTCGGCCTGTTCACCATGGAGGCCGTCGTGATCGGCCTGCTCGGCTCGCTGATCGGCATCGGCCTGGGCGTCGCCGTCGGCCTCATCGCGAACCAGGTGCTGACCACCGGCCCCCTCAGCGGCGTCACCGGCCTGGTCCTGTTCGCGGTCAACCCCCCCGCCCTGCTGCTGATCCTGCTGCTGATCGTGGCCATCGCGTTCATCGCCGGCACCTTGCCCGCCCTGCGTGCGGCCCGGAAGGATCCCATCGAGGCCCTGCGCCACGAGTGATCCGGCCGCCGCGCCCGTCACCGCCATCACCGTCACCCACGACACCGAGGAGCACTCCATGACCACCGATCGACCGCACCAGGACCCGAACCCGGGCCAGCCCGCCGCGGGCTCCCGCTACGGCACGCAGCCCTACGCGGCCCCGGGCTACGGCGCCCAGCCGGGCAGCCCGTACGGCATCGTCCCGGAGCCGGCCGCGTTCCCCGCCCTCCTGACGCTGACGCTCACGTCGCTCGCGCTGTACGTGCTGTCCTCCCTGCCAGCCCTGTTCGGCGGCGAGGAGAGCATCGAACGCATGCGGGACTCCCTTCGCCAGAGCGGCCTCACCCCCGAGCAGGTGGAGGAGATCGCGCCCGTCGTGGGCGCCTCCGTGACGGTGGGCACGATCATCGTCCTGCTCATCGGCGTGGCCCTGTACGCCCTGGTGTACTTCAACCTCCGCGGGGCCAAGAACTGGGCCCGCATCCTCGGCATCGTCCTCGCGATCCTGGGCACCCTCAGCGCCGTCGGCGGCATCTTCTCCTTCGTGACCTACCCCGGCATCGGCGGCGTGCTGGCCTCCGTGCTCAGCCTGGCGCTGGTGATCGTGAACATCCTGTGGCTGGTCAAGGCCTTCAACCCGCAGGTCGCGGCCTACACCCGTCAGGGCCGCCGCGCCTGACCCCGACGCCGTTCGCCGGCGGCGAGTCCGGGGTCGCCAGCCCTCGCCCCGGCGTCGGCCAGCGGAGACCATGGCGACATGGCCTCCGATCATCGACCCCCGCATCCCGTGTCCCCCCACCCCGACGACCTGGACGGCGGCGGGCGGCCCGTGGTGGGCCCGGATGAGGCGCGGCGGCGCATCGCCGGGCACTCCGGCCCGGACGCCCGCCCGCTGATCCGCCCCGACGCCCGCACCCCCGGCGTGTTCCGGGCGCTGCTCGGGTTGACGGTGGCATCCGCGGTCCTCTATGCCGCGTCGATCCTGCGCAACCTCCTCCCGGGCGCGGCCCAGGACATCGCGGACTCGCTGCCCGAGGGCGGCGCGCAGTCGCCCGCGATGACCGCCGAGGCCATCGAGGGCGCCCTCACCGGCAGTGCCTGGTTCGCGACCCTGCTGGGTCTGGCGGTCTACGCGATCGTCCTCGTCGGGCTGACCCGGCACAGCAACACGGCGCGCATCATGGGTGCCCTGTTCGCCTCGATCGCCATCTTCGTGACGCTGCTGGGGGCCATCCGCCTGTTCGTCTTCCCCGCCGGGGACGTGGTGCTGCCCCTGGTCCTGGGCGGGCTGTTCGCGCTCGTGAACGCGGCCTGGCTCGTGTGCGCCTTCAACCCGGGCCTCGCAACGACCTTCCTGCGCCGCCGGGCATGATGGGGGTATGCACCCCCTCGACGACGATCCCCACGAGACCACGGACCCCGCCCCCGATCTCGCGTCGCTGCGTCCCCTGCGCCTGTTCCAGACCGTCACGGCGGTCACGGGGGCACTGAGCGCGGCCGGCGTGGGGGGCGTGCTCGCGCTGCAGGTGACGCCCGGCTACGCCCGCGCCGTGCTGGAGGCGCGCTCCTGGGGCGCGAGCGAGGTCACCGACGCCGACGTCGCCGCGTTCCTCACCCCGGCGGGGGCGGGGCCGGTGGCCGCCGCGGCGGTGGTCGTCCTGACCCTGGTGCTCCTGGCCGGCATCACCCGCCGGATCCGGGCCGTGCGCCCCGTGGGGAGCGTGCTCGTGGTGCTGGGGATGCTCACGGCGGCCTTCTGGATGGTCGACGGCGGGCGGATGGTGCAGGCCGGGGGAGGGGGTCCGGTCGTGCTGGGCGCCGTCGTCGGGATGCTCGTCTCCAGCGCGGTGTGGCTGCGGGTGGCGCACCGGCGGGAGACGCGCGCCGCCTTCGACGTCTGAGCTCGGACCGCCTCCGCCTCCGGTCCCGCCCCCGTCCCCACGCCGAGGCCCGCAGACACGCCGCTACACCGGGCCGGTGACGGCGCGTCTGCGGGCCTCGGCGGGAGGGGCACCCCTCCACGACGACGGCGGCCCGCCTCCTCGAGCGAGGAGACGGGCCGCCGTCGTGGTGCGGGGGATCAGAACTGGCGGGCCAGGATGGCCCGCTTCACCTCGGAGATCGCCTTGGTCACCTGGATGCCGCGGGGGCACGCGTCGGTGCAGTTGAAGGTCGTGCGGCAACGCCACACGCCCTCCTTGTCGTTCAGGATCTCCAGGCGCATGTCGCCGGCCTCGTCACGCGAGTCGAAGATGAACCGGTGCGCGTTGACGATGGCGGCCGGGCCGAAGTACTGGCCGTCCGTCCAGAACACCGGGCAGGACGAGGTGCACGCGGCGCACAGGATGCACTTCGTGGTGTCGTCGTAGATCGCCCGGTCGGCCTGGGACTGGTAGCGCTCCTTGGTGGGCGCGTGGCCCTCGGCGACCAGGAATGGCATGATCTCGCGGTAGGACTGGAAGAACGGGTCCATGTCCACGATCAGGTCCTTCTCCACCGGCAGGCCCTTGATGGGCTCCACCAGGATGGGCTTGGACAGGTCGAGGTCCTTCAGGAGCGTCTTGCAGGCCAGGCGGTTGCGGCCGTTGATGCGCATGGCGTCGGAGCCGCACACGCCGTGGGCGCAGGAGCGGCGGAACGACAGGGTGCCGTCGTGGTCCCACTTGACCTTGTGCAGGGCGTCCAGCACGCGGTCGGTGCCGTACATGGTCAGGCGCCACTCGTCCCAGTAGGACTCCTCGGAGGACTCCGGGAGGTAGCGGCGGACCTTGAGCACGATGTCGAAGCTCTCGACCTCGCCTGCGCCGCCACCGGCGGACTGGGTCTGCGCCTGGGCCACGGGGGCCTCGGTCTCGGTTGCTGAGTGGCTCATCAGTACTTACGCTCCATCGGCTGGTAACGGGTCACGACGACGGGCTTGGTCTCGAAGCGGATGCCCTTGACGCCCTCCATCTCCGCGGTCTCGTCACGGTAGATCATGGTGTGCGCCATGAAGTTCTCGTCGTCGCGGTCGGGGTAGTCCTCGCGGTAGTGCCCGCCGCGGGACTCCTTGCGGCCCAGGGCCGCGAGGGTCATCGCCTCGGCGATGTCCAGGAGGTAGCCCAGCTCCATGCCCTCGAGCAGGTCGAGGTTGAAGCGGCGGCCCTTGTCCTGGACGGACACGTTCTCGTAGCGCCCGCGCAGCTCCTCGATCTTGGCCAGTGCGCGGCGGATCGAGTCCTCGTCGCGGAAGACCTGCATGTCCGCGTCCATCGACTCCTGGAGCTCGGCGCGGATGTCCGCGACGCGCTCGGAGCCGGTGGCGGAGCGCAGGTTCTCGATGTGCTCCACGGTCGGCAGCTCGCCGCCCTCGGGCAGCTCCACCCAGTCCGCCTGCGCGGCGTACTCGGCGCCGTAGATGCCGGCGCGGCGGCCGAACACGTTGATGTCCAGCAGCGAGTTGGTGCCCAGGCGGTTGGACCCGTGCACGGACACGCAGGCCACCTCGCCGGCGGCGTACAGGCCCGGCACGACGGTGTCGTTGTCCTGGAGGACCTCGGCCTTGATGTTCGTGGGGATGCCGCCCATGAAGTAGTGGCAGGTGGGGAACACCGGCACCGGCTCCGTGTAGGGCTCGACGCCCAGGTACGTGCGGGCGAACTCGGTGATGTCCGGGAGCTTCTCGTCGATGTGCGAGGGCTCCAGGTGCGTCAGATCGAGCAGCACGTAGTCCTTGTTGGGACCGGCGCCGCGGCCCTGACGGACCTCCTCGGCCATGGACCGGGCCACGATGTCGCGCGGGGCGAGGTCCTTGATGGTGGGGGCGTAGCGTTCCATGAAGCGCTCGCCGTCCGCGTTGCGGAGGATGCCGCCCTCGCCGCGTGCGGCCTCGGAGAGCAGGATGCCCAGGCCGGCCAGGCCGGTCGGGTGGAACTGCACGAACTCCATGTCCTCCAGCGGCAGGCCCGCGCGGTAGGCGATGGCCATGCCGTCGCCGGTGAGGGTGTGGGCGTTCGAGGTGGTCTTGTACACCTTGCCGGCGCCGCCGGTGGCGAAGACGACCGACTTGGCCTGGAAGACGTGGATCTCGCCGGTGGCCAGCTCGTAGGAGACGACGCCGGCGGTGCGCTTCTGCTTGTAGGCGGTGCCGTCCTCGCGCACGGCGTCCTCCTCCACCAGCAGCAGGTCGAGCACGTAGAACTCGTTGTAGAACTCCACGTTGTGCTTGACGCAGTTCTGGTACAGCGTCTGGAGGATCATGTGGCCGGTGCGGTCCGCGGCGTAGCAGGCGCGGCGCACGGGCGCCTTGCCGTGGTCACGGGTGTGGCCGCCGAAGCGGCGCTGGTCGATCTTGCCCTCGGGGGTGCGGTTGAAGGGCAGGCCCATCTTCTCGAGGTCCAGCACCGCGTCGATGGCCTCCTTGGCCATGACCTCCGCGGCGTCCTGGTCCACCAGGTAGTCGCCGCCCTTGACGGTGTCGAACGTGTGCCACTCCCAGTTGTCCTCCTCGACGTTGGCGAGGGCCGCGCACATGCCGCCCTGGGCCGCGCCGGTGTGGGAACGCGTGGGGTAGATCTTGGTGAGGACGGCGGTGTGCGCGCGCTGACCGGCCTCGATGGCCGCGCGCATGCCCGCGCCGCCGGCGCCGACGATCACCACGTCGTACTTGTGCACCTGCATTCAGGTCTCTCTTTCTGGGTGTCTGTGACGCGGCGGCCGCTCGGGCCGGCCGCACCGCAGGGTGAGCGTTTCCGAGGTCAGCCGCAGAAGGCCGGGGAGCCCTCGAGCAGGGCGCCGGAGGCGTCCACCATGCAGGGATCGAAGGTGAAGATCACCAGGGTGCCGAGGATGATGATCACGGCCGTGGCGATGTACAGGATCATCGTCAGCCAGAAGCGGGCGCTGCCGCGACGGGTGTAGTCGTTGATGATCGTGCGCACGCCGTTGGCGCCGTGCAGCATGGCCAGCCACAGGAGGGCCAGGTCCCAGAACTGCCACAGCGGGTGCGCCCACTTGCCGGCCACGAAGCCGAAGTCGATGGCGTGGATGCCGTCGCCCACCAGCAGGTTGGTGGTCAGGTGCACGGCGATCAGCACGACGAGGAAGACGCCCGAGATGCGCATGAACAGCCAGGCGAGCATCTCGAAGTTGCCGCGGCCGCCGCCGTCGCGCGTGTACTTGGGGTCCAGACGGCGGCTGCGGGGCGCCGCGATGGTGGTCTCAGCGGTGGTGCTCATGGCTCAGTGACCTCCGAGTGCGAGGCTGAAGTGACGGATGGCGAAGCCCAGGGTCAGGACGACCCACAGCCCCAGCACGATCCACAGCAGGGTCTTGTGGTGCTGGGTGCCGCCCTTCCAGAAGTCGACCAGGATGATGCGCAGGCCGTTCAGGGCGTGGAAGATGATCGCCGCGACGAGGCCGGCCTCGCCGAGCGCGAAGTACCACGTCTTGTACGAGCCGATCACGGCGTTGTAGGCCTCGGGGGAGACCCGGACCAGGGCCGTGTCCAGCACGTGGACGAGCAGGTAGAAGAAGATGACGACGCCGGTGACGCGGTGGCCCACCCAGGACCACATGCCGCCGTGGCCCCGGTACAGGGTTCCGCGGCCGTTCTTGGCCGGGGCCTGCGCAGTGGCGCTAGACACGGTTGATACCTCCAGGGGGAATGCACGATCCCGGTCCTCCGCCGTGGGACGACGACGGGCAGGGGCGTGTGCGAGTGGATTCCTCCACCTAGGGTAGACCCTTCCCGCGCCTCCGTGCCCGACCGGGACCCGGGCGACCACTGTGACGCGTGCGGCGCCCCGCCGCCGTCCTGTTCGGTCTGGGCTGTGCCCCGCCTGGGACGCGTCGAGTGGTCCCCCGTCCGGACGGTTCCGTAGTCTGGCCCGGTGAGCACCGATCCGAACCTGACCGATGCCCCGCGCGAGGCCGCGCCGGGCACGGCCCTGTCCCGCTTCCACGCCGTGATCCCCGCCGGGGGCGTGGGCACCCGCCTGTGGCCCCTCTCGCGGGCCGCCGCGCCGAAGTTCCTCCACGACCTCACCGGCTCGGGCCAGACCCTGATCCGTGCCACGTGGGACCGTCTGGCGCCCCTGGCCGCGGGCATGCTCGTGGTGACCGGGGAGGCCCACCGGGAGGCGGTGTGCACGCAGCTAACGGCCCTGGCGGAGACGGATCTGGTGCTCGAGCCCTCGCCCAAGGACTCCGCGGCCGCCATCGGCCTGGCCGCGGCGATCCTCTCCCTGCGCGACCCGGACACGATCATGGGCTCGTTCGCGGCGGATCAGGTGATCTCCCCGGTGGAGGTCTTCCAGGACGCGGTGCGGCAGGCCGTCGAGACGGCGGCCACGGGCCGGATCGTGACCATCGGCATCGAGCCCACGCACGCGGCCACGGGCTTCGGCTACATCCGCCGGGGCCGCCGTCTCCGCGTGGCCGGCGCCCCGGACGCGCATGACGTCGCCGCGTTCGTGGAGAAGCCGGACCTGAAGGTCGCCCAGCAGTACGTGAAGTCCGGCCGCTACCTCTGGAACGCGGGCATGTTCGTGGCGCCCGTGGGCCTCATGCTGGCCCACCTCGAGGAGAACGAGCCCGCGCTGCACGCCGGCCTGATGGAGATCGCCCGCGCGTGGGAGACGCCGGAGCGGGACGAGGTCATGGCCCGGGTGTGGCCCGAGCTGACGAAGACCGCCATCGACTACGCCGTGGCCGAGCCCGCCGCCGCCGTCGGCGACGTGGCCGTGATCCCCGGCTCCTTCACGTGGGACGACGTGGGGGACTTCGCGGCGATCGCCCGCCTGAACCCGGTCAAGGACGCCTCCGGCATCACGGTGATCGGGGACACCCCGCGCGTGTACTCGGACGACGCGTCCGGCGTCGTGGTGACGGACACGAAGCGCGTCATCGCGCTGATCGGCATCGAGGACGTCGTCGTGGTGGACACCGAGGACGCGCTGCTGGTCACCACCACGGAGCACGCGCAGGAGGTCAAGAAGGCCGTCGAGGCGCTCAAGGCCGAGGGCGTGGACGAGGTCCTCTGACCGCGTCCCCGGCCGGGTCCGGTCCGCACCGACCGGCACCCCCGGAGTAGGGTGCTGGGCCATGACCACCTCCGACTCCGTGCTGACCGGGCCCCGTCCGACCTCCGTCCCCTCGGTGGGCCCCGTGGTGGCCGAGCTCGAGGACGAGATCGTGTCCTTCCGCCGGGACCTGCACCGGCATCCCGAGCTCTCCTATGAGGAGTACCGCACCACCGACCGCATCGTGGAGCTGCTCTCCGGCTATGGGCTCTCGCCCGTGCGGATGGAGTCCACGGGCGCCTACGTGGACGTCGGGGAGGGGCCGGTGGTGCTGGCCCTGCGCGCGGACATCGACGCGCTGCCGGTCGAGGAGGAGACCGGCCTGCCCTACGTGTCCGTCAATGACGGCGTCGCGCACGCGTGCGGCCACGACATGCACACCGCCGTCATGGCGGGTGTGGCCGTCGCCCTCGGCCGCATCCTCCGCGGGGCCACCGCCGACCCCGACCTGCGCGCGGTCGGCGAGCGGGTCCACGGCACGGTCCGCGTCATCTTCCAGCCCGCGGAGGAGCGGCTGCCCGGCGGCTCCCTGGCCGTGCTGCGGCAGGGGATCCTCGACGACGTGCCCCGCATCCTGGCGGCGCACTGCGACCCCCAGGTCGACGTCGGCTCGATCGGCACCCGCATCGGCGCCATCACCTCGGCGGCGGACACGATCCGGATCACCCTCACCGGACGCGGTGGGCACACCTCGCGGCCCCACCTCACCGAGGACATGGTCTTCGCCCTGTCCCAGATCGCCGTGAACGTGCCCGCCGTGCTCTCCCGGCGGATCGACGTGCGCTCGGCCGTCTCGGTGGTGTGGGGGCAGATCGCCGCCGGCAGCGCGCCCAACGCGATCGACAACACCGGCTACCTGGCCGGGACCATGCGCTGCCTCGACGCGGACGTGTGGGAGGAGGCCGGCGCGCTGCTCGACGAGGTGGTCCGACAGGTGGCCGCGCCGTACGGCGTGCACGTGCAGCTCGAGCACGTGCGCGGCGTCCCGCCGGTGCACAACACCGAGGGCGAGACGGCGCTGATCGAGACCGCGGCGCGGCGGGAGCTCGGCTCGCGGGCGATCGTCCTGACCCCGCAGTCGATGGGCGGCGAGGACTTCGCCTGGATGACCCAGAAGGTGCCCGGCTCCATGCTGCGCCTCGGCACCCGGTCCCCGGGTGGCCCCATCTACGATCTGCACCGCGGGGACTACGCGCCGGACGAGCGGGCCATCGGCGTGGGCATGCGGGTCTTCACCGCCGCCGCGCTGCAGGTGCTCACGGGCGAGGACCACCACTGACCCCACCGCCCGCCCCCGCCGGAGGGGACGGGCCCACCGTTCGGTAGACTCGCGCTCATCCGGACGGGGCCACCCGCACGGGCCCCGTCTTTCCGCGGCCACCGGCCGCGGGCCTCGCACCGTGCCTTCCGAAATGAGGACCCCATGGGCATCGCCACCCCGTCGGCCGCGCGCCGCCGTCGTCTCCTGCTCCCCGCCGCCGCGCTCGGCGTCTCCGGTCTGCTGCTGACCGCGTGCGGCGCCCCGCCGGAGCAGTCCGAGGCCTCGGGCTCCGGCGCCGCCGAGAGCGAGGCCATCGCCACCGTGGACGGCGTCGGCTCGGACAACAAGGACTACAAGGCCTGCATCGTCTCGGACGAGGGCGGCTTCGACGACCGCTCCTTCAACCAGTCCTCCTACGAGGGCCTCAAGGCTGCCGAGAAGGCCTACGGCATCACCACCAGCGAGGCCGAGTCGAACGAGCCCAGCGAGTTCACCCCGAACGTGACCGCCATGGTCAACGCCGACTGCGACGCCGTCATCGGCGTGGGCTTCCTCCTCGGCGACGCCATGAAGCCGATCGCCGCGCAGCACTCGGACACCCACTTCTTCGGCGTGGACGTCACCGCGGAGGGCTTCTCCGACAACTTCCAGAAGCTCACCTACGACACGGCGCAGGCGGCGTTCCTGGCCGGCTACCTGGCGGCGGGCACCACCGAGACCGGCACCGTGGCCACCTATGGCGGCATGGAGATCCCCACCGTCACCATCTTCATGGACGGCTTCGCCCGCGGCGTGGAGCACTACAACGAGGTCAAGGACAAGGACGTCAAGGTCCTGGGCTGGGACAAGGACGCGAAGACCGGCTCCTTCACGGGCGACTTCAAGAACGTGGCCAACGGCAAGACGAACACCGCCAACTTCATCAACGAGGGCGCCGACATCGTGATGCCGGTGGCCGGCCCCGTGGGCCTGGGCACCCTGGACGCCGTCCGCGAGGCGAACCAGGGCGGCAAGGACGTCAAGGTCATCTGGCCGGACTCGGACGGCTACGAGTCCACCAAGGACGGCAACCTGATCCTCACCTCGGTGAAGAAGAACATGGGCCAGTCCGTCGCCGACGTGATCGCCGCGGACCTGAAGGACGAGTTCTCGGCCGAGCCCTACGTGGGCACGTTGGAGAACAAGGGCGTCGAGCTGGCCCCGTTCCACGACTTCGAGGACACGGTGCCGCAGGAGCTCAAGGACGAGCTCAAGGATCTCGAGGCCAAGATCGTCTCGGGCGAGCTGAAGGTCGGCTCGGAGTACTCCCCGGAGGCCTGACCCGCCTCGCCACCGCCGCAGGGCCGGCCCGGACCCCTCCGGACCGGCCCCGCGGCGCGCGGGCGCCCGGCCCGCCCCCGCCGCCGAGCGCGGCACCACGAGCATCGACCAGACGGAAGGCCCTCGATGAGGCTCGAACTGCGCGGGATCACCAAGCGCTTCGGCTCGTTCGCCGCGAACGAGGACGTGAACCTGACCGTGGAGTCGGGGCGGGTGCACACCCTCCTCGGCGAGAACGGCGCCGGCAAGTCCACCCTGATGAACGTCCTCTTCGGGCTCTACGAGCCCACCGAGGGGGAGATCCTGCTCGACGGCGAGCCCGTCCGGTTCTCCGGCCCCGGCGAGGCCATGCGCGCGGGCATCGGCATGGTGCACCAGCACTTCATGCTCGTGCCCGTCTTCACGGTGGCCGAGAACGTGGCCCTCGGCGACGAGCACACCCGCGCCCTGGGCGTGCTCGACCTCGAGGCCACCCGCCGGCGGATCCGGGAGATCTCCGCGCAGTACGGCTTCGACGTGGACCCGGACGCCGTCGTCGAGGACCTGCCCGTGGGCGTGCAGCAGCGCGTCGAGATCATCAAGGCCCTCGTCCGCGACGCACGCATCCTCATCCTGGACGAGCCGACCGCCGTGCTCACCCCCCAGGAGACCGACGAGCTGCTCGGCATCATCCGCCAGCTGCGCGCGGACGGCACGGCGATCGTGTTCATCTCCCACAAGCTGCGCGAGGTCAAGGCCGTCTCGGACGACATCACCGTGCTGCGCCGCGGCCGCGTGGTCGGCACGGCGGACCCCTCCGCCGAGGCCGCCGAGCTGGCCGCCCTCATGGTGGGCCGGAACGTCGTCCTCGAGCGGCGCAGGACGGCCCCGACCCTGGGGGAGGAGACGTTCCGCGTCGAGGGCCTCTCCGTCGTCTCGCCCACGGGCCAGGTGCTGCTGGACGCCGTGTCCTTCGCCGTCCGCCAGGGCGAGGTCCTCGCCGTGGCCGGTGTGCAGGGCAACGGGCAGACGGAGCTGACCGAGGCGATCATGGGCCTGGTCAAGGCCACCGGCTCCGTCACCCTGGACGGCCGGGAGCTGATCGGCCGGTCCACCCGCCAGATCATCCGCGCCGGCGTCGGCTTCGTGCCCGAGGACCGCTCCACGGACGGGCTCGTCGGCCCGTTCTCCGTGGCGGAGAACATGGTGCTCAACCGGTACGACGTCGCCCCGGCCGGCAACGCCGTGCAGATGCGCCCCGCCGCGGTGCGGGCGCTCGCCGAGCGCCGCGTGGCCGAGTTCGACGTCCGCACCCAGGGCGTGGACCTGCCGGTCTCCTCCCTCTCGGGAGGCAACCAGCAGAAGGTCGTCATGGCCCGCGAACTCGTGGACGGGCTGCGCCTGTTCATCGCCTCGCAGCCCACGCGCGGCGTGGACGTCGGCTCGATCGAGTTCCTGCACGACCGGATCATCGCCGAGCGCGACGCCGGCACCCCCGTGCTGATCGTCTCCACCGAGCTGGACGAGGTCCTCGAGCTGGCGGACCGGATCGCCGTGATGTACCACGGGCGGATCGTCGGCATCGTGCCGGGGGACACCTCGCGCGAGACGCTCGGCCTCATGATGGCCGGCCAGACCCCCGACGACGCGGCCCTCGCCTCCGGCGCAGACGTCGCCGCGGGCACGCCCGGCACCGCCGGTGAGGCGCCCGCCGCCCACCCCACCACGGAAGGAGAGCGCCCGTGAGCACCGCCGCCCCGCAGCGCCCGGCCCCCGCGTCCGACGCGGCCGCCCGGCCCGCCCCCGCCGACTCCGCCCTGCGCCGGATCCTCTCGGGCAACGGCACGGTCACCGCCCTGGCGATCCTGCTGTCCCTGCTGATCTCCGGCCTGCTGATCATCGCCGTGGACGAGGACGTCCGCGACGCCGCCGGCTACTTCTTCGCCCGCCCGGGCGACCTGCTCTCCGCCGCCTGGGCCGCGTTCGCCGGAGCCTTCGCGGCCCTATTCCGCGGCGCCGTCTTCAACTACCGGGCCTCGGACGCGACGGGCATGCTCTACCCGCTCACCGAGACCCTCACCGTGGCGACCCCGCTGATCATCATCTCGCTGGGCATCGCCATCGCCTTCCGGGCGGGCCTGTTCAACATCGGCGGCCAGGGCCAGTTCATCTTCGGCGCCATGTTCGCCACGTGGTTCGGCGTGCACCTGCACCTGCCGGCCGGCGTGCACCTGCTGCTCGTCGTCGTGATGGGCGTGCTCGGCGGCGTGCTGTGGGGCTCCGTCGTCGGCGTGCTCAAGGCCTGGACGGGCGCGCACGAGGTGATCCTCACGATCATGCTCAACTACGTGGCGGTGAACCTGCTCGCCTACCTGTTGAACACCCCCGTCCTGCGGGCGCCCGCCACCACGAACCCGGTGTCCGCGCCGCTGGACCGCTCCGCCATGTTCCCGCGGCTGCTGGGGACCGACTTCCGGCTGCACTGGGGCTTCTTCGTCGCCCTGCTGGCCGTGCTCTTCACGTGGTGGCTGATGCAGCGCTCCACCCTCGGCTTCCGCCTGCGGGCCGTGGGTGCCAACCCCGACGCCGCCCGCACCGCCGGCATCTCCGTGAAGGGCTCCTACGTGGCCGCCATGGCGATCTCCGGCGGCCTCGCCGGCCTGGCCGGCGCCACCCACGTGGCCGGCACGGAGAGCACGCTGAACACCTCCGTGGCCGGGTCCTTCGGCTTCGACGCGATCACGGTGGCCCTGCTCGGCCGGTCCCACCCGGTGGGCGTGCTGTTCGCGGGCCTGCTCTTCGGCGCCCTGCGCGCCGGCGGCGTGACCATGCAGACCGAGACCGGGGTGCCGGTCGACATCGTCCTCGTGGTGCAGTCCGTGATCGTGCTGCTCATCGCGGCCCCGCCGCTGGTCCGCGCCATCTTCCGACTGCCCGCCCCGGGCGCCGCCCGTGCCCGCCGCGCCGCCGACCCCGTGACCCAGCCCGCCGTGGCCGGCGCCTCGGTGACCGGCGCCGGCGGCCACGCCGCCGCCCCGTCCACGGGCGTCCAGGCGGCCGCGGCCGCCGCCGTCGCGGACCCGCAGGCTCCGACCACTGCACCCACGGACACGGCCCCGACCCACCGCCCGCACGAGCAGAAGGGGGACGCCCGATGAGCGCGACCGCCGCCCGGCCCCACGCCGACGTCGTCCGCCCCGAGGCCGCCGAGCCCGCCCGGGTCGTGGTCCGGCACTGGACCACCCCGATCGCCCTGACGATCCTGACCCTGCTGGCCCTGGCCGTCTTCGCCCTCGGCGCCCCCGAGGCGGCGGCGACCTTCCGACTCTCGAACGCGTCCGACGCCGTCGTGCTCCCGGACCTGACCGCCGACCCCGTGCTGGGGGGCTGGCTGCTCGTCGGGCTCATGGCGGTGCTGACCGCGGTGGCCTGGCTGGCGACCCTGCGCTCGGGGCGCACCCCCGGCTGGGCCGCGGCCCTGTTCGCCGTCGCCTTCGTGGCCGCGTTCCTCATCTGGGTGATCGGCTCGGCGGACAACACCACCGTGTTCCTCACCGGCCTGATCGCCGGCTCGTTCGCGCTGGCCGTCCCGCTGATCTTCGGCTCGATGGCCGGCATCCTGGCCGAGCGCTCGGGCGTGGTGAACATCGCGATCGAGGGTCAGCTGCTGGCGGGCGCGTTCACGGCCGCCGTCGTCGGCACCGCCACCGGCTCGCCCTGGGCGGGCCTGGCCGCCGCGATCGTGGCCGGCGTCCTCGTGTCCTGGCTGCTCGCCGTGTTCTCGATCAAGTACCTGGTCAACCAGGTGATCGTCGGCGTCGTGCTCAACGTGCTCGTGGCCGGCCTGACGAGCTTCCTGTACTCCACCGTCCTCACGGGCGGGGACACCGAGCTCAACGCGCCGCCGCACTTCCCGAACCTGCGGATCCCGGGCCTGGCGGACATCCCCGTGCTCGGGCCCATCCTGTTCAACCAGACGATCCTGGGCTACGCGATGTACCTGCTCGTCATCGCGCTATGGTTCGCCCTGTTCCGCACCCGCTGGGGCCTGCGCGTGCGCGCCGTGGGCGAGCACCCCAAGGCCGCGGACACCGTGGGCATCGACGTGAACCGCACGCGGTACGCCGCCGTCCTGCTGGGCGGCGCGGTGGCCGGCATGGGCGGGGCGTTCTTCACGCTCGTCTCCGCGTCGTCCTTCACCAAGGAGATGACGGCGGGCCAGGGCTTCATCGCGCTCGCGGCCGTGATCTTCGGCCGCTGGAACCCGATCGGCGCGTTCTTCGCGGCGCTGCTGTTCGGCTTCGCCACCAACATGCAGTACGTCCTGGCGATCCTCGGCACCCCGGTGCCGAGCCAGTTCATGGCGATGCTCCCGTACCTCGTCACGGTGTTCGCCGTGGCCGGCCTCGTGGGCCGCTCGCGCGGCCCGGCCGCCTCGGGCGTGCCGTACGTGAAGGAGTAGCCGTGGCGGACGGGCAGCACACGACGACGGCGCCGCGCGTGGACTGGGACCGGCTGCGGGCCGCGGCCCTGGCCGCCACGGAGCACGCCTACGTGCCCTACTCGGGGTTCCGGGTGGGCGCCGCCGCGCTCACCGACGACGGCCGCCTCGTCTCGGGCTGCAACATCGAGAACGCGTCCTACGGGCTGACCCTGTGCGCCGAGTGCGCGCTGCTGGCCGACCTGCGCATGGGCGGGGGCGGCCGACTGGCCGCGTTCGTGTGCGTGGACGGCGAGGGCGTGCTCACCATGCCCTGCGGGCGGTGCCGCCAGCTGCTGTACGAGTTCCGCGCCCCCGGGCTCGTGCTGCTCACCCCGGCGGGGGAGCGGGGGATCGACGCGGTGCTGCCGGACGCCTTCGGCCCGGCCGACCTGGAGCGGGCGGCCCGTCCCTGACCTGCGGCGCGCTCCCGGGCCCGCTCGCTAGAGTCGGAGGCTGACCGTCGCAGCCGTCCCCCGAGGAGACCCCCATGACCGCGCAGCCGCAGGCCGAGCCCTTCGACGCCGTCGAGGTGATCCGCACCAAGCGGGATCGGGGGACGCTGTCGCCCGAGCAGATCGACTGGGTGGTGGACGCGTACACCCGCGGCGTGGTGGCGGACGAGCAGATGTCCGCCCTGGCCATGGCGATCCTGCTCAACGGCATGGACCGCGCCGAGATCGCCCGCTGGACGGACGCGATGATCGCCTCGGGCGAGCGCATGGACTTCGGCGGGCTCACCACCCCGGACGGCCGCCCCCTGGCCACCGCGGACAAGCACTCCACCGGCGGCGTGGGGGACAAGATCACCCTGCCGCTGGCCCCCCTCGTGGCCTCCTTCGGGGTGGCCGTGCCGCAGCTGTCCGGCCGCGGCCTCGGCCACACCGGCGGCACCCTGGACAAGCTCGAGGCGATCCCCGGGTGGCGGGCCGACCTCAGCAACGAGGCGATGCTGCGCCAGCTCTCCGAGGTGGGCGCCGTGATCTGCGCGGCCGGCTCGGGCCTGGCCCCGGCGGACAAGCGCCTGTACGCCCTGCGCGACGTCACCGGCACGGTGGAGGCCATCCCGCTGATCGCCTCCTCGATCATGTCCAAGAAGATCGCCGAGGGCACCGGCGCCCTCGTGCTGGACGTCAAGTGCGGCTCGGGCGCGTTCATGAAGGACGAGGCGTCCGCCCGCGAGCTGGCCCGGACCATGGTGGACCTAGGCCGGGACGCCGGGGTGGACACCTCGGCGCTGCTCACGGACATGTCCGTGCCCCTGGGCCGGACGGCCGGCAACGCCCTCGAGGTCCGCGAGTCGGTGGAGGTGCTCGCCGGCGGCGGCCCGGCCGACGTCGTGGAGCTCACCGTGGCGCTCGCCGCCGCGATGCTCGCCGGCGCCGGGGTCACGGACGTGGACCCGGCCGAGCACCTGGCCAACGGCCGGGCGATGGACGTGTGGAACCGGATGATCGAGGCCCAGGGTGGCGACCCGCGCGCGGACCTCCCGACGGCGGCCCACACCGAGGACGTCGTCGCGGAGACGGACGGCGTCCTCACCGAGCTGGACGCGATGGCCGTGGGCCTGGCCGCGTGGCGCCTCGGCGCCGGGCGGGAGCGGCAGGGCCAGGCCGTCCAGGCCGCGGCCGGCGTCGAGGTGCACGTGCGCCCCGGCGAGCGCGTGGGCCGGGGTCAGAAGGTGCTGACCCTGCACACGGACACGCCGGAGCGCTTCGAGCGGGCGAAGGCCGCGCTCGCCGGCGGCTGGGCCGTCGGCGAGCTCGACGACGCCGCCGCCCGGACCCTGCGCGAGCGCTCCGTGATCCTGGACCGGATCGGCTGACCGGATGCTCGCGTGGCTCGAGGAGGCGATCCTCCACGCCTCCGCGCAGTGGTGGGTCCTGCCACTGACGCTGCTGCTGTGCCTGCTCGACGGCATCGTGCCGATCTTCCCGTCGGAGTCGGTGCTGGTGGCCCTCGGCGCGATCGTCCGCGACGGGCACCCGTTCTCCCTGTGGGCGCTGTGGGGGGTCGGCTTCGCGGGCGCGTTCCTGGGGGACGTGGCCGCGTACGCGATCGGCCGTGCCGTGGGCGTGGAGCGGTTCCGGTGGATGCGGCTGCGGCGGGTGCGGGCCACGGTCGAGGTCGCCCGCCACCACCTGCACAGCCACGGCGCGCTGCTGCTGTTCACCGCCCGGTTCATCCCCGGCGGCCGCGTGGCCCTGAACCTCACCGCCGGCGCCACCCGCTACCCGCCGGTGCGGTTCGTGGCGCTGGACCTGCTCTCCACGGCCAGCTGGGCCGCGTACTCGATCATGATCGCGCGTCTGACCGCGGGCTGGCTGGAGAACCCGGTGCTGCAGATCGCCGTCTCCGTGACGGGTGCGGCGCTCGTGGGCCTGCTGCTGGACCGCCTGCTCAAGGCCCTGCTGCGCCGCCGGCTGGGCACCGGGGTGAAGGGCCTCACCCTGGCCGAGCAGGAGGCCCTGCGCTGAGCGCCCTGCCGTAGAGTGACGCCCGTGACGACGACGCAGCTTCCGGACACCGCATCCCCCTCCCCGCTCGAGGTCGACCTGGCCGTCCTGCCCAAGGTCTCCCTCCACGACCACCTCGACGGCGGCCTGCGCGTGGGCACCGTCCTCGACCTGGCCCGCGAGGCCGGCGTCGAGGTCCCCGCGGACACCGTCGAGGGCCTGGCCGAGTGGATCGCCGAGCACGCCAACGGCGAGTCCCTCGAGAAGTACCTGCAGGTCTTCGCCCTGACCACCGCCGTGATGCAGACCCGCGAGCAGCTGCGCCGCGTGGCCCGCGAGTTCGTCGAGGACCTGGTCGCCGACGGCGTCGTCTACGGCGAGATCCGCTGGGCCCCCGAGCAGCACCTGGCCGGCGGGCTGAGCCTGGACGAGGCGGTCGAGGCCGTGCAGGCCGGCCTGGACGAGGCGGTCGAGGCCGCCGACGCCGCGGGCCACGTGATCCGCGTGGGCCAGCTGGTCACCGCGATGCGGCACGCCGACCGGGCCCAGGAGATCGCCGAGCTGGCCGTGCGCCACCGCGAGGCCGGCGTCGTGGGCTTCGACATCGCGGGCGCCGAGGCCGGGTTCCCGCCCTCCCGCTTCGCCGACACCTTCACGTGGCTGGCCGCCCACCACCTGCCCGTCACCGTGCACGCGGGCGAGGGCGACGGGCTCGACTCCGTCCGCTCGGCCCTCGTGGACGGCCGCGCGCTGCGCCTGGGCCACGGCGTGCGCCTGGCCGAGGACATCTCGGTGGAGTACGGCGGCGTGGACGAGGACGGCGAGCAGCTGGACGAGCTGACCGGCCTCGTGGACCTGGGCGAGACCGCCGCGTGGGTGCGGGACCGGCAGATCGCCCTGGAGGTCTGCCCGTCCTCGAACCTGCAGACCGGCGCGGTGGACGCCGCGGCGGGCATCGCGGGCCATCCCATCGACCTGCTCGTGCAGCTCGGCTTCCGCGTCACCGTGAACACGGACAACCGGCTCGTCTCGGACGTGTCCCTGACCGACGAGCTCTACCTGCTCGCCGAGACCTTCGGCTACTCGCTCTCCGAGCTGCTGGACCTGCAGCTCAACGCCGCCGAGGCCGCCTTCCTGTCCGTGGACGAGCGCGAGGACCTCGCCGAGATCCTCGTGGCCGGCTGGGGCGAGGTCATCTCCGGCGACGCCGTCGGCCCGGTCCTCGAGGAGCTGGACGACGAGGACGAGGACGACTGATCCGTCCGTGAGCGCGAGTGTGGACCGTCTGGTGGCGGTGGTCGAGGCCCTGCGCGACCACTGCCCGTGGACGGCCGCGCTCACGCACGCCGACCTCGCCGAGTACCTCGTGGAGGAGGCGTACGAGGCGGTGGCGGAGGTCGAGTCCCGCGACGCCGCCGCGTGGGCCGACGTGCCCGCGCGTCGGGCCGACGGCGCGTACCCCGCCCTGGCCGCCGAGCTCGGGGACGTCCTGTTCCAGGTGGTGCTGCACGCCGCCGTCTGCCGGGAGCCGGGCGCCCCGGCGGAGACGGCCGGGTTCCGCCTGGACGACGCCGCCGACGCCCTCACCGCCAAGATGATCCGGCGCAACCCGCTCGTGCTCACCCCCGAGGGCGGCCTGCGACCGGCCGAGGAGCTCGCCGCCGTCACGCCCGAGGCCGTCGAGCTGGCCTGGGAGCGGGTCAAGGCGCAGGAGCGGGCCGCCGCGGGGCTCTCGTCCGCCGCCCCGACCCACGACGACGGCGGCACCGGCCCGGGCCTCGACGTCGGCGACATCCCGGCCCGGCTGCCGGCGCTGGCCGCCGCCGCGAAGGTGGTCGACCGCGCGGCCCGGCAGGAGCCGGACCCGCTCGCCGCGCACGTCCCGGCGCCGGCCGCCGAGGCGGGAGAGCGCCCGGCGGCGGTGTGGCCGGGCGAGGCCGCGCTCGGGGCGGAGCTGTTCGCGCTGGTGCGTCGGGCCCGGGCGGCGGGGCTGGACCCCGAACGGGCCCTGCGCACCACGGTGGCCCGGGTGCGTGCGGGGGACTGGTCGGCGCTGCGTCCGTCCGGCTGACGCGGCGCCGCGCCGGCCCGGCCGCAGCCCCGACCGCGCCCCAGCGACATCGCAGCCGGGGGGAACGGCGGTCTTGTCGCCGGCGCGCGGCCGACCGGAACCGGAGGTCCCCGCTAGGCTGAGGCCGTGTCCACGCCGCGGGCACGACTTCCGACTTCGATTGAAGGAGACCCGTCCATGGCCCTGATCGACGCCATCCACGCTCGCGAGATCCTCGACTCGCGCGGCAACCCCACCGTCGAGGTGGAGGTCCTGCTCACCGACGGCTCCCTGGGCCGCGCGGCCGTGCCCTCGGGCGCCTCCACCGGCGAGTTCGAGGCGGTCGAGCGCCGTGACGGGGACAAGAAGCGCTACGGCGGCAAGGGCGTGCTGGACGCCGTCGCCGCGGTCGAGGGCATCGCGGAGGAGCTCGAGGGCGAGTTCGCCGCGGACCAGCGCGCCGTGGACCGCGCGATGCGGGACCTGGACGGCACCCCCAACAAGGGCACGCTGGGCGCGAACGCGATCCTGGGCGTGTCCATGGCCGTCGCCGTGGCCGCCGCGCAGGCCTCCGACCTCATGCTCTACAAGTACCTGTGCGGCCCGAACGCCCACGTGCTGCCCGTGCCGATGATGAACATCCTCAACGGTGGCGCCCACGCGGACTCCAACGTGGACATCCAGGAGTTCATGATCGCCCCGATCGGCGCCCCGTCCTTCCGCGAGGCCCTGCGCTGGGGCACCGAGGTCTACCACGCCCTGAAGACCGTGCTGCAGGAGAAGGGCCTGTCCACCGGCCTGGGCGACGAGGGCGGGTTCGCCCCGTCCCTGGAGTCCAACCGGGCCGCCCTGGACCTCATCGCCGAGGCCGTGACGAAGGCCGGCTACCGCCTGGGCGAGGACATCGCGCTGGCGCTGGACGTCGCCTCCTCCGAGTTCTTCGACAAGGGCTCCTACACCTTCGAGGGCCAGCAGCGCTCCGCCGAGGAGATGGCCGCCTACTACACCGAGCTGGTGGACAACTACCCGATCGTCTCCATCGAGGACCCGCTCGACGAGGACGACTGGGACGGCTGGCAGCACCTGACGGCGCAGCTGGGCGATCGCGTCCAGCTGGTGGGCGACGACCTGTTCGTCACCAACGTGGAGCGGCTGCAGCGCGGCATCGACGAGAAGGCCGGCAACGCCCTGCTCGTGAAGGTCAACCAGATCGGCTCCCTGACCGAGACCTTCGACGCGATCGCCCTGGCCCAGCGCCACATGTTCCACTGCATGATCTCGCACCGCTCGGGCGAGACCGAGGACACGTTCATCGCGGACCTCGCGGTGGCCACCAACGCCGGCCAGATCAAGACCGGCGCCCCGGCCCGCTCGGACCGCGTGGCCAAGTACAACCAGCTGCTGCGCATCGAGGAGGACCTGGCCGACGCCGCCGTCTACGCGGGCCGCTCCGCCTTCCCGCGCTTCCGCGGCTGACCGTCCCCGACGACGACGCGCGGGCCCGCCCGGATCCTTCCGGGCGGGCCCGCGCCCGTCCCGGCGCGACCAGGATCCTGCCAGGGGCGGGCAGTAGGCTGGGAGGGTTCCCGCAGTGCGTCCGAAGGAGTCCGCGATGAGTCCGCGCCGCCCCCGCGTGCCCCGTGTCGACCCGACGACGGGCGCCCCGCGCCGGACCGCCGTCGCGGCCCCGGCGGCCCCGACGACGGCCTCCCCGAAGCCGGACGCGCCCACGCCGACCCCCGCGGCCCCCACGCCGGCGCCCGCGGCGACGGACGCCGAGGTCATCGACCTGCAGAGCGTCCAGGAGCGCCGCCAGGCCGGTCACCCCGGACACCTGGACGGGCACCCGGACGCGGACCGGGCCGACACGGCCTCCGCCGGGGACACCGCCGCCCCCGCATCCCCGTCGGCACCCCCGCGCCGCACGGCTCCGGCCCGCCCGGCCGGGCGTCGGCCCCGGCCCGCCCCCCGCGGCGCCGCATCCGCCGCCGCCACGGCCGCCCGCCGTCGGGCCCCGCTGCCGGAGCCGGTGCCGGCCCGGCAGATCACGGGCCGCTCGCTCATCGTCGTCGCCGTGCTGCTGGTGGCCGCCGTCCTGGTGGCGCCCACGCTGCGCGCGTTCCTGAACCAGCAGCTGGAGATCTCGGCCGCGCGCGAGGAGATCGCCACCATGCAGGCCCAGCGCGAGGACTACGAACGGCGGATCCAGCTGTGGGACGATCCCGCCTACGTGACCCAGCAGGCGCGCGAGCGCCTCGAGCTGGTCATGCCGGGGGAGACCCTGTACTCCGTGACGGGACGACCCTCCGAGACCGAGACCGAGACCGAGACCGACACCGAGGCCGAGGACACGCCCGCCGCCGGCGCGGACGAGGTCGTCAACACCCGCCTGCCGTGGGCCGAGGGCCTGTGGGACTCGGCCGTCCGCGCCGGGCTCGAGTGAACCCCGCGTCCCGCCCCCGCCCGCACCACCCCCGCACCCCCGAGGACACCATGACCGTCAGCCCCCGCCCCGCCCAGGACCGCACCGTCACCGAGAAGGACCTGGACACCCTGTCCCGCCAGCTCGGCCGCCCGGTCCGGGACGTCGTGGAGATCGGCGCCCGCTGCGTGTGCGGCAACCCCCTCGTGGCCACCACCGCGCCGCGCCTCTCCAACGGCATCCCGTTCCCCACGACCTTCTACCTGACGCACCCCGTGCTGACGGCGGCGGTCTCGCGCGTGGAGGCGGACGGGGAGATGGCGCGCATGAACGACCGCCTCGCCCAGGACCCCGCGCTCGCGGCCGCGCACCGCGCGGCGCACGAGGCCTACATCGCCGAGCGGGACCGGGTCGGGGCCGAGGCCGGCACGGGGCCCGTCCCGGAGATCGCCGGGGTCTCGGCCGGCGGCATGCCCGAGCGCGTGAAGTGCCTGCACGCCCTCGTGGGCCACGCGCTCGCGGCCGGGCCGGGGGTGAACCCGCTCGGGGACGAGGCGATCGCCCTGGTGGCCCCGTGGTGGACGCCCGAGGTCTGCGCGTGCGAGGGCGCGTGGGACGAGGCCGCGGCGGTGCCCACGAAGGACCTCTCCCGGCACGTGAAGCACCTCGAGCGCGTCGCCGCGCTGAAGGAGGTGACGGTGGCCGGCGTGGACTGCGGCACGAACTCCATCCGCCTGCTGATCTCCCGGCCGGCCGGGACGGACGAGACCACCGGCGCCGGGGCCGACCCGACGGCGCCGCTGGCCGACGTCGTGCGCGAGATGCGCGTGGTGCGCCTGGGCGAGGGCGTGGACGCCACCGGCGCGTTCTCCGACGCCGCGCTGGAGCGCACCTTCGCGGCGGTGGACGAGTACGCCCGCCTGGTCCAGCGCCACCACGCCGGCCGGGTCCGGTTCGTGGCCACCTCCGCCAGCCGGGACGTCTCCAACCGGGCCGCGTTCGTCGACGGCGTCCGGGAGCGGCTCGGCGTCGAGCCGGAGGTCGTCTCGGGCGCCGAGGAGGCCGCCCTGTCCTTCGCGGGCGCCGTCTCCGCCGTCGAGACCGCGGACCTGGGCCCGGAGGACCTCGTGCTCGTCGTGGACCTCGGCGGCGGCTCCACCGAGCTGGTCGTCGGCACGCCCGCGGGCGAGGTCGTGGGCGCGGTCAGCCTGGACATGGGCTGCGTGCGGTTCACCGAGCGTCATCTGCGCTCCGACCCCCCGACGTCGGACGAGGTCGCCGCGGCCCGCGCGGACGCCCGCCGCCTCCTCGACGACGCCGCCGCCCGCCTGCCGCTGGAACGCGTGGCCCGCGTGGTCGGCGTGGCCGGCTCGGTGACCACCGTGACCGCCGAGGCCCTCGGGCTCAGCACGTACGAGCCCGAGGCCATCCACGGCGCGCGTCTGCCGATCGCGGAGTTCCGCGCGGCGGCGGAGGGCCTCGTGGCCGCGACCCGGGCCGAGCGCTCCGAGCGGGGGTTCATGCACCCGGGACGGGTGGACGTGATCGGCGCGGGCGCGCTGCTGTGGAGCACCGTCCTGGAGCGGGTGGCCGAGGTCGCGGGCGTCACCGAGGCCTGGGCGAGCGAGCACGACATCCTGGACGGGATCGTGCTCTCGCTGCGGTCCTGACCACGACGGCGGAGAGTGGAGGGGCCGGGCCCGTGCGTGCGTAGACTGGCGGTATGTCTCTCACTCCTGAACTGTCTCCCAAGCCGCGCCTGCTGATCGTCGGCGGCGGCTACGCCGGGTTCCATGTCGCCCGCGAGCTGCAGAAGAAGGTCGCCGAGCGCGGCGGCGTCGTGACCGTCGTCGACCCCCGCCCGTACATGACGTACTACCCGTTCCTGCCCGAGGTCGTGGGCGGCCACATCGAGGGCCGCCACGTGAACGTGGACCTGCAGACGCACCTCAAGGACGCCGAGGTCGTCCGCGGCGCCGTCGTGTCCGTGGACCACGCCGGCCGCACCGCCGTGGTGCGCGGCGAGGGCGGCGACGAGTTCGAGATCCCGTACCAGGACATCGTGATGACCGCGGGCGCCGTGACCCGCGTGTTCCCGATCCCGGGTCTGGGCGAGCAGGGCATCGGTCTGCGCTCGGTCGAGGAGGCCGTCCAGCTGCGCAACCAGATCCTGGAGCGCCTGGACGCCGGTTCCCTGATGACGGACGCCGAGGAGCGCAAGCGTGCCCTGACCTTCGTGGTGGTGGGCGGCGGCTTCGCCGGGATCGAGGCCATCGCGGAGATGGAGAACCTCATCCGCAACGCCGTGGAGCGCAACGAGCGCCTCTCCCAGTCGGAGATCCGGATCGTCCTCGTCGAGGCCGTGGGCCGCATCATGCCCGAGGTCTCCGAGGAGCAGGCCCAGGGCGTGGTGGAGCATCTGAAGTCCCGCGGCGTCGAGGTCCTGCTGAACACCTCGCTGGGCGACGCCACGGACGGCGTCATGAAGCTCGTGGCCATGCCCTCCAAGGAGGAGGCGGAGACCTTCGCGGCGGACACCCTCGTGTGGTGCGCCGGCGTGGTGGCCAACTCCGTGGTCAAGAGCACCGACTTCCCGGTGGACGACCGCGGCCGCGTGGAGGCCACCCCCACCCTGCAGATCAAGGACGGCGAGGCCGGCGCGCTCGAGGGTGCGTGGGCCTGCGGCGACGTCTCCGCCGTGCCGGACCTGACCGGGGCCGGCCCGGGCGGCTTCTGCGTCCCGAACGCCCAGCACGCCATCCGTCAGGCCAAGCGTCTGGCCGCCAACTACATGGCCGTGCGCCACGGCGAGGGCGAGGTGCAGGAGTACGTGCACAAGTCCCTGGGCACCGTGGCGGGGCTGGGCTTCGGCCGCGGCGTGGGCAACCCGCTGG
Source organism: Micrococcus sp. 093350064-1 (assembly GCF_053627955.1). Classification (NCBI taxonomy): domain Bacteria; kingdom Bacillati; phylum Actinomycetota; class Actinomycetes; order Micrococcales; family Micrococcaceae; genus Micrococcus; species Micrococcus sp. 093350064-1. The sequence goes on from NZ_JBSEYU010000005.1 coordinate 89,166, forward strand.
GCACCAAGATCGCCGGCATCCCGGCGTTCCTGGCCCACCGCGGCTACCACGGCTACGCGATGCCCACCCTGGAGCGGAAGTTCCGCATCCTGTCCGGCTGGGTCGCCGAGACCCTGTTCGGCCGTGACTCCACCTCGGTGGCGGGCCTGGACACCCCGTTCAACCCGTTCCGCCGCGCCGCGGGCGTCGAGCTCGAGCCCGGCCGCTTCGAGCGGCAGCGGGCCCTCGAGTCCTCGAAGGGCTGATCCCGCAGCCAGCGGGCCGCCGGCCCCGTCCGAGCGCATCGGGCGGGGCCGGCGTCGTCCGCACCCGGGCCCGCGTCCACGGGCCCGCCACGCCCCCGTGGCCCAACTGGCAGAGGCGGCCGACTTAAAATCGGCGTGTTGCGGGTTCGAGTCCCGCCGGGGGCACCACGCGTCTCCCCGCGCGCCTCGCTTCTGCGCCCACCGTGAACAGCCGGTGAACCGGCGCGGATCCACGCTCCGACCCCGCGCGCGGACACAGACCTCCCGATAGGATCGTGCTGAACCCCGGGGCACGAACGCGGCTCACTGCGGCGGCGTGCGACCGGGCCGACTCGACCCGAAGGAGTGAGCCGTGGCGAATCCGGTCATGAACTCTCAGAACTTCCAGCAGCAGATGCAGGGCGGCGGACAGGCGCAGCCCGGTTGGTACCAGGGCGGGCAGCAGTCCGCGCAGTCCCCGTACGGCCAGCAGCAGAGCCCGTACGGCCAGGCCCAGGCGTTCGGCGCCGGCCAGGCGGCCCAGCAGTACGCGCACCAGCAGTCCATGGAGGACGCCTTCCGCGCGCCCTCCGCCGGCCCGGAGCAGACCGGCCGGATGACCTTCAACGACGTCGTCGGCAAGACCGGCCTGATGCTCGTGCTCGTCGTGGTGGCGGGCGCCGTGGGCTGGTTCTCGCCGGGCCTGATGATCATCGGCGCGATCGCCGGCCTCGTGCTGGGCCTGGTCAACGCGTTCAAGCGCGAGCCCTCGCCCGTGCTGATCATGGCCTACGCCGTGGCGCAGGGCCTGTTCCTGGGCGGCATCTCGGCGTTCTTCGAGGGCGCCTACCCGGGCATCGTGGTGCAGGCCGTGCTCGGCACCTTCTCCGTGTTCGCGGTGATGCTGGCGCTCTACACCTCGGGCAAGTTCCGCCCGACCCCGCGCATGACGAAGATCGTCATGGGCGCCATGATCGGCTACCTCGTGTTCATGCTCGTCAACCTGGTCCTCACCTGGACCGGCATCGGCAACATGCGTGAGGGCGGCCTGGGCCTGATCATCGGCGCGATCGCCGTGCTGCTCGCCGCGTACTCGCTGACGATGGACTTCGAGATGGCCGCCGTGGGCGTGAAGAACGGCGCCCCGCAGAAGTACTCCTGGTCCGTGGCCTTCGGCCTGACCGTGACCCTGATCTGGCTGTACATCGAGATCCTGCGCATCGTCGCCATCCTGCGCGGCAACGACTGACCGGCGCCCCGTCCCCGCACGGAGACCCGCACCGCCGCCCCGGTCCTGCACAGGGCCGGGGCGGTCTGCGTCCGCGAGGGCGTAGATTGAGGGGGTCCCTCGCCGCCACTCAGGAGGTTTCGTGACCGAGACCAGCGACCTGCCCGCCTTCGGGGCTCCGGACGCCACCGGCACCCAGCACCGCCTGCACCGCGGGTCCGCGGAGGCCGTCGTCGTCGGCCTGGCCGGTGCCCTGCGCAGGTACCGCGTGGGCGGCGTGGACCTGACCGAGCCGTACGGCCAGGACGTGGTCCCGCCCGCCGCCAACGGCATCCAGATGAGCCCGTGGCCGAACCGCGTCGCCGGCGCCCGCTGGATCCTGGACGGCGTCGAGCAGCGCCTGGACGTCACCGAACCCGCGCGCGGCCACGCCAGCCACGGCCTGCTGCGCAACACCCACTTCGTCACCGAGACGTTCTCCGCCCACGCGGTGACCCTGCGCGGTGAGATCCACCCCCAGCACGGCTGGCCGTTCCGGCTCACCCACCGCGTCACGTACGAGCTCGAGGCGGACGGCGGCCTCACCGTCACCGCCGAGGTGCAGAACCACACGGACGCCACCGTGCCCGTGGCGGTCGGCTCCCACCCGTTCCTGCGGATCGGGGACGTCCCGACGGCGGAGCTGAGCCTGCGCGTGCCCGCGGACGCCTGGATCCGCACGGGGGAGGACCTCATCCCCGTGGAGACCCTGCCGGTGGACGGCACCGACCTGGACTTCCGCCGCGGCCGGGCCGTGGGCGAGGCCGCCCTGGACGTGTGCCTCACCGGCCTGACCCCGGACGCCGACGGCCGGCACCGCCAGACCCTGCTCGCCGCGGACGGCCGCGCCGTGACCCTGTGGACCGACCACGCGTTCGCCTACACCCACGTCTTCGTCACGGACCGGCTGCCCGGCCGTGACACGGCACTAGCGGTGGAGCCGCTCACCGCTCCCGCGGACGCCCTGAACTCGGGGGAGGGCCTGCACCGGCTCGCCCCGCACGCCCGCTGGAGCGTCCAGTGGGGTCTGACCCCCCATGTCCCCGACCACCCACACGAGGAGGATCGCGCGTGAGCTCGACCCTGGCGGCCCAGACCAAGATCGACAAGGACGTGCCCTACGGGCTGACGGTGGCCGCGGCCTGGTCCTGGCGGCTGGTGGCCGTCGTCATCGGCATCGGCGTCGTGGTGTACCTGCTGGGCTTCGTGAGCCTCGTGGTGATCCCGATCCTCGTGGCCGCGCTGCTGGCCACCCTGCTGGCCCCGGTGTTCCAGGCGATGCGGCGCATCAAGGTGCCGGGCGTCGCGGCCGCCCTGCTGTGCGTGCTGCTGCTGGTCGTCGTCGTGGTGGGCCTCATGGGGCTCGCCGGTCAGCAGATCGTCCAGGGCTTCGCCCAACTGGGCGGCCAACTGGGCCAGGCCGTCGACGACGCGATCGCCTGGCTGGCCGGCGTGGGCGTGGAGATCCCCCGTTCCGGTGCCGGGCTGGAGGGCCTGTGGCAGACGCTGCGGGACAACTCCGCCACGGTCATGAACAGCGCCGTCTCGTTCGGCTCCACGGCCGTCAACATCGGTGCGGGCCTGTTCATCGCCCTGTTCTCCCTGATCTTCTTCCTCTACGACGGCGACCGCATCTGGCGCTTCCTGCTGATCTTCGTGCCGAAGGCGCACCGGGCCACCGTGGGCCGCGCGGGCCGCTCCGGCTGGCAGTCCCTCGGCTCCTACGTGCGGGTCCAGATCTTCGTGGCGTTCATCGACGCCGTCGGCATCGGCATCGGCGCCCTGATCCTCGGGGTGCCGCTGGCCATCCCGCTGGCCGTGCTCGTGTTCCTGGCCTCGTTCATCCCGATGATCGGCGCCACCCTGACCGGCGCGATGGCGGTGCTCCTGGCCTTGATGTCCAACGGCCTGGTCAACGCGCTGCTCATGCTGGGCGTGGTGCTGCTCGTGCAGCAGATCGAGTCGAACGTCCTGCAGCCGCTCGTGATGGGCAAGGCCGTCGCGCTGCACCCGCTGGCCGTGTTCCTGGCCGTCGCCGCCGGCTCCACCGTCCTCGGCCTGGCGGGCGCCGTGTTCGCCGTGCCGGTGCTGGCCTTCGTGAACAGCTTCGTCCGCGCCCTCACCGCCGACACCCCCGAGGAGCTCACGGAGCGGACGGACCACGCCCTCGAACCGGGCGGCGCGGAGGACGAGGCGGCCGGCTCCCACCGGTACCGCCCCTCGACGCACGAGGACGCCGCCCTCGCCTCCGAGGCCGACGCGGGCACCCGGCACGGGGACGGCGCCTGATGGGCGCGGCGCAGGCCACGGACACCCCGGACCGGACCGTCCCGACGCCGTCGCCCCGGTGGGTGCGGCCCGCCGGCGGCCCGCCGGCCCCGACGGCGCTGCCCGTCACCCTCGAGGAGATCGAGCGGGCGCGCGAGACGCTGCGCGGGATCGCCGAGCTCTCCCCGCTGCAGCACTCCCGGGCGCTCTCCCGGGCCGTGGGCACGGACGTGCACCTGAAGTGCGAGAATTTGCAGCGGGCCGGCTCGTTCAAGGTCCGCGGCGCCTACGTGCGGATGGCGCAGCTGAGCGAGGAGGAGCGCGGCCGCGGCGTCGTGGCCGCCTCGGCCGGCAACCACGCCCAGGGCGTCGCCCTCGCGGCCGCCAAGCTCGGCATCCGCGCCCGCATCTTCATGCCGCACGGCGTCGCCCTGCCCAAGCTGCAGGCCACCCGGGACCACGGCGCCGAGGTCGTCCTGCACGGCTCCACCGTGGACGAGTCCCTCGCCGAGGCGCAGCGGTGGGCCACGGAGACCGGTGCCGTGTTCATCCCGCCGTTCGACGACCCGGCCGTGATCGCGGGCCAGGGCACCGTCGGCCTCGAGATCCTCGACGTGCTGCCGGACGTGGACACCGTGATCATGGGCATCGGCGGCGGGGGGCTCATCGCCGGCACGGCCGTGGCCCTCAAGGAGGCCGCCCGGCGTCGTGGGCGCACGGTGCGCGTCATCGGCGTGCAGGCGGCCACCGCCGCCGCGTTCCCCGGCTCCCTCGAGGAGGGCCGCGTCCAGGTGCTGGAGAGCGTGTCCACCATCGCGGACGGCATCGCCGTCGGCAGGCCCGGGGCCCTGCCGCTGCGGATCGCCGCCGAGCTGGTGGACGCCGTCGTGACCGTCACGGACGACGAGATCGCCGCGGCCCTCGTCCACCTCCTCGAGCGCTCCAAGCTCGTCGTGGAGCCGGCGGGCGCCGTCGGGGTGGCCGCCCTGCTGGCGGGCCGCACGGCGGACCTGGGCTTCGAGCTCGGCACCACCGCCGTGATCCTCTCCGGCGGGAACATCGATCCGATGCTCATGCTGAAGTCCATCCAGGCCGGACTGTCGGCCGCGGGGCGCTATATGACCGTGCGCATCCCGCTGCGGGACCGCCCGGGCGAGCTGGCCACGATCTCACGGATCATCGCGGACACGGACGCCAACGTGGTGCGCGTGGACCACACCCGCGTCGGCCCGGAGCTGTCCATGGGCGGCGCGCACATCACGATCGACATGGAGACCCGCGGCGCCGAGCACTCCGCCCAGGTCCTGGAGGCGTTGCGCGCGGCCGGTTACAGCCCGGCCCCGCTGCCCTGACCGGGCCGGCTCAGGCCGCGGAGCCGGCGGCGGCCGCGGTGACGGTGCCGGAGGTCCCGCCCACCGCGCGGCGCACGGCCTGGACCAGGAGGTCCTCGCGCGTCAGTGTCTCGATGCGGCGGACCATCTCGCGGCGGTCGTAGCGCTCGTGGGAGCCCGGCAGCAGGCGTCGGGCGAGGTTGAGGTGCTGCAGCACGCCGAGCAGGAGCACGTCCTCGTCGGCGGGCTCGGCCTCGTCGAGGACCACGGCGGTCAGGTGCGCCAGCAGCTCGGTGCGCTCGGTGCCCCGGGGGACGTGCCGGGTGGCCAGGAAGGCCTTGCGCTCGGTGAGGCGGCCGGTCTCGGTCAGATGGGCGACGACGGCCTTGCGCAGGTCCGGCTTGCCGGCCGCCACAGTGGACACGAGCGGTCGGCCGGCCAGGGCGTCGACCTGTCCGAGGGAGGAGTCCAGGACGGGGTCGCCGGTGGTGCCGGCCGCGGTCACGAGCACGCGGGCCCGGTCCACGGGGACGTCCTCGAGGGTCACGATCCCGGCGGAGCGGTGGTCGGCCAGCGCGGCGGCCGCGAGGGCCACGCGGTGGTGGGAGGGGCTCTCGGAGAGCCCGTCCTCGCGGGTGAGCAGCAGGTGCGCCTTCTCGACGGTCAGCATGGGGCCAGAGTAGCAACGGGGGCGCGGTGGGGCCCGGGACGGACGACGGCCGCGGCCCCTCGAGGGGACCGCGGCCGTCGTCGGGGCCGGGGAGGGTCAGCCGGAGTAGGGCTGGACGTCCTTGATCTCGACCTTGATGTCCTTGCCGTTCGGGGCGGTGTAGGAGACCTTGTCGCCCTTCTTGGCGCCGTTGATGGCCTCGCCGAGCGGGGAGCGCTCGGAGTAGACCTCGAGCGACTCGTCGTCCGCGGCGATCTCGCGGTTGCCGAAGAGGAACGTCATCTCGTCGCCTGCGACGACGGCGGTCACCACGGTGCCCGGGTGCACGGCGCCGTCGTTCTCGGCGGCCTCGCCCACGCGGGCGGTCTCGAGCAGGTGCTTCAGCTCGGCGATGCGGCCCTCGTTCTTCGACTGCTCCTCGCGGGCGGCGTGGTAGCCGCCGTTCTCCTTGAGGTCGCCCTCATCGCGGGCGGCCTCGATGCGCTCGATGATCTCCTGACGGCCGGGACCGGAGATGTACTCGAGCTCCTTGGAGAGGCGATCGTACGCCTCCTGGGTCAGCCACGGGGCGTCGGACTGGCTGGTGGTCATGCTCTGTTCCGCCTTTCTGTCTCGGGTGATGCGGAGTCCGGGGCGCGGCGCACCGGGTCTGGCGCGCGATCCGCGTCCGGCGGACGCGCCCGCATGCGAAAGACCCCGCCGATCAGGAGGGCGCGCGTGCCCCGAGGGCTCCGTGCGACGCCTGCCTGACTCACCGGCGGGGCGGGAATGCTCCGACGAGTCTATCCGGGCGGCGTGCGTCACACCAAAGGCGGCCGCTACGTTGAGGGCGGAGCGGGCCGGGAGGGTTCAGACCTTGCGGCAGGTCTCGACGACGCCGGAGTCGCCCCGCACCACGGTGCGCACGTCCACGGTGTAGCGCTGCTGCGCGTCCGAGGGGGAGTCCCGCCGGTCGGCCGGCAGGGTCTCCAGGCGGACGGTGCGGAAGCCGACGGGGGCGGCGTGGGAGTCGGTGACGAGCACATCGCACTCGGCCTGCACGCCCTCCGGGACGGAGGCCTGGAAGGTGACGGTCGCGTGGCCGTCGTCCTCGATGGTGAAGCCGACGTCCTTGTACTCGATGGCGCCCACGGACATGTTCAGGCCGATCCACACGGACAGCAGCACGGCCACGACCAGCCCGAGCCCGCCGAGGCCCGCCCACAGCCGACGACGGCCCGGACGCGTGTGGTCCGTGCCGTACCGGTTGGCTAATGTGGGGTCCTGCGCGCGGACCGCGGGGGCGTGGTGAGACATCCCCTCCACCCTAGCCGCTGCCCGCCGCCGGAGGCCGATGACGACGTCGGCCTGGACCCCTCACGCCGCCGCCCCCGCGGCGGCCCCGCCATCCGGACAGGAGTGTGCGATCCACGTGACCGATCAGACCCCCCAGGCCCAGCCCGCCGCAGGCACCGCCCTGCCGCCCTCCACCGGGCTGCGTCTCATGGCGGTGCACGCCCACCCGGACGACGAGTCCTCGAAGGGGGCCGGCACGATGGCCGCCTACGCGGCGGCCGGGGCCGAGGTCATGGTCGTCACGTGCACCGGCGGCGAGGCCGGCACCCTGCTCAACCCGTCGTTCGGGGACACCACCCGGGCGGACCGGGACATCGCGGCCGTGCGCCGCGAGGAGATGGCCGAGGCCGCGGGCATCCTCGGCATCCGGCACGCCTGGCTCGGCTTCCTCGACTCGGGCCTGCCCGAGGGGGATCCGCTGCCCGCCCTCCCGGCGAACTGCTTCGCCGAGGTCCCGCTCCAGGATGCGGCGACCCCGCTGATCTCGCTCGTGCGCCGGTTCCGCCCGCACGTGCTCATCTCCTACGACGAGGTCGGCGGCTACCCGCATCCGGACCACCTGCAGGCCCACGCCGTGACGATGGAGGCCTACCGGGCCGCCGGCCTCGCGGACAAGTACCCCGAGGCCGGGCCCGCGTGGGAGGTCTCGAAGGTCTACTACGACTGCGGGTTCAACCCGCGGAAGTTCCGCACGATGGCCGCGGTGGCCGAGGCCGACGGCGAGGACGTGCCGTTCGCCCGACGCCTGATGATGTTCGATGCGATGGACGCGATGCGCGAGGTGCTGCGCCGCCGTGAAGCCGGGGAGGACGTGCCCGACCCGGAGGTCATCCCGCCGTGGGTCACCGCAGACCACGACGTCACCACGCAGGTGGACGTCACCGGCTTCCTCGACGAGCGCGACGCCGCCCTGCGGGCGCACCGCACGCAGATCGACCCCGACGGCATGTTCTTCGACGCGCCCCACGACCTGCAGCGGCGCGCCTGGCCGTGGGAGGACTTCGCGCTGATCGACTCGCGCGTGCCCTCCGAGCTGCCGGAGCACGACCTCTTCGCCGGCCTGCGCTGAGCCGCCCCGGCTCGGGCCGAGCGGCCGGGGCCGGTAGAGTGGGGCGGCGTGACACCCCTGTCTGGCCTTCCCCTCGTCCTCACCGCGCTCGCGGCCGCGAGCCCCGCGCCGGTGCCCGCCGTCCCGGAGCCGACGCTGCGCCCCGGGCTCGAGGAGGCGGAGGTCACCCCCGGCATCGAGGGGTTCCTGTTCACCGCGCTCATGGTGGTCATGGCGATCATCGTCCTCCGCGTCATGGTCCGCTCGGTGCGCCGCGTCCAGCAGCGTTCCCCGGAGGCCGAGGCCATGCTCGTGGAGCGCCATCAGCAGCACCTGCCGGACGAGGTCCGCGCGGGCGGCGAGCACCTGGACGCGGACTCCGAGGACCGGCTGCGCCGCCTGCAGGAGAAGTACCCCGGGTACCTCCAGGAGCCGGCCCCGGAGCCCCAGGCCCCGGACACCGGACGCGACTGACCGTCGTCGGGCCCGTGCACGCCCGAGACTCGACGCCGGAGACTCCACGCCCGAACCCTTGAGGCCCGCAGACGCGCCGCTACGGCATGGACGTAGCGGCGCGTCTGCGGGCCTCGGCGCTGCCCGGCGGGCGGCAGACCCCCGTCCCCGCCACGCTCAGGCGACGACGAGCACCGCCCGGTAGATGGCGACGGCGTGGCACACGAAGCCGGCCACCGTGAAGGCGTGGAACAGCTCGTGGAAGCCGAACCACTCGCGGTGGATCGTGGGGGCCTGCAGCGCGTAGAAGACCGCGCCCGTGATGTACGCGACGCCGCCGGCCACGATCAGCCACCCCGCCGCCGCATCCGCGGCGAAGAAGTCGCCCAGGTAGAGCAGCGCCGCCAGCCCGAGGGCCACGTACACCGGCGTGTAGAGCCAGCGCGGCGCGTCCGTCCACAGCACCCGGAACGCGACGCCGGCCACGGCCCCCACCCACACCAGGGTGAGCAGCACACGCGCCCGGTCCGGAGGCAGCAGGGCCAGGGAGAGCGGCGTGTAGGTGCCGGCGATGACCAGCATGATGTTCGTGTGGTCCAGCCGCTTGAGGACACGGGAGACCACCTCGTTCCACTGCACCAGGTGGTACGTCGCCGAGACCGCGAACAGCAGCAGGCCCGTCACGGCGTAGACCGCGCTGGCCCACCGCAGCGTTGCGGTCGGCGCGAGCACGATGAGCACGATGCCGGCCGCGAGCGTCAGCGGCGCCATGACCGCGTGGATCCAGCCGCGCAGTCGGGGCTTGTACAGCGGATGGTCGGGGTCGCGGACGCGCTCGACGCGCCAGCGCAGGCGGCGGGTGGCGTCGGCGTCGCGGAGGGGTGTCACAGGGTCCATGCGTCCATTGTCGCCGGTCGGGTCGGGGCCCGTGCGGGATGGTCGCTGTGTGCCGCGCGCGTATCCTGGAGGCTCGCAGGACCGTCCGAGAGGGGAGCGCGCCGTGGGTCGACCCGAGGCCTTCTACCGCCTGTACGAGCGGCGGCTGACGCGCGGCCTGGACCCGGAGCGGCTGCCCCGGCACATCGGCGTGCTGGTGGACGGCAACCGTCGCTGGGCCCGCGCGTTCGGGGCGTCCACGCAGCAGGGCCACCAGGCCGGCGCCGAGCGCATCCTCGACTTCATCGGCTGGTGCGACGAGGCCGGCATCCCCGTGGTCACGCTCTACATGCTCTCCACCGAGAACCTGCGGCGCCCGGCGGAGGAGCTCGCCCCGCTCCTGGAGATCATCCAGACGACGGCGGAGCGCCTCGCCCAGCCGGCCGAGGGCCGCGCCCCCGTCTGCGTGCAGCCGGTCGGCGCGGTGGACCTGCTCCCCGAGCCCATGGCGCGACGGCTCGCCGAGGTCGCCGAGCAGACCAAGGGCCACGACGGCGTGCACGTGAACGTGGCCGTGGGCTACGGGGGCCGCCAGGAGATCCTCGACGCCGTGCGCGAGCTGCTGCGGGACGAGCACGCCCTGGGCCACAGCGCGGCGGAGGTGGCCGAGTCCGTCACCGTCGAGCAGATCGCGGACCGGCTCTACACGCGCGGCCAGCCGGACCCGGACCTGGTCATCCGCACGTCCGGGGAGCAGCGGCTCTCCGGGTTCCTGCTCTGGCAGTCCGCGTACTCGGAGTTCTACTTCTGCGAGGCCATGTGGCCCGCGTTCCGCAAGGTCGACTTCCTGCGTGCCCTGCGCGACTACGGCAGCCGTCAGCGCCGGTTCGGCACCTGACGGTCGGCGCGGCCCCACCACAGGCCCAGCAGCACCCCGACGACGGCCCCGGCCAGGTGGCCGGTCCACGAGATGCCGGGTGCCGGCAGCAGGCCGATCAGGCTCGAGCCCAGGTGCGTGAGCGCGACGAGCACGGAGACGACGACCGCCCCGATCCGCCGCACCGCGATCCCGTAGACGATCAGGAACGCGATCAGCACGTACACGATCCCGGAGGCGCCGATGTGCACGCCCGGGGTGCCGATCACCCAGGTCAGCAGGCCCGAGCCCAGCCAGGCGCAGACGAGCAGGGCCACCGGCCGACGCGAGACCAGGGCGGCCAGCGGACCGAGGACGAGCAGCGCCGTCGTGTTGCCGATCAGGTGGGCCCAGCCGGCGTGCAGCACGGGGGAGAACAGGACCCCGTCGAGGCCGTCGAGGCGTCGGGGGATCAGGCCCACGCCGGGGATGATCACCCGGCCGAGGAAGATCAGCACGACCTGCGCGACCCACATGGCCGCGATCAGCACGGCGGTGGGCGCGACGGCGCCCAGCAGGCGGCCGCCGGCGCGCTCGGCCAGGGTCGGGGCGGGGGCTGGGCCGCCCGGCAGATCGGGCAGGCCGGGGGACGGGCGGTGCATGCTCAAGGGCCCTCCTGGGGACGGGGAGCGGGCGGCCGTCGGGACGTCGGCGGCGCGTCTCCAGTGTAGGGAGCGCGGGACGCCGGGGCCGTGGCGGGGCCCGGACGGACCGTCACCGCGACTTCATCCCGGGTTCACCGTGCCGGGCCCCGGCGGACGACGCCGCTTCCTAGCGTGGCCCGTGGGCGGACCCCCGCCCGCACGGTTCACCGGCACAGGAGGCAGACATGGTGGCAGAGCTCGTGGAGCACGCGCAGACCCGGCAGGAGCCGTCGAGCCGGCCGGGCCAGGCGCGTGCCGAGGCGGGGGCGGCGGAGGCGACCGGCCTGCGGACCTACGTGGTGGACACGTCCGTGCTGCTCTCGGACCCGCGCGCCCTGCTGCACTTCGCCGAGCACGAGGTGGTCCTGCCGCTCGTGGTGGTCTCGGAGCTCGAGGCCAAGCGCGCCGACCCCGACCTCGGCTACTACGCGCGCACGGCCCTGCGCCTGCTCGACGACCTGCGCGGCCGCCACGGCGCGCTGGACCAGCCCGTGCCGATCACCCCCGAGGGCGGCACGCTGCGGATCGAACTGAACCACGTGTCCGTGGACGTGCTGCCCCTGGGCATCCGCGGCACGGACAACGACTCCCGCATCCTCGCCGTCGCGAAGGCGCTCGCGGACGAGGGCGCCACGGTCACGGTCGTGTCCAAGGACCTGCCGATGCGCGTGAAGGCGGCGGCCATGGGCCTCGCCGCGGACGAGTACCGCCACGAGCTCGTGCGTGACTCGGGCTGGCGCGGCACCGTCTCCCTCAGCGTGGCGCAGGAGCGGCTGGACGCCCTCTACGACGACGGCGAGGTCGACCTGGCCGGCGTCCCGCTGGGGACCCTGACCGGCACGGGCGTCGAGACCGGGCCGGAGGAGGCCCCGGCCGAGGCGGACCGTCTGCCGGTCAACACGGGGCTGGTGCTCACCGCGCCCCGGGGCTCCGCCCTGGCCCGGGTCGGCGAGGGCGGCCGAGCCTGCCTGGTGCGCGGGGACCGCGACGTGTTCGGCCTGCACGGCCGTTCCGCCGAGCAGCGGCTGGCCATCGAGCTGCTGACGGATCCGAGCGTGGGCATCGTCTCCCTCGGCGGCCGCGCGGGCACCGGCAAGTCCGCGCTGGCGCTGTGCGCGGGCCTCGACGCCGTGATGGAGCGCCGCGAGCACCGCAGGGTGGTCGTGTTCCGCCCGCTGTACGCCGTCGGCGGCCAGGACCTCGGCTACCTGCCCGGCTCCGAGGGCGACAAGATGGGCCCGTGGGCGCAGGCCGTGTTCGACACCCTGGGTGCGCTGGTCTCCCCGTCCGTGGTGGACGAGGTGGTGGACCGCGGGATGCTGGAGATCCTGCCGCTGACGCACATCCGCGGCCGCTCGCTGCACGATGCGTGGGTGATCGTGGACGAGGCGCAGTCGCTCGAGCGGAACGTGCTGCTCACGGTGCTGAGCCGGATGGGCCGCAACTCGAAGGTCGTGCTGACCCACGACGTCGCCCAGCGGGACAACCTGCGCGTGGGCCGGCACGACGGCATCGCGGCCGTGGTGGAGCGCCTCAAGGGCCACCCGCTGTTCGGACACGTGACGCTGACCCGTTCCGAGCGCTCCCCGATCGCCGCGCTGGTCACGGACCTGCTGGAGGAGGGCCGGGCCTGAGCCGGGCGGCGGGGTCGGTCATGAAAAAGGGGCCGCTGCCGAAGCAGCGGCCCCCGGCGGGGGTGCTCGGCCCCGCGGAGGGGGGGATGGGGGACCGAGGAAGCCCGCCACCATGGCCCCTTTGAAACGGGATTGAGGCCATGGGGTCTGTGTGAGCCCCGTACGTCCATGAGACGGCTGGAAGCTCGTGACTTCACAGTAGACCCACGCGAGGGCTCGTCGCAATGGGCGGCTCCGGTTGCGCTGTGGGCAGAACACCGGGTGGCCGGACCGTGAACGCGAGGTGGCCGGATCGCCCTGTGGACGACGGCCCGGCGGGTGCGCCGCCCGGCCTAGGCTGGGCGCATGAGCGGGGTGGGATGGGCGTGGACGCACGGCGCGCCGGCGACGGCGGTGCTGTGGTCCCTGGGACTGGTGTGGTTCGCGGTGTGCTCGGGCGTGCTCGTGCGCACGGACCTGCGCGAACATCGGCTGCCGAACCGATGGACGCTGCGGCTGGCGCTGGGCGGGTTGGCGATGATGACCGGGGGAGCGCTGCTGGCGGGCCGGGGTGACCTGGCCCTCTGCAGCCTGCTGGGCGGTCTCGGCTACACCGTGGCGATGCTCGCGCTGCACGTGCTCAGCCGCGGCGGCCTCGGGATGGGGGACGTGAAGCTCGCCGGCGGGCTGGGCGTGTACACGGGGGTGCTCGGTCCGACGGCGGTGCTCGCCGCCGGGGTGGGCGCGATCCTGCTCGGCGGCGTCGTGGCGGGGCTGCTGGTCCTCGCGGGCCGGGCGACGGGGCGAACGGCGCTGCCGTTCGGGCCGGCGATGGTGGCGGCGGCCGCCGGAGTGCTGGTGCTGGCGTGAACGACGGACGGCCGCCCTCCGCACGGGAGGACGGCCGCTCGTCGTCGTGGTCCGGGAGGCGGCGTCGCGCCGCTCACCGGATCCGCCGGATCACTCCGGGTGGGTCATGGACATGGTGTCCAGGGCCTTGTCCAGCTGCTCCTCGGTGACCTCGCCGCGCTCGACGTAGCCGAGGTCCACGACGGCCTCACGCACGGTCATCTTGTTCGCGACGGCGTGCTTGGCGATCTTGGCGGCGGCCTCGTAGCCGATCACCTTGTTCAGCGGGGTCACGATGGACGGCGAGGCGCCGGCGAGGAAGGCGCAGCGCTCCTCGTTGGCCTCGATGCCGTCGATCATCTTGTCCGCCATGACGCGCGTCGTGTTGGCCAGCAGGCGGATGGACTCGAGCAGGTTGGCGGCCATCACGGGGATGCCCACGTTGAGCTCGAAGGCGCCGTTGGTGGAGGACAGGGCGACGGTGGTGTCGTTGCCGATCACCTGGGCGCACACCATGATCGCGGCCTCGCAGATCACGGGGTTGACCTTGCCCGGCATGATCGAGGAGCCCGGCTGCAGGTCCGGGATGGCGATCTCGCCGAGGCCGGTGTTCGGGCCGGAGCCCATCCAGCGCAGGTCGTTGTTGATCTTCATGAGCGAGAACGCGATGTTCCGCAGCTGGCCGGAGGCCTCCACGAGGCCGTCACGGTTGGCCTGGGCCTCGAAGTGGTTGCGGGCCTCGGTCAGCGGCAGACCGGTCTCCTCGGCGAGCAGCTCGATCACACGGGCGGAGAAGCCCTTCGGGGTGTTGATGCCGGTGCCCACGGCGGTGCCGCCGAGCGGGACCTCGGCCACGCGCGGCAGCGCGGACTGGATGCGCTCGATGCCGTAGCGGACCTGCGCGGCGTAGCCGCCGAACTCCTGGCCCAGGGTCACCGGGGTGGCGTCCATGAGGTGGGTGCGGCCGGACTTCACGACGCCGGCGAAGGCCTCCGCCTTCTTCTCGAGGGAGACGGCCAGGTGGTCCAGCGCCGGGACGAGGTCGTTCACGAGGGCGGCGGTGACGGCCACGTGCACGGAGGTCGGGAACACGTCGTTCGAGGACTGGGAGGCGTTGACGTGGTCGTTGGGGTGCACCTCGTCCTCGGAGCCGGCCTCCTTCAGTGCGCGGGTGGCGAGGGTGGCGAGCACCTCGTTGGTGTTCATGTTCGAGGAGGTGCCGGAGCCGGTCTGGAACACGTCGATCGGGAACTGGTCGTCGTGGTCGCCGGCGATGACCTGGTCCGCGGCGGCGACGATGGCGTCCGCGCGCTCCTGCGAGATGATGCCCAGCTCGGCGTTCGCCTTGGCCGCGGCCTTCTTGACCTGTGCGAGGGCGTGGATGTGGGCGGGCTCGAGGCCCTTGCCGGAGATCGGGAAGTTCTCCACGGCGCGCTGGGTCTGCGCACGGTAGAGCGCGTTCACCGGCACCTTCACCTCGCCCATGGTGTCGTGCTCGATGCGGAACTGCTGATCGGTGTTCTCTGCGGTCATGGTCACATCCTAGGACGGCGCGGGCGCCCGGTGCCGCACCGGACGCCCGGCGTCGTCAGACCGCCAGGTCGCCGTGCACGCGGCCCGGCCGCGCGGTGCCCTCGGAGAGCGAGTAGGTGAGCCCGACGACGGCGGTGCGCCCCGACTCGACGGCCGCGCGGACGGACTGCGAGGTCTCCAGGAGGTGGTCGCAGGTCTGGTCCACGTGCTCGGCCACGAACTCGTCGACCTCCTCCAGACCGCGGCGGCGCCCGGCCAGCACGGACGGGATGATGCGCTCCACGAGGGGGCGCACGAAGCCGCGCGGCATGGTCCCGGAGATGTAGGACTCGACCGTCGCGGTGACGGCGCCACACGAGTTGTGGCCCAGGACGATGACGAGCGGGATCTCCAGCACGTCCACGCCGTACTCGATGGAGCCCAGCACGGCGTCGTCGATCACGTGGCCGGCCGTGCGCACCACGAACACGTCGCCGAGGCCCAGGTCGAAGATGATCTCCGCCGCAAGCCGCGAGTCGGCGCAGCCGAAGATCACGGCGACCGGGGCCTGGCCGGCGGTCAGGTCGCTGCGCCGCTCCGCGTTCTGGTTCGGGTGGCTCGGCTCGCCCGCCACGAAGCGGCGGTTGCCCTCGGCGAGGACCTCCCACGCCTCCGCGGGGGTCAGGTCGGAGGTGGGGACGACGACGTCGGGGGCCGGCGTCGTCTCGGGGCGGGTATGGGGGGTCATCGTGTCTCCTTCGCGACGCCGTGCGCCAGGTCTTCGAGGACGGCCTGGTCGCCGGTGGTGGTCAGCACCACGGTGCTGCCGTCCACCTCCGCCACGAGCCGTCGCTCCGGCTTCTTCGGATCGGCGTGGAGATCCCACGCGATCCCGTCGATCTCGATCGTCTCCGACGTCGGGACGTGGTCCACCCGCAGGCTCACCCAGGTGGGGTCGACGTCCTCGGCCTGCTGCAGGCCCGCGAATACCGTGTCCGTCACCACCCAGCCGACGTCCCACGTGGAGACGCCGTCCAGCTTCTGCAGGCGGGCGTAGTTGGCGTACCAGGACTCCGGCACCTCGGGCGCCAGGGCCGGCAGGTCGCCGTCGTCGTGGGGGACCGTGGCGGCCTCGGCGGCGACGTCGACGCGGTCCTCACGGGGCCGCTGCGGCGGCTCCGGGTTGAGCAGGAGGACCACGGCCACGATCGCCAGCAGAGCCGCCAGGGAGAGCACCATGGCCATCCACGGCTGCCGGGCCCGCTGCGCCTGCGTGGCGGTCAGGACGGGACGGGGGGCGGGGGCGTGGGGGTCGGCGGAGCTCACGGTCAGCATTGTGCCACCCACGGGAGGCCGCCCCCGTAGGATGAGGACCGGGGCAGAGCCGCCCTCACGCCCCGTCTCGTGCGGACGGAGCGCCGCGAGCAAGGATCGGAGCAGCGATGACCAGCGCGTCCTCGGAGAAGACCGGCTACGAGAATCACGTCCCGGACCGCAACCTGGCCATGGAGTTGGTGCGGGTGACCGAGGCGGCGGCCATCGCCGCGAGTCCCTGGGTGGGCTACGGGGACAAGAACAAGGCGGACGGCGCCGCGGTGGACGCGATGCGCGCGTTCATGGACACCGTGGCCATGGACGGCACCGTGGTGATCGGCGAGGGCGAGAAGGACGAGGCCCCCATGCTGTTCAACGGCGAGCAGGTCGGCGACGGCTCCGGCGCCGCCGTGGACGTGGCCGTGGACCCGATCGACGGCACCCGCCTGACCGCCATGGGCTACAACAACGCGCTCTCCGTCTTCGCGGTGGCCGAGCGCGGCACCATGTTCGACCCGTCGGCCGTGTTCTACATGGACAAGCTCGTGGTGGGCCCCGAGGCCGCCGACTTCGTGGACATGCGCCTGCCGGTGAAGCAGAACGTGAACCTCGTGGCCAAGGCCCTGGACAAGCCCGTCTCCCAGGTGACCGTGTGCGTGCTGGACCGCCCCCGCCACGAGGGCCTGGTCAAGGAGATCCGCCAGGCCGGCGCCCGGGTGAAGTTCATCCTGGACGGCGACGTCGCCGGCGCCATCGCCGCCGCCCGCCCGGGCACCGGCGTGGACATGATGATGGGCATCGGCGGCACCCCCGAGGGCATCGTCACCGCGTGCGCGATCAAGGCCACCGGCGGCATCATCCAGGGTCGCCTGGCCCCCACCGACGACGCCGAGAAGCAGAAGGCCCTCGACGCCGGCCTCGACCTCGACGCCGTGCTGACCACGAACGAGCTGGTCACCTCCGACCACTGCTACTTCGCGGCCACCGGCATCACCGACGGCGACCTGCTGCGCGGTGTGCGCTTCGCCGACGGCCGCGTGCACACGCAGTCCATCGTGATGCGCTCGTCATCCGGCACGGTCCGCACCGTGGACGCCGACCACGACGTGAAGAAGTGGTCGAAGTGGCTGGAGGACCGCGACGCCCGCTGAGCCTGCGGGCCGGCCTGCCGGGCTCAGCCCCGCGGCAGGCCGGCCACGTGCACCGTCGCCGGGGCGCCGGCCGCGGCGCGGACGGCCAGCGGGCCGGACGCCGTCTCCGCGGCGGGCAGGAACACGGCCTCGCCCGGGCCCAGCTCGATCTCCTGGCCTGCCAGGGCCAGGCTCGCCGTGCCGCGGGTGACCACCGCGATCCCGGGCCCGTGCACGTCGAGCCCGTGGACGGCGTCGTCCTCGAGCGTGGCCTGGAGCAGCTCGAACTCCTCGAACGGCGGGCGGAAGGCCACCACGGAGTCGGCCACGCGCTCGGGCTCGGTGGAGGGCACCGGCAGCGCCTCGAAGGTGACCACGCGGCGCAGCTCGGGCACGTCCACGTGCTTCGGGGTGAGCCCGCCGCGCAGCACGTTGTCCGAGGCCGCCATGACCTCCACGCCCAGCCCGTGCAGGTACGCGTGCACGTTGCCGGCGGGCAGATGGATGGCCTGACCCGGGGCCAGGTCCACGCGGTTGAGCAGGATGGCCACCACCACGCCGGGGTCGTCCGGGTGGTGCTGGGCGACCTCGAGGGCCGTGGCCAGCGAGGGGTCGCGCTCGGCCAGGTCCGGCGCGGCCCGCAGCACGTCCACGACCTGCGCCACGGCGCCGGGAGAGCCCCACACGGAGTCCGGGTCGAGGATCGAGGTGAACGCGTCCTCGAGGTCCCCGGCGGCGAGGGCCTGGCTGATCCGGGCGGCGGCGACGGCGACGGCGGACGTGTCCCCGTCCGCCCGCTCCGTGAGGGCGCGGGCCAGGGCCTCGAAGCTGTCCGAGGAGACCTCGGGGGAGCGGAAGCCGCACATCGCCGAGAAGGGGGTCAGCGCGAGCAGCATCTCCGGCTTGTGGTTCGCGTCCTTGTAGTTGCGCTCCGGGGCGTCGACCGGCACGCCGGCGGCCTCCTCCGCGGCGTATCCCGCGCGGGCCTGCTCCAGGGTGGGGTGCGCCTGGATGGACAGCGGGGCGCCCGCGGCGAGCAGCTTCATGAGGAAGGGCAGACGGCCCTCCGGCGCGGCGGGCCCTAGGCAGCGCTCCGGGTCCGCGGCCACCACCTCGTCCAGGCCGACACGGGCGCCGTCCGCCACGACGGCGACGCACGGGGCGCCCGGATGGTCGCCCAGCCACAGCTCGGCCTCGGGGCGGCCGGTGGGCTCGCGTCCCTGCAGGTCGGCGAGGAGCGTGGGGGAGCCCCAGGCGTAGTCACGGATCACGGGCTTCAGGACGTGCATGCGCCCCAGCCTAGGTGTTGTGGGTCATGAGGTTCTTGCCACGAGGCGCCGGCTGAGATGAGACGAGTGGGCCTCTCCCGCAGGATGGAAGTTCCTCAACAACCCACCTGCCCGAAAAGACCCACTCATGACTCACGCTAACGCACCCCTGACCCCCACCGGCCGTCTCAGGATGGTCCACCGCCACCTGCACGACGGGATCCCACAGGCGCACGTGGCCGCCGAGTTCCGGGTGAGCCGGCCCACGGTGGCCACCTGGGTGGCCCGCTACCGCGCCGAGGGCGAGGCCGGCCTTCAGGACCTGCCCAGCCGGCCGCACCGTTCACCTGCCCAGCTCGATCCGGTCCTGGTCGCCCAGATCCACGCCCTGCGGCGGGAGCGCAAGTGGTCCGCACGGCGCATCCATCACCACCTCGCCTCCGAAGGCCACCAGCTGTGCCTGCGCACCGTGGGGAGGTGGATGCACCGGCTGGGCATCTCCCGGTTGCGAGACCTCGCGCCCACAGGTGAGGACCTGCGCCAACGACCCCAGAAGATCACCGCGAGAGGGCCGGGGCACATGGTGCACCTGGATGTGAAGAAGATCGGGAAGATCCCAGACGGGGGCGGCTGGCGCACCCACGGACGTGAAAGTGAAGCAGGCCGTGCTTCCAAGCGCGGGCCTGGCCGGCGGGTCGGCTACACCTACCTGCACTCGGCGATCGACGGGTACACCCGCCTGGCCTACACCGAGGCGTTGGAGGACGAGCGGGCGGCCACGACCGTGAGCTTCTACTGCCGGGCGCGGGCGTTCTTCGCCGCCCACGGCATCACCGTGGACCGGGTGATCACGGACAACGGGAACAACTATCGGGCTGCGGACTTCACCGCGAAGGTGGTCTCGCTCGGGGGCCGGCATCACCGGATCCGACCCTACACCCCGCGCCATAACGGGAAGGTCGAGCGGTACAACCGGCTGATGGTCGATGAGGTCCTCTACGCCCGCCCCTACACCTCAGAGCAAGCTCGGCGTGAGGCCCTGGCGGTGTGGGTGAACCACTACAACTACCATCGGCCTCATACCTCCTGGGGAGACGCTCCTCCGGCCTCGTTGGCCCCGGCCCGAGTCAACAACGTCATGACCTCTTACACCTAGGTCAGCCCGTCGGCCCGCGCGCCGCGCCTCACGGGGCGGGGACGCACAGCCCGTTCGTCGAGGACGCGTGGTTCAGCACGTCCTCCTGGCCCAGGTCCTCGGCCGTCATCAGGTCCTCGGCGGTGAAGGGCTCGCCGTCGGAGCGGGTCGGCGGGGCCGGCCACGTGGCCGGGTCGTCCTCGTCGACGTCGGGGGCCTGCGTCTCCTGCGCGACGACGGCCAGCACGGTGAGCAGCGGCGTCGCCGAGACCCCGGTCGGCTCCGATCCGGCGGTCACGGACTCATCGGCCAGCATCTCGTCCACGCGGCGGTGGACGAGGTCGTAGTCGGGGTAGGTGGTGAAGTGGGTGCCCGTGTCGCCGAAGTCGGGCGGGCCGATGGTCAGCCGCCGCATCTTCTGGCCGCGCGAGCGCTCGGCGAGGTCGACGAACGTGCCGAGCTGGGACTGCGGCAGGTCGGTGGTCACGATCTGCTGGCCCGCCGCGAGGATCCCCTCGAAGCGGGTGAGCACGGTGGCGGGGCTGAACTGCTCCAGCATCGCCGCCTGCAGGCACTGCTGCCGGCGGATGCGGGCGTAGTCGGTGGACCAGTGCCGGGAGCGGGCGAAGGCGAGCGCGTCGTCGCCGTTGAAGTGGTGGGTGCCCGGCTCCCACCAGATGTTGCCCCAGACGCCGTCGGGCCGGACGCCGCGGTGCACCACGTAGCCGCCGCTGACGACGTCCACCCCGCCCATGGCGTCGATCAGCTGGGCGAAGCCGCCCATGTCCATGAGGGCGTAGCCGGAGACGTCCAGGCCGAGGATGCCGCCGGCGGCGTCCTTCATGGCCTCGGCGCCGGGGTGTTCGGCGTCCGGGTAGAGGTCTGCGTGGTGCTCCTCCACGTCCGTGTAGAGGGCGTTGAGGATGCACTCGTCGCCGCAGTCGAAGCCGTTCGGGTACACGTCCCACAGCGGGGAGCCCTCGACGAACGGCGCGTTCTGGAGGTTGCGGGGCAGGGAGAACATCACGATGGCGCCGGTGCGGGCGTCCACGGAGACCACGTGCATGGAGTCCGGGCGCAGCCCCTGGCGGCCCTCGCCGGCGTCCGCGCCCAGGACCAGGATGTTGTAGCGGCCCTCGGCCTCCGGGACGGCCGGCCCCTCCTGGAAGACCTCGCCGAGCGCCCCGCGGCTCGTGTTCGCCGCCCAGCCGCCGTAGAGCAGGGCGCCGCTGGTGAGCACGAGCGCGAGCGCGGTGACCGCCGCCGTGATCTTCCGCGCGCCGGGGGCGAGCAGGTGCGGCCGGATCAGCCGGAACGTGTCCACCCACAGCACCGCCCAGCCCACCGCCAACGCCGCCAGGACCACCGCCAGCCCGAGCAGCACGCCGTCCCGGGCCATGAGCGAGATCAGGCTCGCGCGGGAGACCAGCCACCACAGCAGCCCGAGGATCAGCACGGCCCACACGGTGACGGTGACCCGCAGCGCCACGCGGCCGAGCCGGCGGCTGCCGGCGACGAGCTGGGCGCCGCCGGGGACCAGCAGGGTCAGGGCGGTGAGGATCAGCGCCCGGCGGGTGCGCTCGGTGGGGGAGGCGACGCGTGGATCTCGGAGCGGGTCGGGCTGCGCGTGACCGGCGGGCACGGATCCGGTGGCGGGCGACATCAGCGGTCGGCGGCCATCCGCTCGCGCAGGCGGGCCCCCTTGGCCCGGGCCTGGGCGTTGAGCTCGTCGGCGTGCTCGGCGAGGGCGGCGCGCAGGCGGTCGCCCTCCGCGGTGTCGGCCGAGGCGAGGATGCGGGCGGCCAGCAGGCCGGCGTTGCGGGCGCCGTCGATGGAGACGGTGGCCACCGGCACACCGGCGGGCATCTGGACGATCGAGAGCAGGGAGTCCATCCCGTCCAGGCTCTTGAGCTTCACGGGCACGCCGATCACGGGCAGGGGGGTGACGGCGGCGAGCATCCCGGGCAGGTGCGCCGCGCCGCCCGCGCCCGCCACGATCACGCGGATGCCGCGCTCGTGCGCGCGGGCGCCGAACTCCACCATCTCGTGGGGCATGCGGTGCGCGGAGACCACGCCGACCTCGACGGGCACGTCGAGCTCGCGCAGGGCCTCGGCGGCCGCGCTCATCACGGGCCAGTCGGAGTCGGAGCCCATCACGACGGAGACGACCGGGGCGTCGTCCTGCAGGGGCTGGGCGGGGGTCTGGGGCGTGGCGGTCATGGGCGGGCCTCCGTCTCGGTGCCGGTGGTGGGGGCGTCGTCGCGCAGCAGTGCGGCGGCGGACTCGGCGGTCCGCACGGCCTCCTCGAGGCTGAGGCCGTGGTCCGCGACGACGTTGACGTGACCGACCTTGCGGCCCGGGCGCACGTCCTTGCCGTAGAGGTGGACCTTGGCCTGCGGGTGGGCGGCGAGGGCCGCGACGCTGCCGGCGTGCAGGTCCTCGCGGGCGCCGCCGAGGACGTTCTTCATCACGACGCCGGCCCCGCGGGGGGCCGTCTCGCCCAGCGGCAGGCCGAGCACGGCGCGGACGTGCTGCTCGAACTGGCCGGTGACGGCGCCGTCCATGGACCAGTGGCCGGAGTTGTGGGGGCGCATGGCCAGCTCGTTCACCTGGAAGCCCGGGCCGACCCCCGGCGTCTCGAACAGCTCGACCGCGAGCATGCCGGTGACGTCCAGCTCCTCGGCGAGGCGGACGGCCGCGGCGGTCGCGGCCGCGGCGACGGCCGGGTCGAGGTCCTGGGCCGGGGCGACCACGAGGTCACACACGCCGGCCACCTGCACCGAGTCGACCACGGGGTAGACGGCCACCTCACCGGAGGGGGTGCGCGCCACCTGCGCGGAGAGCTCACGGGAGAAGGGGACGAGGGCCTCGGCCAGCAGCGGGGCGATGCCGGCGCCGAGCCACGCGGCCAGGGTGCCGTCCGCGGCGGAGGCGCGGGCGTCGTCGGGGTCGTCGAGCTTGAGCACGCCCTTGCCGTCGTAGCCGCCGCGGGCGGTCTTGAGGATCATGGGCCAGCCGTGCTCGTCGCCGAAGGCGAGGACGGCCTCGAGGTCGTCGACCGGCGCCCACGCCGGGTTCGGCAGGCCCAGCCGCTCGACGGCGGCGCGCATGACCAGCTTGTCCTGGGCGTGCTGCAGCGCCTCGGGGCCGGGGCGCACGGCGACGCCGGCCTCCTGCAGGGCCCGCAGGTGCTCGGTGGGCACGTGCTCGTGGTCGAAGGTGACCACGTCCACCGTGGCCGCGAACGCACGCAGGTCCGCCAGGTCCGCGTGGTCGCCGACCACGTGGGGGGCGACCTGGGCCGCTGACGCGTCCGGGGCCTCCGCGAGCACGCGGAAGGGCACGCCGAGCTCCGCGGCGGCGCCCGCCATCATGCGGGCCAGCTGCCCGCCACCGATCACACCGAGTCGAGGGGAAGTCACCCGGACAGGGTAGTCGGACCGGCTGAGAACTCCGTCACGGAGGGGTGGCCGATGCCGGATCCGAGGAGGGCGCGCGCCGGGGGCGCGGCTACAGTGTTCCCCAGCCCTGCGCGGGTCCGCCCCGCGTGCACACCCCCGTCCCGAACCGAGGAGTCCACGCCCATGCTGTCCGATCTCTGGGGCCGCCTGACCGGGATGGTCTCCCTGCTGTGGCGGGAGGTGGCCAAGTTCGGCACCGTCGGTGCGGCCGCGTTCGTGGTGGACTCGCTCGTCTTCTGGTGGATGATGACCGGCCCGCTCGAGGGGTCCAACGTCAAGGCCAAGATCGTGGGCGGCGTCGTCGCCACCCTGTTCAGCTGGGTCGCCAACCGCTACTGGACGTTCCGGGACAAGCGCTCCTCCAACAAGACGCGCGAGCTCGTGATGTTCCTGATCATGAACGCGATCGGGCTGGGCATCCAGGCCGGCTGCGTGGCGATCGCGCAGTACCTGATGGGCGTGACCGACCCGACCGGCCTGTTCATCG
Source organism: Micrococcus sp. 093350064-1 (assembly GCF_053627955.1). Classification (NCBI taxonomy): domain Bacteria; kingdom Bacillati; phylum Actinomycetota; class Actinomycetes; order Micrococcales; family Micrococcaceae; genus Micrococcus; species Micrococcus sp. 093350064-1. The sequence goes on from NZ_JBSEYU010000005.1 coordinate 112,967, forward strand.
CCGGCAACGTGATCGGCCTGTTCTTCGGCACCGTGTTCCGCTACTTCGCCTACCGGTTCTGGGTGTTCAAGGAGAAGCTGGACGTGGAGCCCGGCTTCGCCAACGACCTCGCGATCATCACCGGTCAGATGCCCGTGCTGCGCGAGGACCAGCTGCCTCCGCACGGCCGGCACCGTACCCCCGACGCCGGGGTCTGAGCGTCCCGGCCTGACCCCGCCGCCCCGTCAGGGGCGCACGGTCACCGCCCGGCCCGCGTCCCACGCCTCCAGCGCGGCCCGCACTCCCGCCCACGTCAGGCGGGGGCGCGGGCCGTCGTCGTCCGGGGCGACGTCGGCCCCGGCCGGGATCGACGCGGGCCGCACGTGATCCACGGGGCCGGGCAGGGCATCCGGCTGGGCGCGGATCTCGGCGGCCACGTCCATGACGGCCGGATCGGCGGCCGGGCCGTCGAACTCGGGCTCGAGGCCGCGCGGCAGGGCGACGGCGAACACGGTCACGGACGGGTCCGGCCACGCCTCGGGCCGGTCCGTGAGGACGGCGGCGGGGGAGTCGCCCTCGAGGGCGGGCTCGGCCTCGGCGCAGAGCACGCCGAGGGCGAGGGCGTGGGAGAGCCAGTGGACGGGCAGGTCCAGGGCGACGGCGTCGCCCGCGCCGACGCCCTCGGCGCCGAGCAGGCCCGCGAACTTGGCGGCCCAGTTCACGGTCACGCGGCCCGAGAGCTCGATGCGCTGGTCCACCGCGCCGGGCTCGTCCGGAGCCCCCGGCTCCTGGACGAGCGCGGGCCGCGGGGAGGAGGCGAGGCGGAGCACGAGGGGGCCGGTGGACCGGGGTGCGGAGAGGGAGACCATGGGCCCAGTGTGGCACCCGCTCGGTTTGACTCGGCATGAATCACACCGATGTAATGAACCCGGGCCAACGGTCCCGCCAGGAGGGGCCCGCCGGCTTGCCCGGCACCCGCACGGACCGCATGGTCACCCGGCCCACAGCCGCCACGTCGATCCCGGGAAGAGGCGTCACACATGGAGCAGACCCAGCGAGTCGAGGACGCGCACCGCGCCGATCCCGCGCCGGCGCCTCGTCCGCGGAGCGTCCCCAGCGACTGGTTCCTCGACCCCGCCGACCCGCAGGCAGGCGTGTCCGGCGCGAGCCTCGAGGATCAGGCGACCGCCTTCCTCACCGCCCACGACCTCGACGGCGAGACCGGCACCCCGACCGCCACCGTCACCGCCCTCTTCCCCGGTGACGCGCGTCCGGTCGAGGCCGTGCCCGTCTCCGCCGACTGGGCCGCCATCCCGGGCGTGACCACCGAGCCCGTCGAGGGCGAGCTGGCCTGGCAGGCGGACGCCCTGTGCGCGCAGACGGACCCCGAGGCGTTCTTCCCGGAGAAGGGCGGCTCCACGCGGGACGCCAAGCGCGTGTGCGAGGCCTGCACCGTCAAGGACGCGTGCCTGGAGTACGCCATGGCGAACGACGAGCGCTTCGGCATCTGGGGCGGGCTCTCCGAGCGCGAGCGTCGCCGCCTGCGCCGCGCCCGCGCCTGACGCACGGCGCCCGTCCACCGGGTGCGGTGCCCGGCGCGGACCGCCCGGTCCGGGCTCAGCCGCGGCCCCAGCTGGGGTCGAGCACCTGCGGGTCCACGCCCAACGCGTCGGCGCAACGGCTCAGCGCCACCCCGTAGACGGCCCCCTCGAGGTCGGCCGGGTCGGCCGCGTCCCGCAGCGGCCGCTCGAACAGGGTGATCAGCACCCCGTCCCGGCCCTGCCGCTCGGCCCGCGCGAACAGCGCCTCCTCATCCCGTTCCCGGCCGGCGTGCAGCTCGCGCAGTCGCTCGTCGAGCCGGTCCGGGATGCGCTCCACCCGCGCGGTCACGTGCCGCAGCCCGGGCGCGTCCAGGGAGCCCAGCCGGTCCACCGCCTTCTCGACGGCGGTCAGCAGCGCCTCGCCCCGGCCCCGCTCCGAGCGCGCACCGAACGGGCGCGGATGCCGCAGCCCTCGGCCACGGCGGTCCCGTCCGCCGCGCCCCGTGGGGGAGGAGACGCCGGCCTCGGCCGGGCCGCCCTCGACACCCGGCTCGGCCCCCGCGGCGTCGCCCGCCCGGAACGGCAGGGGGTCGAGGGGATCGGAGGAGGCGGACGCGGTCATGCGCGCCATGGTAGGCCACCGCTCCGGGCCGTCCGCCGAGTAGGGTGGCGGGCGTGGGACCCATGCGACGCTGCAGCAAGACCGGATGCCAGAGCCCTGCCCTGGCCACGCTGACGTACAACTATGCGGACTCGCAGGTGGTCATCGGGCCCCTGTCGCGCCGGGCGGAGCCGCACACGTACGACCTCTGCGGCGAGCACGCTCGGCGCACCACGGCCCCGCGCGGCTGGGAGGTGCTGCGGCTGGAGCTGCCCGAGCACTACGAGGCCGTCGACGCGGACGGCGGCGTGCGCACGGTCCCCACCCGGCCCATGGCCGTCCCGCCGGCCCGCCCCGGGCTGCGCGTGGTGCGTGACGGGGACTGACGCGGCGCGTCTCGTGCCGTCCGGGGCCTCGCTAGGCTGGAGGGCATGACTGAGACCTCCGCAGAGTTCCGCACCCCCGACGTCGACCCGGCCTTCGCCAACCGCACCACCGTGCCCGGTGCCTCGTTCGACTTCACGGTCCGGGACCTGTCCCTGGCCGAGGCGGGCCGCCACCAGATCCGCCTGGCCGAGCACGAGATGCCGGGGCTGATGTCCCTGCGCGAGGAGTACGGGGAGGCCCAGCCGCTCAAGGGCGCCCGCATCGCCGGCTCCCTGCACATGACCGTGCAGACCGCCGTGCTCATCGAGACCCTCATCGCCCTCGGCGCCGAGGTCCGGTGGGCCTCCTGCAACATCTTCTCCACGCAGGACGAGGCCGCCGCCGCCGTCGTCGTGGGCTCGGGCACCCCCGAGGACCCGCAGGGCGTGCCGGTGTTCGCCTGGAAGAACGAGTCCCTCGAGGACTACTGGTGGACCGCCTCGCAGATCCTCACCTGGCCGGGCGCGGACGAGGATCCGGAGCGCGGCCCCAACATGATCCTGGACGACGGCGGCGACGCCACCCTGCTGGTGCACAAGGGCGTCGAGTTCGAGGCCGCGGGCGCCGTGCCCAGCGCCACCGAGGACGACCCCGAGGAGTACCGGATCATCCTCGAGACGCTGCGCCGCTCGCTGGCCCGCGACCCGCAGCACTGGACCCGCACCGCCGGCACCCTACGCGGCGTCTCCGAGGAGACCACCACGGGCGTGCTGCGCCTCTACCAGCTGGCGCAGGAGGGCCGCCTGCTCTTCCCGGCGATCAACGTGAACGACGCCGTGACCAAGTCCAAGTTCGACAACAAGTACGGCATCCGCCACTCCCTGCCGGACGGCATCATGCGCGCCACGGACGTGCTGATCGGCGGCAAGGTCGCCGTGGTCTGCGGCTACGGCGACGTCGGCAAGGGCGCCGCCGAGGCCCTGCGCGGCCAGGGTGCCCGCGTGATCGTCACGGAGATCGACCCGATCTGCGCGCTGCAGGCCGCGATGGACGGCTACCAGGTGGCCCGCCTCGAGGACGTGGTGGGCGAGGGCGACATCTTCGTCACCACCACCGGCGGCAAGGACATCATCATGGCCGAGCACATGGCCGCCATGAAGGACAAGGCCATCGTGGGCAACGTCGGCCACTTCGACAACGAGATCGACATGGCCGGCCTGGCCCGCATCCCCGGCGTCGTGAAGACGGAGATCAAGCCGCAGGTCCACGAGTGGACCCTGGACGGCGGCACGGAGGCCGAGCGCAGCATCATCGTGCTCTCCGAGGGTCGCCTGCTGAACCTCGGCAACGCCACCGGCCACCCCTCGTTCGTGATGAGCGCGTCCTTCACCAACCAGGTGATGGCCCAGATCGAGCTCTACGGCGGCTCCACGGGCACCGGCGCCCTGACCGGCGAGCACTACGAGAAGCGCGTCTACACGCTGCCCAAGGTGCTGGACGAGAAGGTCGCCCGCCTGCACCTGGACGCCCTCGGCGTCGGGCTGACCGAGCTGACCAAGGCCCAGGCCGAGTACCTCGGCGTGGACGTGGCCGGCCCCTACAAGGCCGACCACTACCGCTACTGATCCCCGGCGCCCGCGGGCGGACGGACCCACTCGAGAGAGGCACGAGCATGGCTTCCCATCAGGCCGGCCGCGGGCGCGACGAGCGCGCCGGGGCGGAGGACTTCGAATCCGGGCTGGACTACGGCGCGTTCGTCGAGGACGACGCCGCCGACGATCCGAACCGCACCCAGGCGCTGCCCGCCATGGGTCGGGACGACGACGGCGGCGCCCAGCACACCTCGGCGCTCAGCCCCGAGGACCTCGCCGCGCTGCGCGGCGGGGACGCGGCGGCCGCGGACCGACGCGACGCCGGCCGCCCGGTCGCGGACGCCGACCGCGACATCGTCGCCTCCCGGGCCGTGCCCGAGGGCGGCCGGCGGCCGTTGCCCGGCGCCGACGAGCTCGGCCCGCTGAGCGCCGCCGTCGGGGCCCGCCCGGCGGGGTCGAGCACGGCCGCCCCGGTCGACCGCTACCCCGAGGACGGCACCGCCGCCCCCGTGGCGCAGGCGGCGGCCCTGCAGGGCCCCACGCCGGAGGAGCGCGCGCGCCTGCCCAAGGCGGGTCCGCGCCTGGCGCAGGTGCTGCTGGCGGTCCTCGCCCCGCTCGCCCTGCTGCTGGCCGCTGTCCGCCTCGTGGCGAGCCCGGTGTTCCTGTGGCTGGAGTACCACCGGCCCGGGTTCCCCGCGGACCGGTTCGGCTTCACCCTCGCCGACCGCATGCACTACGGCTCCGCCGGGCTGGACTACGTGACCAACCTGGCCGGGCCTCGGTACCTCAGCAGCCTCACACACCAGGGCGCACCCCTGTTCACCGAGGTCGAGGTCGACCACATGACGGATGTGAAGACCGTGCTGTGGATCGCCACTGCGGCGCTCGTGGTGCTCGTGGTGGTGTGCGCCCTGCTCATCGCGTCCCTGCTGCGCACCAGCCCCGGCGGGGTGCGCCGCGGCCTGTTCGCCGGCGCCGTGTGGCTGCCGCTCGCGGTGATCGCGCTCGCGGTCCTGGCGGTGCTGGGCTGGGAGACGTTCTTCGCCGGGTTCCACTCGATGTTCTTCGCGGACGGCACGTGGACGTTCTCCGTGCGGGACGCCCTCATCCGCCTCTACCCCGAGCAGTTCTGGGTGGACGCGGCCGTGGTGGTCGGGCTGGTGACCCTGCTGGCGTGCCTCGTGACGCTCGTGCTCACGTGGCCCACGCGCCGCCGTCGTGAGCTGAGCGCGGACCGCCGCGAGCAGCTGCTGCGCACCCGCCTACGGTGGGCCCGGGAGGACGACGCCGTGGTGCGCTGACCGCCGCCGGATGGCACCGGGAACGGGCCGGGAGGACGAGGCGTCCTCCCGGCCTGTCGTCGTCCGGGGGCGGGGTCAGCGGCGGTAGAGGGCCTCGACGTCCTCGGCGTGGTCCTCGATCACCTGGGCCCGCTTGAGCTTCTGGGACTGGGTGACGTGCCCGGAGTCCTCGGTGAACGGGTGGTCCAGGACGCGGAAGCGGCGGATGGACTCGGCACGGGAGACGCCCGCGTTGACCTGGTCCACCGCCTCCTGGATCGAGGCCAGCACGGTGGGGTCCGTCGCGGCCTCGGCCGGAGTGAGGCTGAGCTCGCGGTCCAGGGCCCACTGGGTGAAGGCCTCGGTGTCCAGGGTGATGAGGGCGCCCACGAACGGGCGGTTCTCGCCGACCACCACGACGTGCTCGATGAGCCGGTGCTGGCGCAGCGCCTCCTCCATGGGCGTGGGGTACACGTTCTTGCCGCCGGCGGTGATGATCACGTCCTTCTTGCGGCCGGTGATCCGCAGGAAGCCGTGCTCGTCCAGCGCACCGATGTCCCCGGTGCGGAAGAAGTCGTCCTCCATCGCCTCCGCCGACGCCTTCGGCATGCCGTGGTAGCCGTCGAACACCACGGGGCCGCGGATGAGGATCTCGCCGTCCTCGGCGATCTTCACCGTCACCCCGGCCACGGGCAGGCCCACGGTGCCCACGCGGTGCGCGCCGGGGATGTTCACGGTGGCCGGCGCGGTGGTCTCCGTGAGGCCGTAGCCCTCCACGATCGGGATGCCGGCGCCGCGGAAGAAGTGCACCAGCTCCGGGGAGAGGGCGGACGCGCCGGACACGCACGAGATCACCTCGCCGCCGAGGGCCTCCCGGATCTTGCGGTAGACCAGCCGGTCGAACAGCGCGCGCCGGGCGCGCAGCAGGGCCGAAGGCCCGGGGCCGTCCCCGAACTCGGCCTCGTCCACGGCCGTGGACCACTCGATGGCGGTGCGCTTGGCGGCCGCGTAGATCGGCCCGGTGCCGCCCTTCTGGGCCTTGGCCTCGATACCGGCCTCGACCTTCTCGAACACGCGCGGCACGGCCAGCAGCCACGTGGGGTGGAAGGAGGCGAGGTCGCCGAGCAGCGTGGCCGGGGAACCGGAGTGGGCCACCTGGATGCGGGCGTACAGGCAGATGACCTGGACGGCGTGGGCGAGCACGTGGGCCAGCGGGAGGAAGAGCAGGGTGCGCGACGTCGTCGTCTCCGGGGACCACTGGACCACCTCGCGCGCGAAGTGCAGCACGTTGATGGCCGCGCCCACGAAGTTGCCGTGCGTGATCACGGCGCCCTTCGGGCGGCCGGTGGTGCCGGAGGTGTAGACGATCGAGGCGGGGCTGGCGAGGGTCGCCAGGGAGCGGGCGTGCTCGACCGCGTCGTCCGACACGAACGCGCCGGCCTCGGCCAGCTCCGCCAGCCCCGCGTCCGTCAGCGGGAACGTCGCCACGTCCACGCCCGCGTGCCCGGCGGCCTCGGCGACGCGCTCGCCGAGCTCCTCACTGCCGACGGCGACCACCCGTAGCCCCGAGTCCGTGACGATGTGCTCCACCTGGTGGGCCGAGGAGGTCTCGTAGATCGGCACGGAGACGGCGCCGGCGAACCACACGGCCTGGTCGAGGACGGCCCACGCGTAGGAGGTGGGGGAGAACAGGCCCACCCGGTCCCCGGGCTGGACGCCGCGGGCGATGAGGCCGGCCGCCACGGCGCGCACCTGGGTGAGGAACGCGGTGAAGTGGACGTCCACCCAGCCGCCCGCGCCGTTGCGCACGGCGTACACGGGGGCGTCCGGCCGGTTGGCACAGGAGGTGACGATCAGGTCCGTGATGTTGGAGTCCGCCGGCGGCATGCCGACGAGCTCGGTGGCGGACTCATGGACGGGGCTCTGGTTCTGCACGGTCCGAGCGTATCCATTTCCGGGCGTGCGGCGCGCGGTCGGGCACGCCCGCGCCCGGGACGCGACCGTCAGATCCAGCTGCTGAACCACATCCGCCAGCGCCACTGGTCGTACGGGATCACGTCGCCGATCCAGACGGGCAGGAAGAACAGGGACACGGCGACGGCGATCGTCACGTACGCCAGCACCAGAGCCGAGCCCCAGCGGGGCCCGGGCCGGCGACCCGGCCGCAGCAGCAGCGAGAGCGCCAGGGCGATCATCATCACGAGGAAGGGCTCGTAGGCGATCGTGTAGAAGAAGAACATGGTCCGCTCGGGCCACAGGAACCACACCAGCTGCCCGGCCGCGTAGGCGCCGAGCAGGGCGCCGGCCCGCCAGTCCCGGTGGCGCACCAGCAGCCACACGCACACGAGGACGGCGGCCAGGCCCGTCCACCACACGAACGGGTTGGCGATGTCCGTGATGGCCGCCGAGCACGCGCCCGCGGCGTCCGCCGGGCAGATCCCCTCGCCGGGCTCTGCGCCCTCGTAGTAGTAGCTCACGGGCCGGCCCATGAACGGCCAGGTCCACGGGTTGGCGGCGTAGTCGTGGGGGCTGGTGAGGCCCTGGTGGAAGGTCGTGGACTCCACGTGGTAGTGCCACAGGGAGCGCAGCGGGCCGGGGACCAGCCCGGCGAGCAGGCCCTCCGGCGGGTTGTCCCGGTGCCAGTCCCGGTAGTAGCCGCCCTCCGTGACGAACCAGCCGGTCCACGAGGCCAGGTAGGCGACCAGGCCGCCGCCCACCACGACCACGAACGCGTACAGGCCGTCCTTCTCGACGCCGGCCCACGCCCAGCGCCGCACCCCGGCGGTCCGGCGCGCGGACATGTCCCACAGGACCGTGAGCAGGCCGAAGGCCGCCATGAACGCCAGCCCGGAGAGCTTCACGGCGCAGCCGGCGCCCAGCAGCACGCCCGCCAGCAGTCGCCACGGGCGCCAGCCGAGCCACGGCCCGCTGGCCAGGGCGTCGCGTCCCCGCCGGGCGACGTCGTGGGCGAGTCGCGCCGCGAGCAGCCGCCGCCCGTGGACGCGGTCCGCCAAGAGCGCGGCGAAGGCCGCGAGCACGAAGAACGAGAGGAAGATGTCCAGCAGCCCGATGCGGGACATCACCAGGTGGTGGCCCTCCACGGCCAGCAGCAGCCCGGCGACCGCGCCCAGGGACACCGAGCGCAGCAGGTGCTGCGTGGCGAGGGCGACCAGCAGGACGGACAGCGTGCCGGCCACCGCGGCGCTGAACCGCCAGCCCACCCCGTTGTCCGGGCCGAACGCGAGCATGCCCAGGCCGATCAGCCACTTGCCCAGCGGCGGGTGCACCACGTAGGCGGCCCCCTCGAGCGGCTCTGCCTCGCCGCGCGCGAACGCGTCGTTGACGTCCTCGTCCCACCGCCGCTCGTAGCCGGACTCCAGGAGGGAGTAGGCGTCCTTGGGGTAGTAGGTCTCGTCGAAGATCAGCTGGTCCGGGTGGGCCAGGTTCGTGAACCGCAGGACGCCGGCGATCGCCGTGACCAGCAGCGGCAGGATCCAGTGCCACCGCGTCAGGGGTGCCGCACTGACCCCGAGGCGGGCGCGCAGGGCGGCGACGCCGAAGGGGCCGTCGTCGGCCGCGACGGCGGCGGGGCGGGGGGCGAGGGCGGTGGCGGGCACGGGCTCCATGCTAGGCGGCGGGGTGGACGGCGAGACGTGCACGGTGACCGGGGCCGTAGGCTCGGGGCAGCCGTCCGTCCGTCGAAAGGTCGTCCCATGCCCGAGGGCCGCATCGTCCTGGCCGCCACCCCCATCGGCAACCTCGGGGACGCGTCCGCGCGCCTGCGTGAGCTGCTGGCGGAGGCGGACGTGATCGCCGCCGAGGACACCCGGACCGCGCGGCGCCTGTGCGCCGGACTGGGCGTCACCCCGGCGGGCAGGGTGGTGGCCCATCACGAGCACAACGAGGCGGCCTCGACCCAGGGGCTGCTGGACCAGGTGCGGGGCGGTGCCACGGTGGCGGTGGTCTCGGACGCGGGCATGCCCACGGTCTCGGACCCGGGGTACCGGCTCGTGGCGGCCGCGGTGTCCGCAGGGCTGCCCGTGACGTGTGCGCCCGGCCCCTCCGCCGTGACCACCGCGCTCGCCCTCTCCGGCCTGCCGACGGACCGGTTCGCCTTCGACGGCTTCGTCCCCCGCAAGGACGGGGAACGACGGCGATGGCTCACCTCCCTGCTGACCGAGGCCCGCACCGTGGTCGCCTTCGAGTCGCCGCAGCGTCTGGCGGACGCGCTGGCCGTCGTCGTGGAGGTCCTCGGTGCGGAGCGGCCGGTGTGCGTGGCCCGCGAGCTCACCAAGCTGCACGAGGAGGTGGTGCGCGGCACCGCGGCCGAGGTGCATGCCTGGGCTGCGGAGCGGCACGCGGGGGAGGGGATCCGCGGGGAGATCGTGCTGGTGATCGGGCCGGCCGCGCCCGGCGCTGAGGGCGAGGCGTCCGAGGCGGACGCCGTCGCCGAGGTGGCGGTGCTCGTGGAGTCCGGCACCCGGCTCAAGGAGGCCGTGGCCGCGGTGGCCGGAGCCCACGGGATGCGGAGCCGGGAGCTCTACCAGGCGGTGCTCGCGGCCCGGGGCTGACACGTCCCCGGCTACACAGATGCTCATGCGCGGGGGCGCGGCCCCGGGGCCTGGCTAGGATCAGCCGTGGAGCCGCTGCCGACCGCTGCCGGACGGCGTCGGAATACCCGTGGCCGTCCACCCGTTCCCCTGAGGGACGCGGGGCGTGCCGCCTCCGACCACCGACCCCGAAAGAGGTGCATCATGACCGTGACCGCTGAGCGCGAGAAGGCGCTGCTGGAGTCCGTCCCCACCGGCCTGCTGATCGACGGCGAGTGGCGCGATGCCTCCTCCGGCAAGACCTTCGACGTGAAGGACCCGGCCACCGGCAAGGTCATCGCGAGCCTGCAGGACGCGAACTCCGACGACGCCATGGCCGCCTTCGACGCCGCCTGCGCCGCGCAGGCCAATTGGGCCCGCACCCCGGCCAAGGAGCGCGCCGACATCCTGCGCCGCGCCTACGACCTGATCAACGAGCGCGCCGAGGACTTCGCGCTGCTGATGACCCTTGAGATGGGCAAGCCGCTCGCCGAGGCCCGCGGCGAGGTCACGTACGGCAATGGCTTCCTGCGCTGGTTCTCCGAGGAGGCCGGCCGCCACTACGGCCGCACCCTGACCGTGCCGGAGGGCACGCTGCGCATGCAGGTGCACCATCGCCCGGTGGGCCCGTGCCTGCTGATCACCCCGTGGAACTTCCCGCTGGCCATGGCCACCCGCAAGGTGGGTCCCGCCGTCGCCGCCGGCTGCACCATGGTCCTCAAGGCCGCCAAGCTGACCCCGCTGACCACCCAGCTGTTCGCGCAGGTGATGCAGGAGGCCGGCCTGCCCAAGGGCGTGCTCAACGTCGTCGCGGGCTCCTCCGCCTCGTCGATCTCCAGCCCGATCCTGCAGGACCGGCGCCTGCGCAAGGTGTCCTTCACCGGTTCCACGCCGGTCGGTGTGCGCCTCATGAAGGACGCGGCGGACAACGTGCTGCGCACCTCCATGGAGCTCGGCGGCAACGCCCCGCTCATCGTCTTCGAGGACGCGGACCTGGACGCCGCCGTCGAGGGCGCCTTCGCCGCGAAGATGCGCAACATGGGCGAGGCCTGCACCGCCGCCAACCGCTTCCTCGTGCACGAGGACGTGGCCGAGGAGTTCACGCAGAAGTTCGTGGCCAAGCTCGAGGCGCTCAAGCCCCTGCGCGGCACCGACCCGGAGTCCACCCTCGGCCCGATCGTGGACGAGGGCGCGCGCGACGACATCGACCAGCTCGTCCAGGACGCCGTGGCGGCCGGCGGCGAGGTGCTCACCGGCGGCCACAAGATCGAGGGCGACGGCTACTTCTACGCGCCGACCGCGATCAAGGTGGAGAAGGGCAACCCGATCCTCCAGCAGGAGATCTTCGGCCCCGTGGCCCCGATCGTGACCTTCTCCTCCGAGGAGGAGGCCATCGAGATGGCCAACGACACCGAGTACGGCCTCGCCTCCTACGTGTTCACGAAGGATCAGGCCCGGATGTACCGCGTGGCCGAGAGCATCGAGTTCGGCCTCATGGGCTACAACGTGGGCGTCATCTCCAACCCGGCCGCGCCGTTCGGCGGCGTGAAGCAGTCGGGCCTGGGCCGCGAGGGCGGCGCCGAGGGCATCGAGGAGTACACCTCGGTGCAGTACATCGGCATCGCCGATCCGTGGGCGGCCACGAAGGCCTGACCTCTTCGCCGCGCCGCTCCCTCCGGGGGCGGTATCGGGTGGTATCCGACGTGGATACCACCCGATACCGCCCCCGAGGCGTGTCGGGAGCCCGGGTTCGGCTCCCTAGAGTGGGGTGCATGGCCCACGCATCCGAGACCCCCCTCGCCTACCGCGCCCCCGCCCAGCAGCCGGACGACGACGGCGGCCCGCGCCGGGACGCCCGCGAGGAGAAGTCGGGCCGCAGGCGTCGCCTCGAGTACCCGCCCGCACCCGAGCCGCTGCCGGTGCCCGTCGTGGACAACCACACGCACCTCGACTTCCGCGACGGCCTGGTCCGCGTGGACGTCCACCAGGCGATGGACGCGGCGGAGGCCGTGGGCGTGACCGGCGCGGTCCAGGTGGGCTGCGACGTCGCCTCGGCCAGGCTCACGATCGCGGCGATCGAGGCCGAGCCCCGCCTGCTCGGCGCCGTGGCGCTGCACCCCAACGACGCGGCTCGCCTGGCCGAGCGTGGCGAGTTCGAGGAGGCGTTCGCGCAGATCGCGGAGCTTGCCCGCCACCCCCGCGTGCGCGCCGTCGGCGAGACGGGCCTCGACTACTTCCGGACGCAGGACGAGGCCGGCCACGCCGCGCAGCAGGAGTCCTTCCGCCGGCACATCCGACTCGCCCGCGAACTCGGCACGGCCCTGCAGATCCACGACCGGGACGCGCACGACGACGTCGTCCGGATCCTGCTCGAGGAGGCGGCCGACGGCGGGCTGCCCCCGCACGTGGTGTTCCACTGCTTCTCCGGCGGCCCCGACCTGGCCCGCACGTGCGCCGAGCACGGCTGGCACATGTCCTTCGCCGGGCCCGTCACCTTCAAGGCCAACGACGAGCTGCGCGAGGCGCTGCGGATCGCCCCGGCCGAGCTGCTGCTCGTGGAGACGGACGCGCCCTTCCTCACGCCGCATCCGCATCGGGGCCGCCCCAACGCGCCCTACCTGATCCCGCTGACCCTGCGGGGCATGGCGGAGACGCGCGGAGACGACGTGGCGGCCCTCGCCCGCGCGGTGAGCGAGAACACCGCCCGGGTGTACGGCTCGTTCTAAGCCGATCCAGACCCGGCCCCTAGGATGGACGACGTGCTGACCCGACTCCTCAAAGCCCGGCTGCCCGAGGGAACGCAGTACCTGGTGGACCGCCCCATGCGGATCCGCCTCGTGTTCGTGGTCCTCGGGTCCGTCCTCGTGGCCGGCCTCGAGATGGTGGCGCTCGCCTCGATCCTCCCGCTGGTCAGCCTGCTGACCTCGGGTGAGCTGGGCTCCCCGGCGCTCGAAGGGCTGCTGGCCCGGTTCGGGGCCGTGACGGTGCCGGAGCAGACGGTGGCCTTCGCCGTCGTGATCGTGCTGGCCTTCCTGCTCAAGGCGATCCTGGTGCTCGCGTTCCGCTGGTGGACCATGGGGTTCACCAACCAGAACCTCATCCGCACGTCCGCCACGCTGCTGCGCTACTACCTGCGGGCCGACTACGGCCTGCACCTGACGCGCACTGTGGGCACCCTGGTCAACAACGTCACCGGCACCTCCAGCATGGCGTACACGGGCGTGGTGAACGCGTCCGTCACGTTCCTCACGGAGGCCGTGACGCTCGTCGCGGTGGCGGTCGTGGTGGGCGTCTCCATGCCGCTGACGGGGCTCGGGATGGCCCTGTACTTCCTCGCCGTCGCCTGGGTGATCAAGACCGTGATCCGCCGCCCGGCCTCCCGCCTGGGCTGGACCCTGGTGACCGCGGGGGAGCGGGCCAACACGGCGGCGCTGCAGGGCCTGGAGAACTACAAGGACGTGAAGATCCGCGGCAACGACTCGGCCTTCATGGAGGAGTACCGCGCCGCCCGCGCGGAGAGCGCGGAAGCCACGCGGCTCAAGATGATCCTCACGATGATGCCGCGCTACGTGCTCGAGGTCGCCTTCGTGGCCGCCATCGCGGCGCTCGTGGCCGTGGCCTTCATCCAGGGCCGCGGCGGGGAGGCGTTCGGCTCGCTCGCCCTGCTCGCGATGGCCGGCTTCCGCGTGCTGCCGTCCATGGCGGCGCTCATGGCCACCACCAACGAGATCCGCACGTCCTGGCCGGCCTTCGAGCGCACGACGGCGGAGCTCGCCGCCGCGCAGCCGGTCCTGCACGCGGCGGACCGGCCCTACGAGCGCATCACGTTCGAGGAGTCCATCGAGGTGCGGGACGCGTCCTTCACCTACCCCGGCAAGACCGAGCCGGTCCTGCGCGACATCGACCTGCGCATCCCCTTCGGCTGCTCGTACGCCTTCGTGGGCGGCAGCGGTGCCGGCAAGACCACCCTGGTGGACCTGGTCATCGGCTTCCACCACGCCCAGCGCGGTGGGGTCTACGTGGACGGGGTGGAGCTCGAGGCCAACCCGCGGGGGTGGTGGGACAACGTGGCGTTCGTCCCGCAGTCCGTCACCGTGGTCAACGGGACGGTGCTGCACAATGTGCTCCTGGACGTCGAGGCCGCCGAGACGGCGGACCGGGCCGAGGTGGAGCGCGTGCTGCGCGAAGCCCAGCTGGGGCAGTGGCTGGACGAGCTCCCCGACGGCCTGGACACCGTGATCGGCGAAGGGGCCGTGGGCGTCTCCGGCGGCCAGCGCCAGCGCCTGGGCATCGCGCGCGCGCTCTTCCGGCGCCCCCGCCTCCTCGTGCTCGACGAGGCGACGTCGGCTCTCGACAACCTCACGGAACGCCGGGTCACCGAGGTGATCGAGTCGCTGCGCGGCCGGATCACGGTCATCGTGGTCGCCCACCGTCTCTCCACGGTCAAGCGCTGCGATCAGATCGTGCTGATGGACCAGGGGCGGATCATCGGCCAGGGCACGTTCGCCGGGCTGCAGGAGACGAGCCCCGAGTTCCGCGAGCTCGTCCGGCTCGGTGACCTCTCCACCTGAGCGGAGCCCGCGCCGCTGCGCCCCGGTTACCCTGTCCGGCGCCCCGATAGACTCGCGGGCATGGTCCAGCCCTCCCCGCGCCCCGCCCCCGCCCCGCTGCTGAGCGCCGCGGACGTGCGGCGCATCGCCGCCGAGCTGGACCTGCGTCCCACCAAGCAGTGGGGCCAGAACTTCGTGATCGACCCGAACACGATCCGGCGCATCGTGCAGGCAGCGGACGTGACCGCGGACGAGCACGTGCTCGAGATCGGCCCCGGGCTGGGCTCGCTCACCCTCGGCCTGCTGGACGCGGCCGCCGCCGTCACCGCCGTCGAGATCGACCCGGTCACCGCCGCCCGCCTGCCGCGCACCGCCGCCGAGTTCCGCCCCGGGGCCGAGGACGCCCTCGCCGTGCTGCACGCGGACGCCATGACGCTGAGCGAGCAGGCCCTGGCTGAGGTCCGGCCCGCCACCGCCGCCGGCGGCCCCACCGCGCTCGTGGCGAACCTGCCCTACAACGTGGCCGTGCCTGTGCTGCTGCACGCGCTCGCGGTCCTGCCGGGGCTGCGGCACGGCCTGGTCATGGTGCAGGAGGAGGTCGCGGACCGTCTCGCGGCCGGGCCCGGCTCCAAGGTGTACGGCGTGCCGTCCGCCAAGGCGGCGTGGTACGCGGACGTGCGCAAGGCGGGCACCATCGGCACCCAGGTGTTCTGGCCGGCTCCGCGCATCCACTCCGGGCTGGTCGCCTTCACCCGGCGTGAGCCGCCGGCGGGCGGCGCGCCCCGCCGGGAGGTCTTCGCCGTGGTGGACGCCGCCTTCGCCCAGCGCCGCAAGACCCTGCGCGCCGCGCTCGCCTCCTGGGCGGGGTCGCCGCAGGCGGCGGAGGACGCCCTGGTGGCCGCCGGCGTGGACCCACGCGCCCGCGGCGAGGCCCTGGACATCGCGGCCTTCGCGCGGATCGCCGAGCACGGCCCGCGGCGTGCGGCGGAGGAGGTGGTTGCATGACGACGGAGGACCTCGGCCTCGACCCCACGGCCCGGCACGTCACGGTCAGCGCCCCCGGCAAGGTGAACCTGTCCCTGCGGGTGGGACCCCCCGGCGCGGACGGCTACCACCCCGTGGCCACCGTGTACCTGGCCGTCAGCCTGCGGGAGACCGTCACGGCGATCGCGCGCACGGACGGGAGGATCACCGTCGGCCCGTCGGGCCGCCACATCAGTCTGGTGGACACCCAGGACGTGCCCTGGGACGAGCGCAACCTCGCGCACCGCGCCGCCGCACACCTGCGGCGCACCCTCGGGCTCGATCCTGACACCCACGGCGTCCACCTCGAGGTCGCCAAGCAGGTCCCGGTCGCGGGCGGCATGGGCGGCGGCTCCGCCGACGCGGCCGCCGCGCTGCTCGCGTGCAGCGCCCTGTGGGAGACCGGGCACACCCGCGCCGAGCTCGCCGAGCTGGCCGCCCCGCTGGGCGCGGACGTGCCCTTCAGCGTGCTGGGCGGCGCCGCCGTCGGGCTCGGGACCGGGGCGGAGCTGACCCCCGTCGCGGCCCGCACCCCGGTGCACCTCGTCCTCGTCCCGGCGGACGCCGGGCTGTCCACCCCCGTGGTGTTCCAGACCCTGGACGAGCTGCGCCGGGAGGGCCACCTGCCCGACGGGCCGGCGCGCCCGGAGGTGAACGAGGCCGTCCTGCGGGCCCTCACCGCGGCGGACCCGCTCGAACTCGCCACCGCCATGGACAACGACCTGCAGACCCCGGCCGTCGTCCTGTTCCCCGAGCTCTCGGACGTCCTCGACCTCGGTATGGACGAAGGCGCGCTGCGCGGCATGGTCTCCGGCTCCGGCCCCACCCTGCTCTTCGTGGCGCAGGACGAGGCCTCCGCGCTGCGGCTGGCCTCGGCCATCGAGGAGCGCACGGGCGTGCGCGCCCTCCCCGTGCACGGCCCCGTGCCCGGCGCCCACGTGCTCTGACACCCGGCGGCGCACCCCGCCGCACCCGACCACCCCTCCTCCGTCCGGAAAGGACCACCTCCTCCATGGCCCACCTGCTCGGCGCCGAGAACATCGGCATCGCCTTCGGAACCCGCACCGTCCTCGAGGGCCTCTCCCTCGGCGTGGATGAGGGGGACCGGATCGGACTCGTGGGCCGCAACGGCGACGGCAAGTCCACGCTCATGCGCATCCTCGCCGGCCTCCAGGAACCCGACACGGGCCGCGTCACCCGCCGCGGCGGCGTCCGCGTGGGCGTGCTGGACCAGCAGGACCGGCTCGACCCGGAGCACACCGTGCGTCAGGCCGTGGTCGGGGACGTGGACGACCACGTGTGGGCCTCAGACCCCAAGGCCCGGGACGTCCTGGGCGGTCTCCTCGACGGCTTCGACCTGGAGCAGTCCGTGCGGGGCCTCTCCGGCGGCCAGCGCCGTCGCGTGGCCCTGGCCCGTCTGCTCGCCGGGGACGACGACGTCCTCTTCCTCGACGAGCCCACCAACCACCTGGACGTCGAGGGCGTCGCGTGGCTCGCCCGCCACCTGACGCAGCGCTGGCGCCCCACCGACGGCGGCCTCGTGGTGGTCACCCACGACCGGTGGTTCCTCGACGAGGTCTGCACGCGCACGTGGGAGGTGCACGACGCCACGGTGGACCCGTTCGACGGCGGCTACGCGGCGTGGGTGCTCGCGCGCGCGGAGCGCTCCCGGCAGGCGGCGGTGACGGAGCAGAAGCGTCAGCAGCTCGTGAAGAAGGAGCTCGCCTGGCTGCGCCGTGGCGCCCCGGCGCGCACGTCCAAGCCGAAGTTCCGCATCGAGGCGGCCAACGCCATCATCGAGGACGTCCCCGCCCCGCGCGACTCGGTGTCCCTGGCGAAGATGGCCACGGCCCGGCTCGGCAAGGACGTCCTCGACCTCGAGCACGTGAGCCTGACGCTGGGGGAGAAGCCGATCCTCGACGACGTCACCCTGCGCCTGGCGCCCGGCGAGCGGCTCGGCGTGGTCGGCGTCAACGGTGCGGGCAAGTCGACCCTGCTGCGCCTGCTCGACGGCCGCATCGCTCCGGACTCGGGGCGGGTGAAGCGCGGCAAGACGGTGGTCTCGGCCACCCTCACCCAGGACGTGAAGGAGCTCGACGACGTCGCCCACCTGCGCGTCGCCGAAGTCATGGCCCGCGAAGGCTCGTCCTTCCAGGTCGGTGACCGCGAGATGTCCTCCGGCCAGCTGCTCGAGATGCTCGGCTTCGGCACCTCCCGGCAGTGGACTCAGGTCTCCGAGCTCTCGGGTGGCGAGCGCCGGCGCCTGCAGCTGCTGCGCCTGCTCGTGGGTGAGCCCAACGTCCTCATGCTCGACGAGCCGACCAACGACCTGGACACGGACACCCTGGCCGCCGTCGAGGACGTGCTCGACGGGTGGCCGGGGACCCTGGTGGTGGTCTCCCACGACCGTTACCTGCTCGAGCGCGTCACCGACCATCAGGTCGCCCTGCTCGGGGACGGCAAGGTCCGTGGCCTGCCCGGCGGGGTGGACCAGTACCTCGAGCTGCGCGCCGCGATGGACGACGCCGGCGGCCCGGCCCGGGGAGCCGGCGCGGCCCGAGGTCGCAACGACGTCGTCGGGACGTGCGCGGGCATGGGCGGGCCGGAGGAGGACGCCGGGCCCACCGAGGCGGAGCGTCGGCTGGCCCGCAAGGAGATGGCCCGGCTCGAGAAGCAGATGACCCGGCTGCGGGACCGCAGGTCCGGCCTCGAGGCGCGGATGGCCGAGCTGGGGCAGGCGCAGGACTTCGATGCCCTCACCGCGGCCTCCGCCGACTTGAAGGACCTCGACGCACAGCTGGACGTCCTGGAGGAGGAGTGGCTGCAGGCTGCCGAACTCGCCGAAGGGGACTGACCGGCGGGGGCGCACAGGAGAATGCGGCAGGTGTCACAGCCGGCTGCTGTCTCCGCCCTATAATCGAGGGTTGGGGCACAGCACCATGCCCGACCCCATGTGACGTGGACCATCCCCCCACGTCAGGACGGAGGAGCAGGCCGTGATCGCGAGCCCCGGTGACGAGTCGACCACGCTTCGCATGGGCTCGACCGCCCGCGGCCGTGTCCTGGGCCGGCCCTGGGAGCGAGGCCTTCCACGACTCGTCCTGGTCGTGGACGTGGTCGCGGTCCTGCTCGCCACCTTCGTGTCGGCCCAGCTCCGCTTCGGCGGACCGCGGCGCACCACCCTCCCGGGCGCCGCACTCGTCGACTACAGCGTCATCAGCCTCGCGCTGAGCGCGGCCTGGGTGCTCGCGCTGACCATCCAAGGCTCCCGGGACATCCGGATCTTGGGGGTGGGCACCGAGGAGTACAAGCGGGTCCTGCAGGGCACCCTCTACCTCTTCGGCACCGTCGCGATCCTCGCCTATGCGGCAGGTCTCGAAGTGGCGCGCGGCTACGTGGGCCTGGCTCTGCCGCTGGGCGTGCTCCTGCTCCTGCTGGGCCGGTTCCTCGTGCGCGGGTGGGTGGCGCGGCAGCGACACCGCGGCAGGTTCCGGCGGCGGCTCCTGCTCGTCGGCGGCCCGAAGGCCGTCCGGCACATCTTCGAGGCCCTCGACTCCGAGGCCGGCGCCGGCTACGCCCCCGTGGCCGCGGCTCTCCCCGGATACAAGGCCCGGCGGGAGGACTACCTCCCGATACCGGTCTCCACGGACCTGGACACCGTGGAGGACGTGGTCGCCCTCGTGGAGGAGCGCGACGTCGAAGCCGTGGTGATCACCTCGGGCCACCCGTTCGTCCCCGGGGACGTCCGCCGGCTCGGCTGGGAGCTGCAGGAGGGCGGCGTCTCCCTGATCATGGCACCCGCCCTCGTGGACGTCGCCGGACCCCGCCTCCACACGCAGCCCCTCGCGGGTCTGCCGCTCATCCACCTCTCCACCCCGCGCCTCTCCGAGGGCAAGGCGTTCGCCAAGCGGGCGTTCGACGTCGTCGCGTCGGGTCTGGGCCTGATCGCCATCTCGCCGCTGCTGATCGCCGTTGCGATCGCGGTCAAGGCCACGGACGGCGGGCCGGTGCTGTTCCGGCAGGAGCGCATCGGTCTCGGCGGCAGGCCGTTCACCATGCTCAAGTTCCGTTCCATGGTGGTGGATGCCGAGGAGATCCGGCAGCGGCTCGTCTCGGACGGCGGGGATGCGGACGTGCTGTTCAAGATGAAGGACGACCCGCGCATCACCCGGGTCGGCAAGCTCATCCGCCGCACCAGCATCGACGAGCTGCCCCAGCTCGTGAACGTGCTGCGGGGGGACATGTCCCTCGTGGGCCCGCGGCCCCACCTGCCGCACGAGGTCGAGGCCTACGAGCAGTACGTGCACCGCCGCTTCCTGGTGCAGCCCGGCATCACGGGGCTGTGGCAGGTCTCCGGCCGGTCCGACCTCCCGTGGGAGGAGGCGGTCCGCCTGGACCTCTACTACGTGGAGAACTGGTCCATCCTGGGCGACCTCGTGATCCTGGGGCGGACCGTCAAGGCCGTGATCGCCGCCGACGGCGCCTATTGACCCCGGATCCGCGCGACCTGTGTGGAAGAATGGGCCGTCGTCGCCGCCCCCTGGGGTCCGGCGCTCCGCCCTGGTGTAATGGCAGCACGCCGGCCTTTGGAGCCGTGCGGTCTAGGTTCGAATCCTAGGGGCGGAACCCCCGTCCGCTGACCCCCACCGGTGCAGGAGCCCCCATGTCCCAGCCGTCCGCCCGTCCCTCCGCCGTGATCGTCCTGGCCGCGGGCCAGGGCACCCGCATGAAGTCGACGACGCCGAAGATCATGCATGCGATCGGGGGGCGCTCCCTCGTGGGCCACGCGCTCGCGGCGGCCTGGTCGCTCGCGCCGGAGCACCTCGTGGCCGTGGTCCGGCACGAGCGGGCCCGCGTGGCCGAGCACCTCGAGACGGTGGCGGCCCAGCTGGGCATCGACGCGCTGGCGATCGCCGACCAGGACGACGTGCCGGGCACCGGCCGCGCCGTCGAGCTGGGCCTGGCCGCCCTGCCCGCGGACCTCGAGGGCACCGTCGTGGTGACCTACGGCGACGTCCCGCTGCTGACCCCGGAGACGCTCGCCCGCCTCGTCGCGGACCACGAGGCGGACGGCAACGCCGTCACCGTGCTCACCGCCACCCTCGAGGACGCCACGGGCTACGGCCGCATCGTCCGCGACGCCGAGGGCCTCGTGGAGCGGATCATGGAGCACAAGGACGCCCTCGCCCACGCCGAGTCCACGGGGGACGACTCCTTCGTGGCGATCCGCGAGGTCAACTCCGGCATCTACGCCTTCGACGCCGCCTTGCTGCGCCGCACCCTGCCGGAGGTCTCCACGGACAACGTGCAGGGTGAGAAGTACCTCACGGACGTGCTCGGCATGGCCCGCGCCGAGGGCGGCCGTGTCGCCTCGGTGGGCACGGACGACGTGTGGGAGGTCGAGGGCGCCAACGACCGCCGTCAGCTCTCCGACCTGGGCCGCCAGCTCAACGACCGCGTGCTGCGCGGCTGGATGAAGGAGGGTGTCACGGTCGCCGACCCGTCCTCCACGTGGGTGGACGTCACCGTCTCCCTCGCCTCGGACGTCACGCTCAAGCCCGGCACCCAGCTGCATGGGGCGACGTCGGTGGCCACGGGCGCCGTCGTCGGCCCGGACTCCACGCTCACGGACACGCAGGTGGGGGAGGGCGCCGTGGTGAAGCGCACCGACGCCATGGAGGCCGTGATCGGCGCGGGTGCGACCGTCGGCCCGTTCACCTACCTGCGCCCGGGCACGGTGCTGGGGGAGGACGGCAAGATCGGCGCGTTCTACGAGACCAAGAACGTGACCGTGGGCCGCGGCGCCAAGCTCTCCCACCTGGGCTACGCCGGGGACGCCGAGATCGGCGAGTACACCAACATCGGCTGCGGCAACATCACCGCCAACTACGACGGCGTCGCCAAGCACCGCACCGTGATCGGGGCCCATGTGCGCACCGGCTCGAACACGGTGTTCACGGCCCCGGTCTCGGTGGGCGACGGCGCCTACACCGGTGCCGGCGCGGTGGTCCGCGACGACGTGCCCGCCGGGGCCCTGGCGCTGAACGCCGTGAGCCAGCGCACCCTCGAGGGCTGGGTGCCGGCCAAGCGCCCGGGCACCTCCTCGGCCGAGGCCGCGCGGGCCGCCGGCGCGGAGGGCTCCGGCGCTCAGGGCTGACCCCGCGCGCCCGACAAGAGGTCGGCGTGTCACAACCGTACCGATTCCGGTACGGTTGTGACACCAGAGATGAGGTGGTGATCCCGTGACGTATCGTGACGATCTGTGGGACGTGGCTGCGGGGAACCACGGGGTCATCACCACTACGGAAGCGGAGGAGGCGGGCGTGCCCGCCGTCGAGGTCCGCAAGCTCGCCCAGCGCGGCGTTCTGCGGAGGCTGGCCCACGGGGTGTACCTCCATCGCCAGGTTCCCCGCGACCGGTTCACGGACGCGGCGGAGGCCGTGGCCACGGGCGGTGAAGATGCATTCCTGGACTGGGACGCAGTGCTGTCACTGTACGACCTCGCCCTGGTCGATCCCTCCGTCGTACGGGTGGGCGTGACGAGGCGGTACCGCGGCTCGCCGCGCGCGCATGTACGAGTGACACGACGCCGTCCCCCGCCGGGCGACGAGGACCTCACCTTTCACGGCGGCGTGCGAGGCCTCACGATCAACCAAGCCCTTCGTGAGGCACTCGACCGCATCCCTCTCGAGCGCGTCGCCGCTGCGATCGAGGAGGCCCGCGCGCGCGGGCTGCTCACGGTGGGCGAGGCGAGGAGCTTGAAGAAGGACCTGGAGGCGCGGCAGAACGGTGGACATCGTGGCGGTCGATGACGTGGTCGTGGGCCTGGGCGATCTGGGAGCTCGAGGTGCGCCCAGGAGCGAAGGCCAACTCAACCGTCGACTGGAGGCGATCGCTGACGCGATGGGCGTTCCGGTGGACCGGGCGCGCCGGTTGCTGGGAGCAGTGATCGTGGCGCAGATGTTGCCGGAAGGCGTCGTAGTCAAGGGTGGAAATGGCGTTCGACTCCGACATGGAGCCACCGGGACGCGGGCGACCCGGGATCTCGATCTACTGGCTCGCGATCCCCAGCAGGCGCTGAAGGACTTGACCGGGTTCGTCGACCGGGGATGGGGGGCCGCGCCCGGGAGCAAGAGAGAACTCAAGGCCGACCCGGCTGCGACCCGGGTGGCCTTCTTCGGCACGGTGCATGAGGACGATCCTGCGGAGCCTCTCGGAGTGCCCGATCCCTACGTCCTGTCACGAGCGAAGGTGACCCTGCATTTTCTCTCCGCGAGGACAAGTTGGGTGTCGGTCCCGATCGAGATCGGGCGCGACGAATTCGAGGGCAGCACGCTGGCGCAGCCAGTCGAGGTCGTGGCACCCCAGGTCGCGGAGGCGGTCACCGCGTTGGGATGTGGAACACCGCGGTCTGTGGCCGTGATGGCTGTCGAGCAGCAGCTCGCACAGAAGATCCATGCCGTCACGGATCCACATCAGACGCGAGGCCACGATCTCGTGGACATCCAGTTGCTCTGGCATGGGGCGGAGGCCGAGGGTGGTGTCGACATCCCGTTGCTCGCAGATCTCGTCAGCCGTACTTTCATGTTTCGGTCACCCGGCCGGACTGCGGCAGGACACACACCGCATGAGTGGCCGCCTCCGGTCGCTCACGTCCGGACTCTCGAGCAGGGGTACCTGGATGCGCTGGAGGAGACACGAGTGGGTGCGGAGGGACAGGCCAGGCTCCTGCAGCCGCGCGTGTCCGACGCGGCGGATTGGCTGGAGTCGTTGATCACAAGGATCGCGCGGGCCGCCGGCGCCGAGGGCTCCGGCGCTCAGGGCTGACCCCGCGCGCCCTAGGATGGGTGCGAGGACCGGGCCCCTCAGGCGGCCCGCTGGACGTCGGCCGCGCGCCGCCGCCGGGCATGGAACGTGCAACCACGAAGGATGATGAGGACGTCATGACGGAGCTGAGCCGCAGCGAGGACAAGCGACTGGTGCTGGCCACGGGCCGCGCCCACCCCGAGCTCGCGCAGGAGATCGCCGAGGAGCTGGGCACCGAGCTGCTCCCCATGAGCGCCTACGACTTCGCCAACGGCGAGATCTACGTGCGCTCGGGCGAGTCGGTGCGCGGCAAGGACGTGTTCATCATCCAGTCGCACCCGGCGCCGCTGAACAACCACCTCATGGAGCAGCTGATCATGGTGGACTCCATGAAGCGCGCCTCCGCCCGCCGCATCACGGTGGTCTCGCCGTTCTACCCGTACGCCCGCCAGGACAAGAAGGGCCGCGGCCGCGAGCCGATCTCGGCCCGTCTCGTCGCGGACCTGTACAAGACCGCCGGCGCCTCCCGCGTGATGAGCGTGGACCTGCACACCGCCCAGATCCAGGGCTTCTTCGACGGCCCGGTGGACCACCTGTTCGCCATCCCGCTGCTGGCGGACCACATCCGCTCCAGCGTGGAGGGCGAGGAGGTCACGGTGGTCTCCCCGGACACCGGTCGCGTGCGCGTGGCGGAGCAGTGGGCGGACCGCCTGGGCGGCGTGCCGCTGGGCTTCGTGCACAAGAGCCGGGACCTCACCGTTCCGAACAAGGCCGAGTCCAAGACCGTGGTCGGGGACGTCGAGGGCCGCGTCTGCGTGCTGATCGACGACATGATCGACACCGGCGGCACCATCGCCGGCGCCGTGCAGATCCTCAAGGACGCCGGCGCGAAGGACGTCATCATCGCCGCCACGCACGCGGTGTTCTCGGACCCGGCCGCCCAGCGTCTCGGCGAGTGCGGCGCCCGTGAGGTCGTGGTGACCAACACCCTGCCCATCCCGGAGGAGAAGCGCTTCGAGACCCTCACCGTGCTCTCGATCGCCCCGCTGATCGCCCGCGCGATCCGCGAGGTCTTCGAGGACGGCTCGGTCACCAGCCTGTTCGACGGCGTCGCCTGACCATGGCCGAGCGCGTCGAGCCGGCCCACGGGGACGACGGCGGCGCGGTGGCCGCGCCGCAGCCTCACCGTCCGCGCCTGCCGTTCTGGGCCTCCCTGCTGGTGAACGTGGTGGTGGCCATCGCGGTCGTCGCCGTGGTGCAGGCCCTGTGGGTGAAGGTGTACTCGGTGCCGTCCGGCTCGATGGAGAACACCCTCGAGGTGGGGGACCGCATGCTGGTCAACCGCACCGCCTATCCGGACGGGATGGCCGACTCCCAGGACGTGGTGGTCTTCACGGCGAACGAGGACTGGGCGGCCCCCGCGTCGTCGGAGGGTGCCGTCGAGAACGCCGTCCGCACGTTCGGCGACCTCACCGGCATCGGCCGCTCGCACGAGCAGGCGCTGGTCAAGCGCGTGGTCGGCACCGCGGGGCAGACCGTGGAGTGCTGCACCGCCGAGGGTGCCGTGACGGTGGACGGGGAGCCCCTGGACGAGCCGTACATCCACAACGACCTGCCGTTCCTCCGGGACGAGCTGGACTGCGAGTCCGAGGTGATGTCCGCGCGCTGCTTCGGCCCGGTCACCGTGCCGGAGGACTCGATGCTCGTGCTCGGCGACCACCGCTCGAACTCGGCCGACTCCGTGATCGCGTGCCGCGGCATCCCCGCCGACCAGGCCGGGGACTGCGCGCGCTTCGTCACCCGCGAGGACATCGTGGGCGAGGTGTTCGTGACCATCTGGCCGCCGAGCAACTGGGGCACCCATTGACCGCTCCGATGGGACGTGGTCACGTGGTGCAACGAACCGTGATCGCCCTGGACGGTAGCCCTCGCCTGCCAGGCTTCCTGGCCCAGCGCTCCGCGCGGGGCTTCGAGGTGTTCGACGCGGTGGACAACCGTGCCGGCCAGTTCACTCATCTGTTCGATGTGGAGCGGTTTCAGCAACGCTTCGGGAGAGAGCCCCGCCCAGGAGAGATCGGTTGCACGCTCAGTCATCTGGCCGTCTTGCGGGCCTTCTGTGAAATGCCTGGCGGGGACGGCGACTTCCTCCTGGTCGCTGAAGACGACGCCCGTTTCGTCGATGACTTTCATGAGGTCGTCGAGCGGGTCGCCCGACGCGTCACCGGTCCATCAATGGTGGTTCTGGCCGACCCTTATGGACCACCCGGACGTCGAGACAGATCGTGGCGGAGCGCGTCCGAGCACTTCGTCCAGCTCTCCGTGATGGCCGCCTCGTTTCCCCGTCGGGGACCACGTCAGAACGTTCGGGTTGGGCGGTGGTCCAGGGGACTGGCAGGGGCCAGCGCATATCTGGTGACCCGTTCGGCAGCCACGCGCATCATCCGGTGCCTCGATGGCGAGTTCGACGGCCGGCCTTGGTGGGTCGCTGACTTCCACGGCTTCTACCGTGATCATGTGGGGGTTGACGTGCTGGCCGTGCGGCCCAACCTCGCGGGATGGGAGGGCGAATCCTCGATCCAGGACGGCGACCATCAGGCGTGGCGGGACGGACAGCAGGAACCGGGTCGTCCCACGCTGCGACGGCTCTTGACCGTCTACGCACGACGCCTCACCATGAAGGCCGCATCGACGAAGTTCGATGTCCAGTGGCGCCGGCGACACCGCCGTATGCCGCTCACGTCGTGAGATCCCGGCCAAGACCCGTGACCTGAGAACTTCACTCCGGATCCGCGCTTCACTGAATCTTCAGCACCCCTTCGGCGCGCAGGGCCCGCACGGCCTCGTCGAGGAGCGCGCGGGCGTCGGCGGGCGCGTCCCCCTCGGCGGTGAGCGCGGCGAGCAGCTCCTCCGCAGTGCGGGGCTCGTCCAGCAGCAGCCACAGGGACGGGCCCAGCCCGCCCAGGACGATCAGCTGCTGGTCCACCAGCAGGGCCACGCGGCCGTCCTCCAGGTGGACGCCGCAGTCCGCGGCCCGGCGCCGCAGCCGCACCGGGCCCTCGGGGGCCCCGCCCTCCGCGGGCTCCCCGCCCTCTGCGAGCTCCGCACGCTCACTGGACGCCGCGAGCTCCGCCTCCTCCAGCGCCTCCCAGGTGGGGGCCTGTGGCACCGGCTCCGCGGCCAGCAGCTCGTCCACCACCGGCCGCAGGTCCGCGGCCTCGGCGTAGACCAGCCGCCGCGCCCCGCCGAGCCGGTCCAGGGTCCGGCACAGCGTCACCAGCCCGCGCGGCAGCCGGGAGAGGGAGGAGGTCTGCGGCACCAGCTCGGTCAGCGCGTCCGCGAGGGGCATCGGCTCCGAGCGCGCGGTCACGTCCCCCTCCGGCTCGCGCACGCGGTCCAGCACGGCGATGCACCGCAGGGTCGCGCCCCGGGTGGGGCCGAGCCCGAGCTCGTCCGGGCCGGCCTGGCGCTTGGGGCGCCGGCCGTCCGCCCCCAGCAGGGAGAGGGGCTTGGGGAACGGCGTGATCGTCAGGTCCTCCGGCGCGATGATCGCCGTCTCATCCGTCAGGTAGGCGTAGTGCCGGCCCAGCGTGCGCGTGGCGGTGGTCTTCCCCGTGCCGGAGGCGGCGGCCAGCACGACGCCGGCGCCCGAGTCAGGATCCGCCAGGCACGCGGCGTGGAACATCAGGTGGGTGCCGCGGCCGGCCTCGATCGCCGCGGTGGTGGCGGTGTGCACGAGCTGCTCGTGGAAGCCCTTCCAGGAGCCGGTGCCGTCCGGCGCGCGGCGGGCGTCCGGCACGGTGGCGCTGCCCGCCGGCTCGGTGGTGGGTGCGCACCGGGACCATGCCTGCACCACCTCGGCGCGCTCGTCCCCCTCGAGCCCGGCGAGCACCACGTGGCCCAGCCCGGCCTCCAGGCGGAGGGCGCGGCCCGCGGTCGCGGGCTGCTCACTGCCGTGTCCCATGACGCTCCTGTGCTCGCTGCGGCCGGCGCCGGGGTCCCGGCGCCGGGCGGCCCGGCCGGCCGCCCCTCCCTATACTGGCAGGTAGGCCGGTCCGTCACCTGCCGTCCCACCGTGCGTCCTCGGGAGGCCGCCATCAGCATGTCCGCATCAGCGCCCGTCCGCGACGTCACCGTGGTCATCCCGCACTACGGGGACCCCGCGCCCACGCGCGCCCTCGTGGACGCCCTGCTCGCCGCCCCGGGGGAGCGGCTCGCGCGGATCGTCGTCTCGGATGACGCCTCGCCCGAGCCGTACCCGCAGCCCGACGACGACGCCGCGCGCCTCACCGTGGTCCGCCGGCCCGCCAACGGCGGATTCGGCGCCAACGTGAACACGGCGCTGGCCGAGGTGACCACCCCGTTGGCGCTCGTGCTGAACTCGGACGCGGAGATCACCGGCGCCCAGATCGACGCCCTCGTGGCCGCCGCCGCGCCGTACCAGCCGTGCGTGGCCAGCCCGCAGGTGGTGAACGCGGACGGAACGCCGCAGTGGTCCGGACGGCACTTCCCCACGGTGCTGCACCAGACCGTGGAGTGGCTGACTCCGCTGGCCCGCTTCCGGCACCTGCCGGCGCTGCACGAGGCCGTAGGGCATGACGTGGCCGCGTCCCGCGCGGAGGAGCCCACCCCGGTGGACTGGGTGATGGGCGCCGTGATGCTGCTGCCCGTGGCGGAGGCCCGTGCGGCCGATGGCTTCGACGAGGCCTACTTCATGAACTCCGAGGAGGTGGACCTGCAGCTGCGCCTGCGTCGGAGCGGTGTCCCCTCGCTCGTGATCCCGTCCGTGCGCGTGGTCCACGGGCTGCACGGTTCCTCGGACCCGCTGCGCCGCCGCGGGTGGTTGGTGGACTCCCGCTTCCGCTACGCCCGGCTGCACGGCCGCCCCCGCGCGCTGAAAGCCGCGCTCACCGCGGCCACGGGCGTCAACTACGCCGTCAACCGTGTGCGCCAGGCCCGAGGCACGGACGTGGACGCCGCCGCCGTGTTCCGCGCCGAGCTGGACCTGATCTGGAAGGGGACCTGCCGATGAGGACCAATCGATTGGAAGGGGACGTCGGATGACGAGAGAAATTTCGTTTCAGGCGCGAGTGCAAGGGGGTCTGAGGAATGGGGGCTGGCGCGTCCTTCCAGCTGGAGTGTTCTGGTCTGCGTTCGGTGTGAACGCCTATTACATCGAGGGCCCCAAGGGGAACTTTGGCGACTATTTGACTCACGTGCTTATTGAAGAGCTCTTTGGGTATCGGGTGAGAAAAAGTAATGTCGCTGGTGCTGAAATCGTCGGCGTCGGTTCGCTCATGAACCTGGTCGAGGATAGAGGACCGCACCGGAACCCTTGGATCTGGGGGACGGGTTTCATTCTCGACGGGCCAGTCTATTCGGGTCCTCGGGTCCGCGTGGCCGCCGTTCGTGGCGAGCTCACGCGGGGGCGCCTGGAGGAGTATATCCACGGGACTGTGCCGCTGGGAGATCCGGGTCTTCTGATCGGGCGTGTCTATCCGGAACTTCGGAACATTCGCAAGAAGTACAGGCTCGGCGTCATCCCTCATTGCGTTGATCAGTCTGAAAAGATTGTAGATGAAATGACTTCTGAGGGTGGGGTCGCGTTCATTAACGTCCTGGGTCATCCGCGCGATGTGGCTTCGAGGATTGCCGAATGTGAGGCGGTGGTGTCGTCCAGTCTCCACGGACTAATCGTTGCGGATGCGCTCCGTGTGCCCAACGTGTGGATGCCTTTGAGCGGGCGTGTGATCGGCGGAGAATATAAATTCCGAGACTACTACTCCGCTTTCGGGCGAGAGCCGTCACCGGTTGAGGCGGGAAGAGTGGACTCCCTGGTGCGGAAGATCCACGGGACGTGGGAGCCGATCGAAGACCTCGAAAAAATTCAGGATGATCTGATCGAGGCGTTCCCTGCTCCTGCCCGGCGAAGGACCCGCAGGTGAGCGCCGGCCCCTACACGGTCCGCGCGCACGGCCACCTGATCCCGGGGCGGCGCGTCGAGCGCCTCTTCCTCGTCTCCCCGGCGTTCCACGGCTACCACCGCTCCATCGCGGCGGCCTGGGCGCAGCAGGGCTTCGACGTCACCGTGCACACCTATGACGCGTACGCCACGCTCGGCATGAAGGTCCGCAACAAGGCCCTCCTGGAGCTGCCGCAGAAGGCGGGTGTGGACCGCTCCGCGGCCCGCGTGGCCTGGGACACCGAGCGCGCCGTGGCCGCGCTGCGCGCCGCCCGCCCGGACCGCGTGCTCGTGATCAAGGGCGACTCTCTGGGGGACGCGTTCTGGGACGCCGTGGACGCCCTGGGCGTGCCGCGCATGCTCTGGCTCTACGACGACCTCCACCGCCACGCCTACGGCGCAGACTTCCTGCGGCGGGTCGGTCCCGTGCTCAGCTACGCGCGCTCCGAGGCGGACGCGCTCGCCGCGGACGGCGTGGACGCCCACTACCTGCCCAACGGCTTCGACCCGGACCTGCCCGTGCCGCACCTGGAGCGCCGCCCAGAGGTGGTGTTCGTGGGCTCGCGGTATGAGAACCGCGTGGAGCTGCTCACCCGGCTCGTCACCGCCGGGGTGCCGGTGCGCGCCTACGGCCGGCAGTGGAGCCACCACCCGCTGGACCGCCTGCGCACGTGGGAGCTGCGCCGCCCGGACGTGCCCGCGGAGCGGGACATCCCGCTGGAGGAGGCCTACGCCGTGCAGGCCGCGGCCGCCGCGGCCATCAACGTCCACGGGCTGCAGGCCGGCCATGCGATGCGCACCTTCGAGGTCCCCGGCATGGGCGGGCTGCAGCTGGTGGACCGCGCGGACGTCGCCGAGTTCTACGAGCCCGGCCGGGAGGTCCTGGTGTTCGAGGGCCCCGAGCACCTCGTGGAGCTCGCCCAGCGGGTGGTCGCGGAGCCGGCCTGGGGCGAGCGCATCCGCGAGGCCGGCCGCGCCCGCTCCCACGCCGAGCATACCTTCGCGCACCGCGCCCGCGCCGCCCAGGAGTGGTGGGCGTGAGCGGCACCGGCCCCACGACGAGGACGCCGCCCGCCGCCGCCACCGCCCCACCGATGTTCTGGCGGGCCGAGGATCTGCCGGCGTGGCAGCGCTGGCAGCGCGCGCAGTGGCCCGCCTCCCGCCGCGCTGTGGACCGCGCCCGCACGGCGGCCCGCGCCGGCCGCTCGCTGCTGCGCCGCGGCGGTGCCGCTGCCCCGGAGGCCGGGCTGACGCTGCTGCTGCCCCCGGGGGACCTGCACTCGCTCGTGGCCCTCGAATCCGCCGGCCCCACCCAGTGGGCGGCGCTCGCCGCTCCCGTGCTGGCGCTGGCCGAGGGCCGGTCCCGGCTGCCCGCGGTGTTCGAGCCCGGCTCCGCGGCGGAGCTTGCCGCCCGCCGGATGCTCCGGGACGGCACGGCATGGCTGCTGCCCGCGGCGGTGGCAGACGCCGTCCGGGACCGCCTGCCGTGGGGCGCCGCCCTCACCCCCGTCCCCGCCGTGGACGCCGCGCTGGCCGAGCGCCTGGCCGGCCTGCGCCGGGTGCTCGTGGCGGGGGAGTACCTGCCCGCCGGCCGGGCCGCCGTGCGCTGGGCCCGGGAGCGCGGGGCGCGCGTGGGCGTGGTGCAGCACGGGCTGCTGGCCGTCTCCACGCCGCCGGTGCCGCGGGACGTCACGCTCTACGCCTTCACCGCGCGGGACGCGGGCTGGTGGACCCAGGGCCGCGCGGACGTGCGCGCCGTGGCCGTGGGGTCGGCACTGCTGGAGGACGCCCGCCGCGCCGCACCGTCCGCGCCGCCCGCGGGCTCTCCGCCCGCGGCCGCCCCCGGACCGGGCGTGTTCCTCGGCCAACTGCACGGCGCCGAGCTGCCCCGGGCGGACTTCGCCCGCGCCGCGCAGGAGTACATCCGCGCCACCGGCGCCGTGTACCGCCCCCACCCGGCCGAGCAGGACCGGCTCTCCCGCGCTCAGCACGCCCGCTGGGAGGCCGCCGGGATCACCGTGGACCGCTCCGGCGCCCCGCTCACCGAGACCTTCGGGCCCGTGGCCGCCGTGTTCTCCACGGGCATCCTCGAGGCCGCCCAGGCCGGCCGCCCCGCGTGGGGCGTCCACCCGGATCCGCCGGCCTGGCTGACGGAGTTCTGGGACCGCTACGGCATCGTGCGCTGGACCCCTGGCGCCGGAGCGGACTCCGCGCCGCCCGCCCCCACCCCGCCCCTGGCCTCGCCGACCGCGGACCCCGCGGCCGCGATCGCCGAGCACGTCTGGAAGGAGTCCGCGTGAGCATCCTGTGCGTCATCCCCGTGCGCGGCGGGTCCCGGGGGCTGCCCGGCAAGAACATCCGCCTCCTGGGCGGCCACCCGCTCGTCGCCTGGACCATCCAGGCCGCCCTCGAGGCGGAGGAGGACCTGCACGTGGTGGTCTCCACGGACTCGGCCGAGATCGCCGAGGTCGCCCTCCGCTACGGCGCGGACGTGCCGGGCCTGCGTCCGGCCCACCTGGCCCAGGACTCGACCCCCACCGAGCCCGTGATCGAGCACGTGCTCGCGGCCGAGCGCGCGGCCGGCGTCGAACCCGAGGGCGTGATGCTGCTCCAGGCCACCAGCCCGCTCCGCCTGCCCGGCACCCTGGACCGCGCCGTGCGGCAGTTCCGACAGACGGGGGTGGACTCGCTGGTCGGCGTCGTCCCGGTGTCCCCGTTCCTGTGGCGCCACGCCGAGGACCCCGAGGGGGAGCCGATCCCGGACTTCGACGTCACGGCGCGCAAGCGCCGGCAGGACATGTCGCGCGCCGACCTGCGGTTCCGCGAGAACGGGTCCCTCTACGTGACGCGCCCCTGGGTCTACGACCGGCTGCACAACCGGCTCGGCGGCCGGATCGGCCTGCTGGAGCTCGACGACCTCGAGGGCGTGGACATCGACACCGAGCTGGACTTCGCCCTCGCCGAGCAGCAGATGGACCAGTACCTGGCGGTCCAGAAGGTGCTCCAGCACCGCCCCGGCCTCGGTGCCCCGCACACCGCTGAGACCCCCACCACCGGCCCGAACCGCACCCCCGGAGGCGCGCAGTGATCATCGAACGCAGGCTCACCCCCTACCTCGTCTTCCCCGAGGACTCGCTCCTGGTCGCCCTGCAGAAGATGACCGACAACCGCGAGCGCACCGTGTTCGTCGTGGACTCCCACGGCTTCCTCGTCGGCTCCCTGACGGACGGGGACGTGCGCCGCTGGCTCGTGGAGCATCCGGAGGCGTCGCTGGACGTGGCCGCGGCCGACGTCGCCCATCGCGACCCGGTGACGGCGTCCCTGGGCGCCTCCCCGGCCGAGATGCGCGAGGCCCTGCCCGCCGGGGCGCTGCACCTGCCGCTGCTGGACGAGCGCGGCCGCCTGACGGCCCTGGCGATCAACCGGGAGGCGGAGCTGCGGATCGGCGGGCACCGGATCGGGGAGGGCCACCCGGCGTTCCTGATCGCCGAGATCGGCAACAACCACCAGGGCGATGTGGACCTGGCCCGCCGTCTCGTGGACCTGGCCGTCGAGGCGGGCGCGGACGCCGTGAAGTTCCAGCTGCGGGACATGGACGCCCTGTACCGGCAGTCCGGCGCGGCCACCGCCGGCGAGGACCTGGGGGCGCAGCGCACCCTGGACGAGCTGGCCAAGTTCTCGCTCTCCGCCGCGGACATGGTGCGGGTGTTCGACCACGTCCGGGACGCCGGCGTCGCCCTGATGTGCACCCCGTGGGACGCCCCGTCCATGCAGGTGCTGCGCGAGTACCCGGTGGACGGCGTGAAGATCGCCTCGGCGGACCTGACGAACCACGGTCTGCTGCGGGACGCGGCCGCCTCCGGCCTGCCGATGGTGCTCTCCACCGGCATGTCCCGGGAGGAGGAGATCCGCGAGGCGGCGGCTCTGGTGCGTTCCTTCGGCGTCCCCTTCGCGATGCTGCACGCCCAGTCCACCTACCCCGCCCCCTACAAGGACGTGAATCTGGCCTACCTGGACCGGCTCGCGGAGATCGCGCAGACGCCGGTGGGCTACTCGGGCCACGAGCGCGGCTTCCACGTGGCCCTGGCCGCGGTGGCCCGGGGCGCCGCGATCATCGAGAAGCACTTCACCGTGGACCGCGGGCTCGAGGGCAATGACCACAAGGTCTCCCTCCTGCCGGAGGAGTTCGCGCAGATGGTCCGGCAGACCCGGGACATCGAGGAGTCGATCGGCGTCGGGACCGAGCGCGTGGTCTCCACCGGCGAGGCGATGAACCGCATCAACCTGGCCAAGTCCCTGGTGGCGGCCCGTCCGCTGCGGGCCGGCGCCACGATCACCGCCGACGACGTGACCGTGAAGTCCCCGGGCCGTGGCCTGCAGCCCAACGAGCTGCCGCGCCTGGTCGGCCGCACGCTGCACCGCGAGATGGCCGAGGGCGACTTCTTCTTCGCCGGGGACCTCACGGACACGGTGCCCACCGGACGCCAGTTCCAGTTCCGGCGCCCCTGGGGCCTGCCGGTGCGCTACCACGACGTCGAGGCGCTGACGAAGGACTGCACCCCGGACTTCCTGGAGTTCCACTTCTCCTACAAGGACCTCGAGATCGACATCGACTCGGTGTTCACCGAGCCCATGCCGATGGGCTTCACCACCCACCTGCCGGACATCTTCTCCGGCGACTTCCTCGTGGACCTGGCCAGCGACGACGACGCCGTGTGGGAGCGCTCGATCGCCGAGGTGCAGCGCACGATCGACATCACCCGGGACCTGAAGCGCTGGTTCCCGCACGAGGAGGAGCCCATCATGGTCATCACCATGGGCGGGTTCACCCTGGACCGGCACATCCGCCCGGAGGAGCGGCTGCCGAAGTACGAGCGCATCGCCGAGGCCGTGCAGCGCCTGGACACCTCCGGCATCCGGATCGCCGCGCAGACGCTGCCGCCGTTCCCGTGGCTGATGGGCGGTCAGCAGTACCACAACCTCTTCATGGACCCGGACGACACCGTGGCGTTCGTGGAGGCCACGGGGGTGCCCCTGTGCCTGGACATCTCCCACTCCAAGCTCTCGGCCACGTTCCTGGGGATCCCCTTCTCCGAGATGGTGGAGAAGCTGGCCCCGCACACCATCCACCTGCACCTCGTGGACGCCACCGGTGTGGACGGGGAGGGACCGCAGATCGGCGAGGGCGACGTCGACTGGCCCGTGCTGTGCGAGCAACTGGACCGCCTGGCCCCCGGGGTGAGCTTCATCCCGGAGATCTGGCAGGGCCACATCAACAACGGCGAGGGCTTCTGGACGGCCCTGGACCGCCTGGAGCAGTGGCTGTGATCCCCGAGGCCGCGAGGACCACTCCGGCCCCGCTGACGCTCTGGGTGGTGCCCGTCGCCGACCTCGGCGGCGTGGCCCGGCACGTCCTCGACGTCGCGCGTGTGGGCCTGCCCGGCCTGCGTCTGGCGGTGCTGTGCCCCGAGGGTCCGCTCGCCGAGCGCCTCCGCGAGCAGGGTGCGGCGGTGTTCACCGGGGACGTCGGGCCCGACGCCGGCCTGGCCGCCTCGGTGCGGACGCTCCGGACGGCGGTGCGCCCCCTGCGTCCGGCCGCGATCCACACGCACCTGGCCTACGCCGACCTCGCGGCCTTCGCCGCGTTCGGCCCGGGACGGGCCCGGCGGCGGGCCGGTGCGCCGGCGCTGCTCAGCACCGAGCACGGGATCGCCCCGGACGACGGGCTGTACAACCGCGCCGCGGCGGCCCGGATGAAGAACGCCGCGCACCGCGCCCGGCTGCGCGGCACGGACCTCGTGATCGCGGTGGCGCAGTCCACCGCGGACGTGCTCCGGCGCAAGTGGGGTGCGGGGGCGCCCCTCACCGTGGTGCGCAACGGGGTGGATGTGTCCGCGGTGCGGGCCGCGGCCGCGGGGCAGCGGCGCGCACCGGGGGAGGGGCTGCGGATCCTCTCCCTGTCCCGGCTGGCCCCCGAGAAGAACCTGGACCGGCTGATCGCCGCACTGCCCGCCCTGCGTGAGCGCGACCCCGGGACGCGGGTGACGCTGGCCGGCGCTGGCCCCCTGGAGGGGCAGCTGCGTGCCCAGGCCGAGGCGCTCGGTGTCGCGGATGCGGTCGACCTGCCCGGCTTCGTGGAGCCGTGGGGGACCATGGCCGAGCACGACGTGCTGGTGCAGCTCTCGGCGTGGGAGAATCTCAGCTACACCCTGCTCGACGCCGCGGCCGCGGGCCTGCCCGCCGTCGCCAGGGACGTGGGCGGCAACGGGGAGATCCTGCCGCCCGAGCGCCTGGTCCACGAGACCGCGCCGGCGGCCATCGCCGACGCCGTCGTGCGTGCCGCCGCCGAAGGCCCGGGCGAGGTGCGCGTGGGTGACGTGGAGACCATGGCCCGGGCGGTCGCCGAGGCGACCCTCGAGGTGCTCGGGCGCCGGGTGGGGAAGTCCTCGGGATGACCGGTCGCATCTGGATCCTGGCGAACCAGGGTGAGGTGGGCGGCGGCGAGGTGATGCTGCACCACCTCGCCACGGCCCTGCGCGAGCTCGGGCGGGACGTGGGCGTCGTGGCCCCGGCGCACCCGGCCGAGACCGCCGATCGCCTGGCCGCGGACGGCTTCGACGTGGTCCGCGTGGGTGGGCCCGGACGCCTGGGGTACCTGCGCGCTCTCCGCGCCTGGGACCGTGGCCGAGGCAAGGACGACGTCGCGTGGTGCAACGGGCTGCTGCCGGCGACGGCGCTCGCCGGTCGGCCGCGCCGGATCGTGCACCTGCATCAGGTGCCCGAGAAGCCGCTTCTGCGCGTGTTCTCCGCCCTGGCGCGCCCCGGCGCGCTCGCGGTCCTCGTGCCGTCCCGGTTCGCCGCGGACCGGATCCGCGGGGCGCGCGTACTCCACAACTGGGTTCCGGCCCCCACGGCGCCGCAGACACGTCCGGCCCGCGGTGCCGATGATCCGGTGACCGTGGGATTCCTCGGCCGGCTGTCCGTGGACAAGGGCATCGTCACCCTGCTGGAGGCCGCCGCGCTGCTGCGGAGGACCGACCCGGGTGCTTTCGTGTTCCGCATCGCGGGGGAGAGCCGGTTCGTGGCGGAGGACGAGGCCGAGCGGCTCGCCACCGCCCTGAAGGCAGCCGGTGAGGACGTTCAGGTGCTCGGCTGGCAGGACACCGGCGAGTTCCTGACCTCCGTGGACGTGCTGGCCGTGCCGTCGCAGTGGGCCGAGGTCTTCGGCCTGGTGACGGCCGAGGCGATGGCCGCGGGCGTTCCGGTGGTGGCTTCCGACGCGGGGGCCGTTCCCGAGGTGGTCGGCAGCGCTCACCCCTTCGTTGTTCCGCAGCGGGACGCTGCCGCACTCGCGAATTGCCTGCGGGCCGTGCGCGCGGTCGATCTGGGTGCGGTGGCCCACTCCCAGCGGCACCGCTGGGAGTCACTGTTCTCACCCGCGGCCGGCCGCGCCGCCGTCGCCGAGCTCCTGAATGACCTGTCCCTATGATCCCCGCGGAGGACTCATGACCGAGACGCCCCTGACCCCCGAGGCCAGCGTGATCGTCCCCAGCCGGGGCGGAGCCCAGCGGTTGCCGCGCCTGATCGGCGCCCTCACCGCGCAGGAGGACGCCCCGCCGTTCGAGGTCCACGTGGTCGTGGACGGGGATGTGGACGGGTCGGAAGCGGTGCTCGCCCAGTTGGCCGCAGAACATCCGGGCCTGGACCTGAGTTGGACCGTCTTCCGGGAGAACCGCGGACGGGTCGCCGCGCTCAACGCAGGTGCCGACGCGACGTCCGGCCGCATCCTCATCCGCGCGGACGACGATCTCGAGCCCGGACCCCACTACATCCGGGACCACGTGGCCGCGCACGCGGGCGGGCCTGGCGGGGTGATCGGATTGACGGCCAATGTCCTCCCGGACTCCGCCTATCAGCGCGTCTACGGTGATGCCCAGGACGAAGCGCACCGTCGCCATGCCTATGCCCTTCCGGCAGAGCAGCAGTGGCGGCACTGGGCGGGCAACGTGTCCGTCCCCCGCGCCCTCCACATGGAGCTCGGCGGCTACGACCCCGACTACCGCCGCTATGGCTGGGAGGACGTGGACTTCGGCTACCGCCTCCACGTCGCCGGGTATCCGGTGGAGATCCGGCCGGAGTTGGAGACCCGTCACCACGCGGCAGCGGTCACCACCTACACCAAGGCGCGCCGGGCTCTGCATTCCGGGTCCGCCCGGCAGATCTTCATCGCCAAGCACGGGGCGGACGCACTCGGCGGGGACCGCGCCCCGGGCGGGCCGTGGGGCGCCGCCGTGCGGGCGGTGGCTGCTCTGAGCACGGAGCGCACGATCCAGTACAGCTCCGCCGTCGTCGAGCGTGCCGCTGTCGTGTTGCCAGCCCCGGTCGCACGAAAACTGATCGCCTTGCAGGTCGAAGCCGCCGCGGAGACTGGACGCACCCGGCCGGGGCGTGCCCGCCGACAGTTCTGAGGGGAGCACCATGACCGACACGACACGCGGCCGGATCGCCATCGCCCACGACTACCTCACCCAGAAGGGCGGGGCAGAGCGGGTGGTGCTCGCCCTGCACCGGATGTGGCCGGACGCGCCCATCTACACGACGTTCTACGACCCCGAGGGCACGTTCCCCGAGTTCGAGGACGCGCACATCGTCACCTCGCCCCTGAACCGGGTGGGGGTGCTGCGGAAGGACCCGCGGAGGGCACTGCCGCTGCTGCCCCTGGCCTCCTCGCTGATGCACGTGAAGGAGCCGATCGCCGTCGTCTCGACCTCGGGCTGGGCGCACGGATTCCGTTACGACGGCGCCACGCTCGTCTACTGCCACACGCCGGCGCGCTGGGTCTACCTGCTGGACGACTACCTGGGCGAGGACGGTCGGAACAGCATCAAGGGGCGGATCGCCCGCGTGCTGCGCCCGGGTCTGCGCAGGTGGGACCGCGCAGCCGTCCGGCGTCGAACGCGCTATGTGGCCAACTCCACGGTGGTGAAGAAGCGGATCGAAGACGTCTACGGGCTCGACGGCGTGGACCTCGTGTTCCCGCCGCACTCCGTGAGCACGGAGGGCCCGCAGGAGCCGATCCCCGGCGCCGAACGGCTGGCGGAGGACGGCTTCCTGCTGTCGGTCGCGCGGCTCATGCCGTACAAGCACGTGGACGTGGCGATCGAGGCAGCGGCCCGCGCGGGGCGGCCGCTCGTGGTGATCGGCAAGGGCCCCGAGGAGGCCCGACTGCGTGCGATGGCGGGGGAGGACGTGGTGTTCGGCCAGGACCTCACCGACGCGCAGCTGCGGTGGGCGTACGCACACGCGACGGCGCTGATCGCTGCGAGCCACGAGGACTTCGGCATCACGCCGCTCGAGGCGAGCGCGTGGGGCGTGCCCACCGTGGCGCTGCGCGCCGGCGGCTACCTGGACACCATCGTGGAAGACGTCAACGGGGTATTCGTGGATGAGCCGACGGTGGATCTGGTGGCAGGCGGAGTGGAGCGTTTGCTGGCCCATGACTGGGACCGGGCGGCGATGCAGGTGCACGCCGAGCAGTTTTCCGAAGTGGAGTTCAGCCAACGAATTCGCAATGCGCTCACGAATCTGCCGCGAATTGCGGGACAGCGATGAGCATCCCTCGGCGTCTGGTGTAATGGCCACATGCGAGCCAACGATCCCGGGGTGACACTCACCGTAGCCGTCACATACCCGGGGGACCCGACTGACCCCCAGTCTTGGTCTGGCACTCCGGCGGGTCTCATCCGGGGCCTCGAGGCGGCGGGAGTCCGGGTGGTGCCGGTGGACCTGACCCCGCCGTCCACTGCCGCTCGAGTCTGGACTCGGGTGACGGCACAACGGCTTCGCCCGACGGCCGACGAGTTGCTGACGCTTGGCCGTGAGAGTGCTGCCTACGCCCGCCTGGTGGAGCTGACTGCACTGTACCGCGTTCCCCGCCATGTGGACGCCGTCCTCCAGATCGGCACGGGCTACCGAGTTCACCACCGACGACTCGCCACTTTCGAGGATATGACGATCGCCCAGGCGGTCGAGCACGCGTGGGGCCCGTTTCCTGACCTGCCGCCAGCTCTCGTCGACGGACAACGGCGCCTACAGCAGAGCGTCTACGAGAAGGCGGGCATCTGTTTCGCGGCTACATCCTGGGTCGCTGACTCCATCAGTGACGACTACGGAATTCCTCGCGAGTGGATCACGGTGACGGGGCTGGGCGTCAATCGAGAGGGGCAGCCTTCCACGGACAAGGATTGGAGTTCGCCGCGGTTCCTCTTCGTCGGCCACGACTGGGAACGTAAACGCGGCGACGCCGTGGTCAAGGCCTTTGCGCAGGTGCGCGACCTGTACCCCGACGCCCTCCTCCACCTGGTCGGCGCGGGTGTCCCCAACATCGATGCTGACGGGGTCGTGGTGCACGGGCTCCTGCCCATCTCAGAGCCGGCGGCGCAACAGCGACTGGGACGCCTCTTCGCCGAAGCCACGTGTCTCGTCGTGCCCAGCCGACTCGAGCCCGCAGGCATCGTGTACGCGGAGGCCGGCCGCATGGGCATTCCCTCCATCGGGACCACTGTGGGCGGGGCCTCAGACATGATCGGCGACGGTGGGATCGTCGTGGATCCGTCAGACCCAGGGGGGGTCAGTGAAGCCATGCTGCGTCTGGCGGACCCGGCTGTGGCCAAGGAGGCGGGGCGCCGCGCATCACAGCACGCAGCGCGCCTGACCTGGGAAGCGGTCGGCGCGAGAGTCCGCGACCGCTTGGTCCGCGCCGTCGTCAGCGGCAGGGGTCCAGGCGCTCGATGACCACACGGTCCTGTCCGAAGAACAGGTACTTCGTGTAGGTGATCGTCCGAACGGGTTCCGTGGCTGCCACGGGGTCTCCCATGGACACGACGGCGCACTGACGCGAGTCGGAGAAGAGTGCAGCCCACCCGCCGACGACGTCTGATCGAGCCGGATCTTCTGCTACGCCCACGTTCGAGTGCAGCCCTACCCAGGCGAATCCGGCGTCCACGTCCTGCGGCGCCAGCCCCTCCGCCACGAGCTCCTCCGCCGCCTGCCACACGACGCCCGTGCTCGACCACGTATGAAGAGTCACCAGGGCAGTGGAGGCCACGACGATGAGGGCGGCCGTCGCGGCGGCGGCCCTCTGGGCCGCCCGGGTCCGTGTGGCCCGAAGCACCAGCACACTCAGGGGCACGATGAGCGGGTAGAGATACCGCTCGAACATCGCCTGGCCCGAGAACGTCTGCACTGTGATGCCCGCGAGGTAGATCAGCAAGAACGAGGCCATGAGCAGGACGACGGGTTGACCAGCCGGTCGCCATGGACGGCCTGGGCGACGACGTGCACGCGCCACGACATCGCCACACAGAGCCGCCACCGTGGTGCCGGCGAGGATCGCCAGCCCTGCGGCGCACCAGAGAAGCCAGCCCGGCACCGTGTCACGTGCGCCGTGGGACATGGCCATGTAGGCGCCGTCGGCGGCCAGGTAATTTCCCAGCAGGGCGCCCCGCCCGAGGAGGAACACTAGCCCTGCCGTAGTGAGGGCACCTGCCGTGCCGAAAGACCAGGCCGCGGCGGAGCGCGGCTTTGAGGCGCCGAGTAGGACCGCCGGAGAACACACGAACATCAAGGTCATGACCCCCATTGCGAGGGCCCGCACCGCGCCTCCAACTGTGGGATCGACCATGGGCGGATCGTCACCTGGCTGTGACCGGCGCCAGACCTCGAAGGCGGCGATAGCGACCAGCGTGACGAG
The DNA here is from genome assembly GCF_053627955.1 of Micrococcus sp. 093350064-1. NCBI lineage: Bacteria > Bacillati > Actinomycetota > Actinomycetes > Micrococcales > Micrococcaceae > Micrococcus > Micrococcus sp. 093350064-1. The sequence continues at coordinate 154,005 of NZ_JBSEYU010000005.1, forward strand.
GGAGGCGACGAAAATGACGCGCCGTCTGTCCCGTCGAACGAGCCAGGCGGTCACCGCGACCGCCGCCACTGCTGCCAGGCCCTGCTCTCGAACCGTGGTCGCCCACAGCCCAAACGCCATGCTCCCGATGAGGTTGAGGACGCCGCCGCCGTCGAGGTAGCGGGCACCGAAGTACAGACCACCCGCAATGCCCGCCATCATCGGGACATCAGTCATGTAGGACGTCGACAGCAGTGCAAAGCCTGGAGCTACTCCGACCAACGCCGCGACCAGCAACGAGCGGCCCCTCGGCAGAACCCGTCGCGCCGTCCCGTAAGAGAAGCCGATCATGGCGGCTCCGCAGAGCATCACGAACACATGCTGGCCGACGACGCTGGACGCAAGCGAACCTAGGGGCACCATCATCCCGACCATCGAGGCCCGGTTGAATCCGACGAGATGCACCCGGCCGGTCTCGGCAAACGAAGCGGCGATCCGTGAATGAGCCCACGAGTCGTTGTGAGGAATCCAGAGCGCACCGGCGGTGCCTGCAACAATCGCGGGGAGGACCACAAGGGCCACGATCAGGGCCGTCACGATGACGGCGTCGGTGTGATGTCCTCGTGCGCGCACGACGGTTTCCATGCTCATCTTGCGGTGTTGAGCAGGTCGAGCAGATAGCGGCCGTAGCCGGATTTCACCAGTGGCTGGGCTCGTTCCTGAAGCTGCTCATCTGTAAGGAGCCCCTGGCGCCACGCCACTTCCTCAGGAGAACCGACCTTGAGTCCCTGGCGGGACTCGACCGTGCGAATGAAGTTGGACGCGTCGTTGAGGTCGTGGAAAGTGCCGGTGTCGAGCCACGCCGTCCCGCGGGGGAGGACTTCGACGTTCAGGGCGCCGCGCGCGAGGTAGGTGCGGTTCACGTCCGTGATCTCCAGCTCGCCGCGGGCTGAGGGCTTCAAACTCCTGGCAATCTCGACAACGTCGTTGTCGTAGAAGTAGAGCCCCGGGACGGCGTAGTTCGACTTGGGGTGGGCCGGCTTCTCCTCCAGTGAGACGGCCTTCCCCTCGGTGTCGAACTCCACAACGCCGTAGGCCGTCGGGTCGGCGACCCAGTAACCGAACACGGTGGCGCCGTCGACCTCAGTGTGACGGCGCAGCTGCTGGCCCATGCCCGGGCCGTAGAAGATGTTGTCCCCCAGGACGAGCGCGACATGCTCGTCGCCGATGTGGTCCTCACCGAGGATGAAAGCCTGGGCAAGGCCGTCTGGGGAAGGCTGCTGCACATAGGTCAGAGAGACGCCGAACTGGGAACCGTCGCCGAGGAGGCGCTGGAACTGCTCCGCGTCGTGTGGGGTGGTGATGACAAGGATGTCGCTGATGCCCGCGAGGATGAGGGTGGACAGCGGGTAGTAGATCATCGGCTTGTCGTAGACGGGGACGAGCTGCTTCGAGATGCCGTGGGTAATGGGATGCAGCCGGGAGCCCGTGCCGCCGGCGAGGATGATGCCCTTCATGCTGTGATGCTATCGGGAGCAGAGGGTCCTGTCTGAGGGGTACGCACGGTGGGTGTACAGGATCCCCTCAGTGTGAGCAGAAGCCGGATATGATCACCCTGTGCAGCAAGTCGTCAGAGATGCCATCGCACGCGGTGTGGCTCCGATCCGCCGACGTCAGCCGTACGTGATCTGGGGAAATGAACCCATGAACGGTGGGAATTTTCTCTTCCTGTGGGTGACCGCGTGGGCTCGTCAACGGTCCACCGGGGTGAGTTGGCTTGTGAGGTACAAGCCCAAAATGGAACCGTGGCTCCAGGAATTCCCGCGACTTCGCGAACTAACGGTGACGGAGGACAAGGTTTCCTTCTTCCAGTCACGGACCGTGGAATGGGGTCACGAGATCAATGTGGATTTCCTCTACCCGGACCTGAAGCAGTTCTGCCGGGACATGCTCCTCCAGGGGTCGGCCTTCAGCGATCGCTGGGGCACCGTCACGCCGGGGGCCACGGTGGTGAACGTGCGGCGCGGCGACTACTACAGCAACCCAGAATTCCGGCGTCATTACGGATTCGACGTTCGTGAATTCGTGCGGGTGGCGATCGAAGAAATCGACTCCCCGGGAGGGGCGCCGGTGGTCTTCGTCTCCGACGATCCCGACTGGTGCGTGACCCATCTGTCGGACCTGTTTGCGGGCGGCGATGTCCGGGTGATGCCTTCGCCACATGACATGTTCCAAGACCTGGCCCAGGTCTCGAGCGCGGATAACCTGATCCTGGCTAATTCTACATTTTCGTACTGGGGCGGTTACCTCGCCTCCTCTCGACCCCCCGGGCAGCGACCGCGCAGGGTCGTAGCGCCGCTGTTTTTTGGACGCCACTATCCGTACTCTGAGTCCGCACTCCTCTTGCCGGAATGGCTCGCCGTGCCCGGGGACCGGTACGGGGAAGGAAGCGCCTGATGTCTCTCGGTCTCAATGTGCCGTCTACACCGGGCCCTCGGCTCGGATACGTGCTACCCGGTCCGATCCTCTCTTCCGGTGGCCTGGTTGCCATGGAGGCGCGCGGATTCTCGGGCCTGACTGAGCTGGCTCGCAGTTGGCCAGGACGGGTCATCGTCCTCGCGCCTGCGGTGAATGACATCCCCGAACCGCTCCCACTGGCCTACGTGACCGCAGACGTCGACAGCCTGGGTTTCGACATCGTCAAAGCTCAGCCCGTCCCGGCTGAGATCGATTCCCTGGGCCTGGACCTGACGCTGGGTCTCCTGGCACCCCATTGGAGAGGGATGACCGAAGCCCGTACGCCCGCAGTACTGACGGCCGAGGTGGACTACGGCATCCGTCTCGGCATTCACCGTGCGACGTCCTCCGGAATCCCGCTCGCTCGTGCAGCGGTCGGACTCCTTCGTGTCGAGGCCGGGTTACGCAGACAGGCTCGGAAAGCGAGATCTCTTCAGTGCAACGGACCTGCTGCCTTCCGGGCCTATGGTAAGCAGTCAGCCACCCCGCTGGCCTTCATGGACCATCGAATCTACGCCGCAGACGTCGCAGCCGCGCGTGCCGTTCGGGCATGGGACGGCGAGGGTCCTCTTCGCATGGCCTTCTCCGGTCGACTGGACCCGATCAAGGGCCCTGAGTACGCTCTTGAAGTCGCCCATCGGGCACGCCGGGCGGGTCTGCCGGTGGAGATGGCCTTTCTGGGGACCGGGCCAATGCGCGAGACACTGCAGGACCGCGCGGAAGGCTGGGTCCAGTTCCGTGGATTCCGCGACTACCGCACCGAGTGGCTGAACGACGTACGGGACACCGTCGACCTCATGCTGCTGCCCCACCTCCAGGGCGACCCGTCCTGTACCTACTTCGAGTCCCTGGGATCAGGTGCACCGGTGCTCGGCTACGCGAACGCCACGCTGAGCCCGCTCGTGCGGCGCCATGGTGTGGGCTGGGCGGTGCCGAGGGGAGACATCGACGGCATGGTGGAGATTCTGCGATCTCTCATCGATGACCCCGAGGCACTCCTTCGTGCACGGCAGGCAGGTCTCGACCTCGTAGCGACAAACGATTTCGAAACGACGACCCAGCGTCGCGCCGACCACTTGCTCCAACACATCGGCCCCGCTCCGCTCTAAGCGGGCCCTGTCCACCCTGGGGCCTGCCTTGGAGAGGCTCGTGCCCCCTCAGCTGGCCACTCGCTGCCCGATCATTCGAGCAAGGTGGGCGGCCGCGTGGGCCGGCGTCGCTGCGCCACGCCAGCTGTCCTGGAACATTGCCACCACCTCGCGGAATGGCATGCCGATACGTGCGGCCCGTTTGGTCAGCTCCCACCGATGTGATCGCGCAAGTTCTCGGGCCTCCTCCGACGTGCCGTGCTCTGCATTGCGCAAGGCCGCGAACATGGACCGGACGAAACGGGGACTGTCATGCGCGAACCCCACTGCGCCCAGAGAGGTTGCCAGCCGCCTGACGGCAACGAGGGGCTCCTCCGTGTAGGTGAAGCGATATCGCGCCGCCAGACGGGTGAGGAGCTCAAAGTCCTCGTAGAAGAGGTCTTCAGCGTAGCCGCCCTCCTCGCGAAGAACAGCTGTGCGCATGAAGAACGACGCAGCCGGGATCCAGTTGGAACCGACAAGGCAGGCGAGGGTGTCTTCGCTGCGTTGCGGTTCGTCCGGCCATGGAAACTCGACGCGCGAGGACGGGTGGAGCACCGAAGAGTTCTCGTCGATCACCGCGGCGTCGCTGTAGGCAAGAACGACATCATCTGGAGCGGCCCGCAGGAGCTTCTCGTGGACCGCGATGCGATCTTCGCGCATGGTGTCGTCACCTGCGATGTAGGTGACGAATTCGGTGTCCACTTTGTCCAGCAGTCGGTTAAGGGTCGGATTCAGCCCCATGTTGATGGCATTGGGATGGAACTCGAACGACGACGGCGCGTCTGCGAGCCACTGTCGGATGACCTCGGCGGTGTCATCTCCCGGGGATGCGTCATCGGCGATGAGGACTCGGACCGGAGGCACGGTCTGGCGTCGAATGCTCTCCAGTGTCTCGATGACGTAGGGAGCGTGGTTGTAGGCGACCACCAGAACGGTCGTGCCCGGGTGGTGTGGGCACCCGGAGTCACCCAGCCCTAGACCGACCTGTGACTCGGCCTGCCGCCGGAGGACTCGATGGCGCGTCCACCCGTCAACGAGTCCCCAAGCCGTCGCCACGCGATCGACCGCGCCAGGCCAGTCTCGGGCCTTCAGCCCGGCGGCCATAGCGGCCGCAGCCGCGCCCGCGCGGGCCAGTTCTGTGGTCGGTGCGGAGCTCAGTTCGGGCACCGCATGCCAGGCGTCCCGCGCCGAAGCGGCCTCCGCAAGTGAACGTCCCGCCCGGGCCCGCGTACGGACGCGGTCACGCCATGCGGAGGGTCGGGAGTAGATGATGCTCATGGCTCCGCAGTCCGTGATCGGCACGCTGGCGCGGTCGAGGCGGAAGGCCAGGTCGTTGTCCTCGCCACCGCGGACGAGGGCCGCATCGAACCCCCCGACAGCCAGCAGGACGTCCCGTCGGGCGGCGAAGTTCCCGCCCATGAGGGCCGGCCCCATCGACCCCCGCCCTGCAGGACGTGGGGGGACCGGCATGGTCTCTGCCACCAGCATCTCGAGTTTTTCCGCGAGTGACTTGCCGGTGAGCTGTGTGTCCTCCTTGACCACCACGCCACCGGTCACGACGGGGAAGTCGTCGAGGAACTCGTAAGCGAGCCGGCACCAGTCAGGGTGGACGAGGTCGTCGTCGTCGCAGAACGCCAACTTGTCGGCCGAGGCCTCGTTGATGCCCCGATTCCGGGCAAAGGAGGCGCCGGGGTGGGTGTCGGCGTCGATGATGCGGATGAACACGCCCTCCGGCAGGGGAGCGAGGGACGCGACATAGGGGTGAAGCCAGGGGTTCCCCCCGTTGTCGCATAGCAGGATCTCCCGGGGTGGCGCGTCCGTCTGACTCAGCAACGCTGCAAGCTGGTCCTTGAGGGGCAGTCCGCTACGGTAGCAGGGGATAATGACTGAGATCTTAGGATCCGTCAATGTCTACTCGCTTCAATAGAACGGCATGTTGGGTCAGGTCCACTCGACATGACTATTGGGAGCTCACCGCACCATTACTGTAGCCGCGCGGCATCAACCGGTCGCAGGGAAGGATCATCTGCCATCCCTCCGGCGCATGGTCTATGACCACGGTCTCACGGCTGGGATTCTGTGACTCACATCGTTGGCGCAGGTTTGCGACCTGCTGCGACCAGGACGGCGCGCCATGGCGAGTGTTGACTGTGGCCGGGGAAATAAGCGATGACAATATGAGCGCTATCGCGGTGAAGGTGGGGACAAGTTTCTTGGCTGACGCAGAATGACTTGCGGCGACATCTAATGCTATGACAATAGCTACCCATAGGAGAAGCGATGCCCCTGTTCCCCACCTTATGAAGGTGAAAGGCGGACGAATGTAGTCGAGTCCTGGATGGTTATTGAGGAGAAAGCTGAGCGCCCATGTCGTGATCGATGTGAAAGTGGCGGAAATAATCACCCACTTGCGAGTATTGTCCTTGATCGCAGACGCCGCCAAGAGCGCGGCAATAGCGATAGCGAGCGTGACGGGGACCAGCCAGCCGGAAATTTCGATCAGAAAGTTTGCGCGCGGCTGATTTCCGACCGGTGTCCCGAGGACGACATTCACAAGTAGCCCTCGAATCATGGAAAGGGGGTCTGCTAAGCCGCGACTTGTGCGGGTGGTGTCAGATGACAGGAAAGCAACGAGCTGCGCAACTATTCCTACAGACCATCCTGTGAACACGATTCTTTCGTATCGGGTCCCCTTCCAGGCTCGCCCCGCGATAATCGGAGCGAGGATCGCTAGCTGAATCTCGGTCATTGCGGCCATCGCCAGGATCAGAGACCAGACCACCGACGCCGAATAAGTTCGAGGTGAGTGCCATGAGATCCAGAACCCGAGATACAGAAAATACCAATGCAGGTTCGCGAGGTTGCCAAGCGCTTCGACTCCGGCAAAAGGGAGGAGGATGGGAATGATCATTACCAATAGACGGAGAATCCGGCTGGTGATAAGACTCTTGGATATTAGAAAGCTGAGTCCGCCGATTAATCCGACCACGGATCCGAAGGCCACTGTCGTGGCGGTTGGCCACGTATCAACTGGAAGGAGGGATATAATTCCGCTGATTAAACGCGGCCAAAAATGCAGATATCCATCATAGGGGTCAATGGGAAGGTGAAGGGACGGGTTGGACACCCATGCCTGCAAGAATACCTTTCCGTCCTCCGCGTAAAGAGTGTCCCATGTAGATGTGGGGAGTCTGACCAGGCTGCATACAATGCCGAGTGTTGCGCCGACGGCCAGTGCTGTCGGCACCTCGACGGTCGAGCGGTCGATGCTGGGCCGGGGGTCGAGGTTCTGATGCATAGGGCCTTAGTGCTGAATGAGTCGGTTGCCGCAGTGCTGACCCGAGGAGGGCCATGGGGTCGGTGATTCGAGCGTTCGGCGCGACCTGGGCATAGCCTATGTCACCATATTGTTGTGCACTCGCAGATACCCTGACGTCATGCACCTCCTCGTCACCGGCGGCGCCGGGTTCATCGGCTCCAACTTCGTGCACCACCTGGTCCGCCACACGGACCACGACGTCGTCGTCCTGGACAAGCTGACCTACGCCGGCAACCGGGAGAACCTCGCCGGCCTGCCCGAGGACCGCATCACTCTCGAGGTGGGGGACATCTGCGACGCGGCCCTGGTGGACCGCTTGGTCGCCGAGTCGGACGCCGTCGTGCACTACGCGGCGGAGTCCCACAATGACAATTCGCTGAACGATCCCTCGCCGTTCATCCAGACGAACATCGTCGGGACCTTCGTCCTCCTGGAGGCGGTCCGCAAGCACGGCAAGCGGTTCCACCACGTGTCCACGGACGAGGTCTACGGCGACCTCGAGCTGGACGATCCGGCGAAGTTCACCGAGACCACCCCGTACAACCCCTCCAGCCCGTACTCGGCCTCGAAGGCCGGCTCGGACCACCTGGTGCGCGCGTGGGTCCGCTCCTTCGGCGTGCAGGCCACGCTGAGCAACTGCTCCAACAACTACGGGCCGTACCAGCACATCGAGAAGTTCATCCCGCGCCAGATCACCAACCTGATCGACGGCGTCCGCCCCCGCCTCTACGGCCAGGGCGTCAACGTCCGGGACTGGATCCACACGGAGGACCACTCCTCGGCCGTGCTGCGGATCCTCGAGCGCGGCGAGATCGGCCGCACGTACCTGATCGGCTCGGACGGCGAGAGGAACAACAAGGAGATCGTGGAAATCCTCCTCGAGCTCTTCGACCGCCCCGCGGACGACTACGACCTCGTGGCCGACCGCCCGGGCCACGACCTGCGCTACGCGATCGACAACACCGCGCTGCGCACCGAGCTCGGCTGGGAGCCGCAGTTCACGGACATCCGGGCCGGTCTGGCGGACACGGTCCGCTGGTACCGCGAGAACGAGGACTGGTGGCGCCCGGCCAAGGACGCCGTCGAGGCCACGTACCGCGCCCAGGGCCAGTGAGGGGGCACCGCTGATGCAGATCACCGAGACCGCCATCCCCGGCCTGCTCGTCCTCGACCTCGACGTCCACGGGGACAACCGCGGCTGGTTCAAGGAGAACTGGCAGCGGGAGAAGATCCGCGCCCTCGCCGCCGAGCACCCCCGCCTCGCCTCGCTCGCCCCGGTGCAGAACAACATCTCCTTCAACGACGCCGTCGGCACCACCCGCGGCATCCACGCCGAACCCTGGGACAAGTACGTGGCCGTCGCCCACGGCCGGATCTTCGGCGCCTGGGTGGACCTGCGGGAAGGGCCGTCCTTCGGCGCCGTCGCCACCGTGGAGCTCGGCCCGGAGAAGGCCGTCTTCGTGCCGCGCGGGGTGGGCAACTCCTACCAGACGCTCGAGCCGGACACCGCCTACACCTACCTGGTGAACGACCACTGGTCCGCCGACGCGCAGGGCCAGTACACGTTCCTCAACCTCGCGGACCCGACGGCGGCCATCACCTGGCCCATCCCCCTCGAGGACGCCGAGCTCTCGGACAAGGACCGCGCCCACCCGATGCTCGCGGACGTCACCCCCATGCCGCCCGCCCCGATCCTCGTGCTCGGCGCCGGCGGCCAGCTCGGCCGCGCCCTCGTGGCCCGCGCCGAGGCCGCGGGGATCCCGGTCGAGGCCCACGGCCGGGGCACGTGGGACATGACCGATCCGGCCTCGTGGCCGCGGGAGCACTTCCGCGGCCTGCGCGCCGTGGTCAACGCGTCCGCCATGACCGCGGTGGACGCCGCCGAGACGCCCGAGGGCCGGGCCCAGGCCTGGGCCGTCAACGCGACCGCCGTCGCCGAACTGGCCCGCCGCTGCGCCGACGCCGGCGTGCCCCTCGCGCACGTCTCCACGGACTACGTGTTCGACGGCGCCCTCCCCGTGGGCCAGGAGCACGCGGTGGACCACCCGCTCGCGCCGCTGGGCGTCTACGGCCAGTCGAAGGCCGCCGGTGAGGCCGCGGTGCGCACCGTGCCGCGGCACTGGATCGTGCGCACCTCCTGGGTGATCGGGGAGGGGAAGAACTTCGTGGCCACCATGGCCTCCCTCGCCGAGCGCGGGATCGACCCGGCCGTGGTCGCCGACCAGCACGGCCGCCTCACCTTCGCCGACGACCTCGCCGACGCCCTGCTGCACCTGGTCACCACGGACGCGCCCACGGGCACGTTCCACATGACCAACAGCGGCGACGTGGTCACCTGGCACGACGTCGCCCGGTGGGTCTTCGAGGACACCGGCCACGACGCCGCGCGCGTCTCCGCCACGACCACCGCCGCGTACCTGGCCGGCAAGGAGGGCGTGGCCCCGCGGCCGACGAACAGCGCCCTCGACCTCGGGCCCCTGGCCGCCGTCGGCTACACCGCCCCGGATCAGCGCGAGCGCCTGCGGACGTACCTGAGGCGCTGACCGCGTCTCGCACGACGAAGCCCCCGCCGACTTCGGCGGGGGCTTCGTCATGGGGGCGATCAGCTGCGCGTGCGGGCCTTGCGGCGTGAACGCTGCCCCTTCTTCGCGGACGAACCGACGCTCGAGAGGTACTTGTCGTGGGACTTGTGGTACGTGCTCTCGTACCCGTAGCCATAGGAGTAGCCGCCGCCGCGCTGGGAGCGTGCGACGCCGTTCATGACGACGCCCAGCAGATGCGCGTCCACTGCGGCGAGATTCTCTACAGCGGCCTCCAGGTGGTCCTTGCGGGTCCGCCCCTGACGCACCACGAGCACAGTCCCGTCCACGGCCGTGGCCAGGAGCGAGCCGTCCGTGACGGGCAGCAGGGGAGGGGAGTCGACGATGACGAAGAAGTCCTCCGACGCCAGCTTCAGCAGGGCCCGCATGCGCTTCGAGCCCAGCAGCTCCGACGGGTTCGGGGGCGTCCGGCCGGCGGGGAGCAGCGTGAGGTTCGGGATTCCGGTGGCCGCGAGGGCGTCGTCCGGCTGCACCTCACCGGCCAGCACCTCGGAAAGGCCCACGTCGCCCGCCACCTGGAAGAGGTCGTGCTGCCGGGGCCGCCGCAGGTCGGCGTCCACCACGAGCACCCGTTCGCCGGCCAGGGCCAGGGCGCGGGCCAGGTTCGATGCGACGGTCGACTTGCCCTCGGAGGGGTCCGCGCTCGTGAACGAGACGACGCGCGGCGGCTCGTCGACGGAGACGAACTTGAGGTTGGTGCGCAGCGCCCGGATGGCCTCGCCGGCCCGGGGATCGAGGTCCACGGCCTCCTCGCCCGTGCGAGTCAGGGACGCGTTCTCTGGAACGGCGCCGATCACGCCGGCGCCGGTGATCTCCTTCACGTCGGCGCGGCTGCGCACCTTCACGTCCAGGAGACGACGGAGCACGGCGATGGCGAGTCCCGCACCCAGTCCGGCCACGACGCCCACGAGGACGTTGCGCCGGGTGTCAGGGCTCACGGGGGCAGAGGGCACGCGGGCGTCGGACAGCGGCACGACCTCCAACGGGCTGTTCTTGTCCACGTCCGCCGCCACGTCCGCCGTCGCCTGCAGGGCGCTGTTCGCCAGCTGTGCGGCGGTCTCGGGGTCCGTCGAGGTGGCGGTCACCTTGATCATGCTGGACTCGGGGACGAGCACCGCGGAGAGCGAGCCGTCGCTGTCCTGCCCGGTGTCCTGCGCCACGCGTTCACGCACGGCCTGGCTGTTGATCAGGGCGACGTAGGCCTGAGCCCGGCCCTCGGCGGGCAGGTTGCCGGTGATGAGGCTCTGATCTGCAGCCCGCGCGGCGAGGAACCCCTGAGATTCGGATGCGTAGATCCGGGGCTGCAGTGCGGAGTAGCCCCAACCCAACAGACCCCCCACGAGGGCTGCTGCCAGGAGCAGCAGGAGGTTGGCGCGCAGAAGGCGGAAGAAGTCGACGATCGTCACGGAGCACCTCGGGGGTCATGGACGGGGATGCGCGGGCCGTTGTGGCCAGGAAACGCACAGGTCCACGGTACCAACACCCACCGTGCGCTCTGAGGGCCCCGAGGACGACGCCCGCCACCGCGCTACGCTGAGCCGAGTATCGCCCGGCGTCCACGAAAGGTTCCGCACCATGCGCCCGAGCACGCCCCGTGACCGGACGGCTGCCCGCGCCATGGGGGCCGTCGCGCCACCCGAGGCCCGGCCTGCCAGGCGTCACGCCTCACTCGGCCTCGTCCCGGACGGTCAGGCCGCGTGGACCCGCTCCCCGTGGAACCCCTTGGTCACGCCGGCCTCACCGCGGCTGTTCGAGGCCGTGCTGGCCATCGGCCTGGTGATGGATGCGTTCACCGCTCCCGGCCTGCCGATCCCGTTCGCGGAGTTCTCCGCCATCCTTCTGCTGCTCCTCGCCTCATTCCGGCAGCCCCGCCGGGACCTCTCCCACTACGGCGTGCTGGCCCTCGTCGCACTGGCCCTGGTGGCGTATCTCGTCGCGGTGACCGTGCACAACGACCTCGACCCCACGCGTCGCGCCACGAGGATCACGCTCCTGATCCTGCTGATCTACGCCATCGCCAGCGAGAGGATCGACATCAAGGGCGTCCTCTACGGGATGACGGCCGGCGCACTGATCAACGTGCCCCTCTTCTACGCGGGCCTGGCCCCGGACACCTACGGCGGCTACCTCACCGGGTTCCTGGGGGACAAGAACGTCTCCGGCCTCTTCTACGCGCTCCTGCCCGTGCTGCTCGTGGCCACCATGCAGCGCATGGGCCCCAAGCTCCTCGTGCTGGGCGCCGGCTCCGCCCTGACGTTCCTCACCGGCTCGCGGACCTCGATGGCCGGTCTGCTCTGCGCCGTCGTGTGGATCCTCGTGAGCCCCTACCTGGGGCGGGTCCTCCGTATCGCACTCGCGGTCGTCATGGGCTGGTTCGTCAGCTGGGCCGAGGAGAACCTGGCCGACCTCGGCATCTTCGGAGACCGCACCGGCACGGACTGGTTCCGGGCCGAGATCCAGCAGGCGTCCGCGGAGAAGGTGGCCGACACCTCGTTCTTCGGCCAGGGGCTCTCCACCGCCGTCGTCGATCTGGACAACGTGACCATGTTCTTCCACAACTCCTATCTGGGGCTGCTGGTGGAGGGCGGCTGGCCGTTCCTGATCGTGGTGGTGGGCGCCTACCTGTGGCTGTGCCTGCGGCCCTTCGCCCGGACGCACCGATCGCCGTCGCGGGTGGCCGTCGAGGCCGCCGCGGTCATCATCCTGGTCACCTCCCTTCAGCTCGGTGAGGTGTTCATCACGATCTTCGGTGCCATCGTGCTCGGCTGCGGCCTGCTGCTGAGCGCCCAGGAGGACGACGAATCCCACGGCGCGTCTGCGGGTGAGCGGGCTCACCGCCGCAAGCTGGACCGCATCGTGGAGCGGTCCCGGCGCGCGGGCGTCTGAGCCGGCCCGCCGGCGCCGGTGCTATCCTGTCCAGGTTGCCCAGGCGAGGGAGCGCGCGCTCCGTGATCGACGAGGCCGCCGCCGCGCGTCAGCATGCTGACCCGCTGCGGCACTGAAGCCCCCTCCTGGCCGCATCCCGCGCCGCCCCCGGCTGCGCGGCCGAGACCCCCACAGGAGGACGCATCATGTCTGACCAGCTCAAGATCAAGGTCACCCGCCGCACCGACTTCGGCAAGGGTGCCGCCCGCCAGGCCCGCCGTGCCGGCCTGATCCCCGCCGTCGTCTACGGCCACGGCCAGGATCCCGTGCACCTGCTGCTGCCGGCCCAGGAGACCACCCTGGCCGTCCGCAACCCCAACGCCCTGCTCACCGTCGTGAACGAGGCCGGCGAGGAGCACCTGGTCCTGCCCAAGGACATCCAGCGCCACGCCATCAAGGACACCGTGGAGCACCTGGACCTCATCGAGGTCCGCCGCGGCGAGAAGGTCGTCGTCGAGGTCACCGTGCATGTCGAGGGCGAGGTCGCCCCCGGCAACGACTACGTGCTGGACTACGTCACCGTGCCGGTCGAGGCCGACGCCACCGACCTGCCCGAGGCCGTCACCATCTCCGTCGAGGGCCGCGAGGCCGGCGACCACGTGTACGCCCCGGACGTGCAGGTCCCCGCCGGCACCACCCTGCAGCTCGAGGACGACATCGTCATCGCCACCGTCTCGGAGGTCGTCGAGCAGGACCTCGGCGACGAGTCCGTGCAGGAGGAGCAGGCCGCCGAGTCCGCCGAGGGCGAGTCCGAGGGCTCCGAGGACTGATCACGCCATGACGACGGGGACCACGCTCATCGTCGGGCTCGGCAATCCCGGGCCCGAGTACGAGCGCACCCGTCACAACGTCGGCCAGATGGTGGCGGATGAGCTCGCCTCCCGCATGGGGGTCGGGTTCACCCGCCACCGGGCCGGCGCCGTGGTGGCCACGGGTCGCCTCGGCATCGGGGGACCGCGCGTCGTGCTCGGGAAGCCCACCGGCTACATGAACGTCTCCGGACGCCCCGTCTCCGCGCTGGCGTCCTTCTACGGGATCGGCCCCGAGGACCTCGTGGTGGTCCATGACGAGCTGGACATCCCGTTCGACACCCTGCGCCTCAAGCGCGGCGGGGGAGAGGGCGGCCACAACGGCCTGAAGTCCATCACCGCCTCGCTCGGCACCAAGGACTACGCCCGCGTGCGCGTCGGCATCGGCCGACCCCCGGGCCGCATGGACGTGGCCGACTTCGTGCTGCGCCCCTTCACCAAGCCCGAGCAGGACGTCCTGCCGCTGCACGTGGACCGCGCGGCGGACGCCGTCGAGAAGCTCGTCACGGACGGGCTCGAGGCCGCCCAGCAGGCGTTCCACTGAGCCTCCCGCCCCGGGCGGACGTCCTCGACGGGGGCTCAGCCCCACGCTCAGGGGGTCGGGCTCACGGCACGGGCCAGGGCATCCGCGATGGTCTCCAGTGCAGGATCCATGATCTGGATCATCTCCGCGTACCCCTCCACCGGCCCGCGGAACGGGTCCACGACGTCGAGGGGCTGGGCGGTCGACCGCGCGAGGGCCCGGTGGTGGGCTGCCTCCGCCGCGAACGCACGCACCCCGCGACCGGCGGGGATCCAGTCCCGCCCGTCCCGCTGGTCCATCGCGCGGACCAGCGCCGCGAGCTCCAGCACGGTGAACACCCGCGCGACGGCCTGCGGCACTTCTTGGAGTGCGAAGCGCATGTGCTCCTGAGCCGCGGCCAACACGAGATCTGCCTCCGCCACCATGAACGGTTGCAACGCGGCGGGACGGTGGCCTTCCAGCCCGGTGACGCCGGCCTCGGCGCCGAGCCGCACGAGCGGCGGCGGCACCGTCAGTGCCTGGTTCGGCTGGGAGCCGGCGCTGCCGACCTCCACCCGGCCGGGGGCCAGGACCGCCAGCCGGCCCTGCAGGGCCCGGCTCGCATAGGCCGAGCGGCACACGTTGCCGGTGCACACGATGAGCACGGCGTCCGGCGAGGGAAGGGCCCGGCGCCCCCGCCGGGCAGGCGGAGCCGAGCTCGACAGCGCCGGGCGACGGGAGAACGAGATCAACCGCGCGCGGCTCCGCCGTCACGCTCGAGCCACGAGGACAGCGCCCGGGCCTGGCGATTGACGACCTTGCCGACCATCGGCTCGGCCTTCGCGGCGAGCTTCGAGCCCACCAGCGGGATCCGGCAGACGAGGGTGCCGTCCACGGAGAACTGGGAACCCTCACCGGCGGCGGTCAGGCGGAGGGAGCCGTCCGCCGTCGCCTTGGCGGAGGGCACGGTGATGGTGGTGGTGCCGGTGCGGGAGCCGTCCGCGGCGGGCGCGTCCCACCGCTCCACCTGCTCCACCTGGAGGGCGGAGCCGATGAGCTTGCGGGCCATGTCCGGGACACGGTCCGGGATGCGGTCCGCGGGCAGGGAGCGCACGGCGGTGACGGTCATCGGGCCCTCCGGGGAACCCTCCACGGAGAACGAGACCAGGGAGCCGCCGAAGGACTCGACCACGGAACGGTGGAAGTCCTCGGACGCCAGGGCGGCTGCCACGGTCGACGGCGGGTGCGGGATGGGCTGCTGGGCGGAAAAGGCCACGGTGTCTCCTCGGGGTCAAGTCGGACCGCGCCCGGCGGGCCGTGAGAGGGCCGGCACCGGTTCGCCGACGGCGATGGGCGTCCATCCCTCACCTTATATGCTGGCCTCCGCGACCCGGGTCCCGTGCACGGTGCCGGGACCGGCCGCGCGACCCCTCGTGAACCCCCTGGAAGGTGTGTCCGCCATGTCGGCACTCTGGGCCGTGGCCCTCATCATGCTCCTGAGCGGGACGGTGAAGCTCCGTTCCGGCGAGGACGTGCAGGCCACGTTCACCCGACTCAGGGTGCCCCGCCCGTTCGCGGCCCCCGCCCTGGCGCGCGCGTTCCCCTGGCTCGAGCTGCTGCTCGCCGTCGCCCTCCTGCAGCCCTTCACCCTGCTGCGTCCCGTCGTCGGCCTGGTGGCCGTGGCCCTCTTCGCCGCCTTCCTCGCGCTCGTGGTCCGGGCCCAGGACGACGGCGTCTCGTGCGGCTGCTTCGGCGAGGCCTCGGCCGCCCCGATCTCCCGCACCACCGTGGTCCGCAACGTCGTCTTCCTGGCCCTCGCCGTCCTGGCCGTGGCCGAGGGGATCGTCTCGCTGGCGGTGCACGGCGCGGGCCTGGCCTGGCAGCCGCTCACCGCCTTCGGCGCCGGGGCGTGGGCGTGGGCCCTGCTCGTGTCCGTGCTGCTCGCGACCGCCGCGTTCCTGGCCGGGCGCGAGTCCGTCCCGGCCGCACCCGACGCCGCCCCGGCGACGCCCACGCCCGAGGCCCCGGCCGCCGTCGACCCGGCCGACGGTGCCGAACCCGAACGCCACCCGTTCCCGGACGCCGTCGTGGTCGCGGACGGCGAGTACACCGGTCTGCACCGGCTGGTCGCGGACGGGGCCGTGGTGGCTCTGCGCCTGTCCACGGGGTGCGGCTCCTGCGCGCGGGTGATCGAGCGGCTGGACGAGTTCAAGGACGCGCTCGGGCCGGTCCGGCTGCGGGTCCTGATGCCCCAGCATGCCCCCGGCGCCGACGGGGCGATCCACAGCGGCGCCGTCGACGCGTCCCTCGTGCTCGCCGACCCGGCCGGCGCCGCCTCGCAGGCCCTCGGCCTGCACTCGTTCCCCACCGCGGTGCTGCTCGGCACGGACCGGCTCACCGCCGGCGGCCCGGTGGGCGGCGCCGACGACGTGCTCGCCTTCCTCGAAGAGATCCGGGAGATCATGACCACCGAACTGCCCGCCGCCACCCCGGAGGTCCGCGCATGAGCGCCCCCGAGACCACCCCCGTCCTCGCCCCGCTGCTGCCGCGCCTGCGCGCCGAACGCGCGCTCGAGGCGGCCGCCGCCTCCGCCTCCCGGCCGCTCGAGGCCCGGGGCGTCGAACTGGAGATCGGCCTGCCCGACGGAGCCCGCGCGCCCCTGTTGACCGTCCTGGCCGAGGCGCTGGCCGAGGGCCACGGCGAGCGCGCCGCCGTCCTCGTGGTCACCGCGACCACCCGCGAGGCCGAGGACCTCGTGACCGACCTCGCCGCCTGGGCCCCCGCCGGCGCCGCCGCGCTGTTCCCGTCCTGGGAGACGCTGCCCCACGAGCGCCTGTCCCCGCGCTCGGACACCGTGGGCGCGCGCCTGGCCGTGCTGCGCCGCCTCGCCCACCCCGAGGAGCACGCGGAGGGCCCGCTGCGCATCGTCGTCGCCCCGGTGCGCGCCGTGCTGCAGCCCCTCGTGGCCGGGCTCGGCGAGCTGAGCCCCGTGACCCTGCGGACGGGGGAGGAACGGGACTTCGACGGCGTGGTGGCCGCGCTCGCGGACGCCGCCTACTCGCGCGTGGACATGGTCAGCCGTCGCGGCGAGTTCGCCGTGCGCGGCGGGCTGATCGACGTGTTCCCGCCCACCGAGGACTACCCCGTGCGCATCGAGTTCTTCGGCGACGAGGTGGAGCAGATGCGCTGGTTCTCCGTGGCGGACCAGCGCTCCCTCGAGGACACCACGGAGGACGGCTCGGGCCACCCCTCCGAGCTGTACGCACCCCCGTGCCGCGAGCTGCTGATCACGGACCACGTGCGCCGGCGCGCGAAGGAGCTGATCCCGGCCATGCCCGCCGCCGCGGACATGCTGGACCGGATCGCCGAGGGCGTGGCCGTGGAGGGCATGGAGTCCCTCTCCCCGCTGCTGGCCGAGGCCATGACGTCGCTGCCCCGCATGCTGCCCGAAGGCTCGCTGACCGTCCTCGTGGAGCCCGAGCGCCTGCGCGGCCGCGCCGACGACCTGCTGGCGACCAACGAGGAGTTCCTCCAGGCCGCGTGGGCGGGCGCCGCGCAGGGAGCGGTCGCCCCGGTGGATGTGACCGGGGCGGACCAGTCCGCCGCGGGCGGCTTCCTCACGGTGGCCGAACTCCGCGCGGCCGCCCTCGAGCAGGACCAGGGGTTCTGGTCCGTCACCGCGCTGGTCTCGGACGACGAGCTGTTGCCCGACGCCGCCACCCTGCGCGCCACCCTCGGCGTCCCGCAGACCTTCTCAGGCGACATCGAGGCCATGGTCGCGCACACCCGCGTCCGGCTCGCGGAGGGGTGGCATGCCGTGGTCCTCACCGACGGCCCCGGCTCCGCCCGCCGTCTCGCCGAGCTCACCACGGAGGCCGGCCTCACGGCCTCCGTGGCGGACGGGCCCCTGCCCGCGGACCTCGCACCGGGGCGGGTCTCCATTGCGACGGCGCCCGTCGGCTCCGGCTTCACGATCCCGGACGCGCAGATCGCCCTGATCACGGAGCACGACCTCTTCGGCCGGCACCGCACCGCGGGCACACGCGCCCCCGGAGCGCGGTTGGCTCGGAAGCGGCGCAACGCCGTCGACCCGCTGACCCTGCAGCCCGGCGACCACGTGGTGCACTCCCAGCACGGCATCGCCCGCTTCGTGGAGCTGCAGCGCCGCAAGGTCACCGGCGGCCCGCGCACCGCCCCCGGCGCCGAGGAGTCCTACCGCGAGTACCTCGTGCTCGAGTACGCGCCCTCGAAGCGCGGCGCCCCCGGCGACCGGCTGTTCGTGCCCACCGACCAGCTCGACCTGATCTCCACCTACGTGGGCGGGGAGACGCCGTCGCTGTCCAAGATGGGCGGCTCGGACTGGGCGCAGACCAAGTCCAAGGCCAAGCGCGCCACCCGCGAGATTGCCGGCGAGCTCATCCGCCTGTACTCGGCCCGCATGGCCTCGCGCGGCCACGCGTTCGCCCCGGACACCCCGTGGCAGGGCGAGCTGGAGGAGGCGTTCCCGTTCATCGAGACGCCGGACCAGCTGACCACCATCGAGGACGTCAAGAAGGACATGGAGGCGGCCGTCCCCATGGACCGGCTCGTCTCCGGCGACGTCGGCTTCGGCAAGACCGAGGTGGCCGTGCGCGCCGCGTTCAAGGCGGTGCAGGACGGCAAGCAGGTGGCCGTGCTCGTCCCGACGACGCTGCTCGCCCGCCAGCACCACCAGACGTTCTCCGACCGGTTCGCCGGCTTCCCCGTCAAGGTGGCCGCGCTCTCCCGGTTCCAGACCGCCAAGGAGTCCAAGGAGGTCGTCGAGGGGCTCGCGCACGGCGAGGTGGACGTGGTGATCGGCACCCACCGGCTGCTCTCCGACCAGGTGCAGTTCAAGGACCTGGGCCTGGTGATCGTGGACGAGGAGCAGCGTTTCGGCGTCGAGCACAAGGAGGCGCTGAAGAAGATGCGCACCAACGTGGACGTGCTCGCCATGTCCGCCACGCCCATCCCGCGCACCCTCGAGATGTCCCTCACCGGCATCCGTGAGACCTCCACCCTGGCCACCGCCCCGGAGGAGCGCCACCCCGTGCTCACCTCGGTGGGCCCGTACTCGGACCAGCAGGTCACCGCGGCCATCCGCCGCGAGCTGATGCGCGAGGGCCAGGTGTTCTACGTGCACAACCGCGTCACCACCATCGACAAGGTGGCCAAGCGCATCGCCGAGCTGGTGCCGGAGGCGCGGATCGCCGTCGCCCACGGCAAGATGAGCGAGGCCCGGCTCGAGCAGATCATGGTGGACTTCTGGGAGCGGAAGTTCGACGTGCTCGTCTCCACCACGATCATCGAGACCGGCCTGGACATCGCCAACGCCAACACCCTGATCGTGGAGGACGCCCACCGCTACGGCCTCTCGCAGCTGCACCAGCTGCGCGGCCGCGTGGGCCGTGGCCGCGAGCGGGCGTACGCGTACTTCCTGTACGACCCGCAGAAGCCCCTGGGCGAGGTGGCCCTCGAACGCCTCAAGGCCGTGGCCACCCACAACGAGCTCGGCGCGGGCATGCAGCTGGCCATGAAGGACCTCGAGATCCGCGGCGCCGGCAACCTGCTGGGTGGGGAGCAGTCCGGCCACATCGCCGGCGTGGGCTTCGACCTGTATCTGCGGATGGTGGGCGAGGCCGTGGCCGACTTCAAGGGCGAGGAGGACACCGCGCCCGCCGAGGTGAAGGTGGAGCTGCCGGTCAACGCCCACCTGCCGCACGACTACGTGCCGGGGGAGCGGCTGCGCCTGGAGATGTACCGCAACCTCGCCCAGGCCGCGGACGACGCCGCCGTGGACGCCGTGGTGGAGGAGCTCAAGGACCGGTACGGCCCGCTGCCGGAGCCGGTGGAGGCGCTCGTCGCCGTCGCCCGGTTCCGCAACCGGGCGCGGGCCGCGGGCGTCACCGAGGTCATGCTGCTGGGGCAGAACGTGAAGTTCGGCCCCGCCGCGGACCTGCCGGAGTCCCGTCAGATGCGCCTGACCCGCATGTACAAGGGCGCCCAGGTCAAGCCGGCCCTGAACGGCGTCCTCATCCCGCGTCCCAAGACCAAGCCGGTCATGGGTCAGGATCTCGTGGACGTCCCGCTGCTCGAGTGGGCGCAGCAGGTGGTCGACGCGATCTTCGCGCCGGAGGGCTGAGCCGGGTCAGGCCGTCTGCACGCGGACGAGGACGCCGTGCACCTCGAGCATCTCGAGGAAGGCGTGGACGTCGGACGCGACGTCGGCGGGGGCGAGGCCGAACGCCTCCGCCACCTGGACCGTGACGTCCGTCGTCGACAGCGGCACCGGCGGATCCGCGATCAGGTCGTCCTCCGGGGTGCGGCCTCCCACGAGGACGTCCCAGATCACGTCGCCCGAGGCGCCCAACAGCAGCGGCTGACCGGCCTCCAGCGTCATGACGGCGGCCTGGCCGCCGGCGGTGCGGGCCCACGCGATGTCGGGGGCGAGCGCCCAGCCCTCGGTGGTCTCAACGGTCACGGCGCACCGCCTTCGTCCAGGCCCAGCCGGCGAGTGCGCCGAGCCGGGCGCGCTGCTCGCGCCACAGGTCTGCGCGGGTGACGGGTCGGCCCAGGCGCATCTGCAGATGGGGGCGGTTCACCGGGATCGTGCGGGCCACGAGGACGGCCCGCTCCCGCACCGTGGCGGCCGACCGCCACCGGGTGCGGAACAGCTCAAGACCGCTCTGGCTCTCGTGCAGCGCCGCGAAGAGGGTCAGCTGCCGGGAGTCGACGCCGTCGGCGGCCTCGCCCGTGGCGACGTGCCAGGCCGCACCCGCGTCCAGCCGGTGGGCTTCTTCGCGCAGGGCGGCCCAGCTCTCGGCGGGGAGGGACTCCCGGATGTGCCGGACGTCGAGGCCACCGCGGAACGGGTCGCGGGCCGCGTGGACGATCACGACGAGCCGCTGATGGCGCGGGCTCGGCACCGGAACGGACCGGCCGGCGATCACGAGGTGGATGTGCTCGCTCCACAGGGCGTCGAAGGTTGCCTCGGGGGACGCGCCGAGGCCGGGGAAGAGCCGATGCACGTCCACATACCCCAGCTGGTCATGCCAGAGCGTGGCCGCGTGCTGGAAGATCGACCCCTCAGAGAAGGTGGCGACCGGTTCCCAGCCGTGAGAGCGCAGGAGCGCGGTGACGGCGGCGGCATCGGCCGGATGGACCAGCAGGTCCACGTCCGAACTGCGGCGGTGCTCGGGGTAGACGCCGGGCTCGGTGGCGTAGCCCTTGAGATGCAGGCCGCGGATGCCGGCCCGGTCCAGCACATGCGTGATGCGGGCGTGAGCGAGGCGGATGCGGACCTCGAGGTCCAGGGACGGCGGGGCGGCCGGTCGCTGTCCCGTCGCATGTTCCCCCATGGCCGCGAGCTTAGTCGACCGAAAGAAGGCTCTGCTGTCGACTGTGCTTGATACGTTGTTGGGCGAGGTTGAACTTCGGGTGAATTCATGGATCGGTGGCACGAGTTCCGCATGGTCCCGGGAGTCATGTCGCGGCGCGCCCGCCAGGAATGTGCGAGAGGGCTGGCGATAAGCTGTGCACCACGTTTAGAATCAGCTGAAGAGTTCCACAGCCGATGCTCACTGAGTATGCCGCGGTGCTCCGTCCACTCGCGTGACCCGTGACCCGTTCGGCCGCGAAAGCCACACCTCGACTCGAAACGAGTGAAGCCCATGCAGAAGAACACCTCCACCCTCTCCCGCCGTAAGGTGACCGCCGGCATCGCCTGGTCGGTTCCCGCCGTCGCCGCCGTCGCCGCCGCCCCGTTCGCCGCCGCCTCCCCGACCGGCTGCGTCGAGGTGACTACGGGCACCGCCGAGAAGTTCCCGGGCGGCGGCCACCCCGATGGCATCAAGCAGGCCTACGGCTTTGACATCATCATCACCAACACGTCACCCACCGCCGTGTACGTCAACCCGGGCACGGTGACCGTGGAGTTCAAGGGCCACCCCACCCGGAGCGGCGAGGCGCTTCTCTACACCGCCAGCCCGTGCGAGGGAGGCACGCGACTGGCCGCGATGGACCCCGAGCTGCTCCTGCAGCCGGGCGAGTCCGAGACCTACTACTACGTGGTGAACCAGACCGGCAACTCGGCCCAGGAGTCCGGCTGCGTCAAGGGCAAGCTGCAGCTGGCCCTGCCGAAGGGCGCTCCCGAGGGGGCGGATCTCTGCAACGACGGCGTCGTCGATTTCAGCAACTGCTTCGACACCACCCCGCCCACGGCGGGCTGCTGATCGTCGGAGCACCACCGCGAAGGGCCCCGCCTCCTCAGAGGCGGGGCCCTTCTGCATCCCCGGGCCCGCGCCGTCGATGCGACGACCCGGCCCTGCCGGCCGGGCGCGGTCAGCGTCGCGACGCGTCGCCCGCGGTCCCGGCCGCGGCCTCGGCGGCGTCCCGGGGCGCCTGGTAGTAGGCGTCGTAGCTGCCGCCGTCCGCGCCGTAGCCCCCGCCGTAGTAGTCCGAGCCCACGCCGGAGGCCGGGGTGCCGTTGAGCACGACGCCGAGCACCCGGGCGTTGACGCCCGCGAGCATGTCCCGGGCCACCTCGAGGTGCTCCTTGCGGGTCTTGCCGTGGCGGATCACCAGGACGGTGCCGTCCACCGCCGTGGCGAGCAGGGTGGAGTCCGTGACGGGCAGCACGGGCGGGGCGTCCACGAGCACCATGTGCGTCTCGGCGAGGGCGGTGAGCAGGTCCCTCATCCGCTCGGAGCCGAGCTGTTCGGACGGGTTCGGGGGAGTGCGGCCGGCAGGCAGGAGGAGCAGCCCGTCCTCGCCCACGGGGATCAGCACGTCCTGGAGGGCGACGTCCCCGTTGAGGACCTCGGACAGGCCCACACGGCCGTCGACGCCGAACTGCAGGGCCTGGCGCGGGCGACGCAGATCGGCGTCGATGAGGATCACCGGCTGGCCGGCGGCCGCCACGGTCAGGGCCAGGCTGCCGATCACGGTCGACTTGCCCTCGCCGGGGTTCGAGCTGGTGAACGCGATGGTGCGGGGCGGATCGTCCACCGCAGCGAACCGCAGATTGGTGCGCAGCTGGCGCACCGCCTCCGACGCGCGGGGGGAGAGGGGCGCCATCGGCGCCGTGCGTTCCGCCTTCATGCTGGGATCCAGGGGGATAACGCCGAGCAGGCCCGCCCCGCCCGCCACCTGGGCGTCCGTCGTCGTCCGCACGTTGACGTCCAGCAGCCGCCGCAGGAACGCGACGATCAGGCCGAGGACGAGGCCTGCGCCCAGGCCGTACAGCAGGTGGCGGACGCGGTCCGGGCTCGAGGGCGCGGCCGGCGCGAGGGCGTCCTCCATGGCCGTGACCTTGACGTTGGACGTCGGATCGAGCTCGTTCGCCACGTCGGCGGTCGCCACGAGCGCCCCGTTGGCCAGCGCGGCGGCCTGCTGCGCATCGGGGGCCACGGCGGACACCGTGATGAGGTTGGAGTTCGGCACCAGGGCGGCGCTCAAGGTCGCGCCGGCGGTGTCCAGGCCCTCGGCGGCGATCCGCTCGCGGACCGTGCGGCTGTTGATCAGCGGGATGTAGGACTGGGCGCGGGTCTGGGCGGTCTCGGTGCCGGAGATGCTCGCCTCCCCCTCCACCGTGACGAACGCGGTCGAGGTGGCGGTGTACAGCGTGGGCTGCAGCAGCGAGTAGAGGAGGCCCAGCGCCAGGCCGAGGGCGGCGCACCCCAGGATCACCAGGCGGTTCGCACGCAGCACACGAAGGAAATCGATGATGTTCATGGGGTCCCAGGATCGGAGGGCAGCGACTCAGGTCACTCTAACAAGCGGGACAGCCCATTCCTTCGCACTCGTCTACGCTGAGCGTGGGGCGGAGACGCGCCCCGGCAGGGCGACGGAGGAGCGGTCATGACGGTGGGGCACGGCGCGCACGGACCGCGGCACTCCGACCCCCGCTACGTGGCCCTGCAGACGGAACGGGAGAAGCACGCCCGCGCCGCCGCCCGCGGCACGTCCGTGTGGTCGGCCGACCAGGACGCCGCCGTCCCGCGCGAGCCCCTGCGCATCCCCGAACTGCTGCTCGGGGCCCTGCTGGCCATGGAGGCGTTCAGCGTCCCCCTCGGCCCCGTGGCGCTCCCGCTGAACGAGGCGGGCATGCTCCTGCTGCTGGCCCTGGCGCTGTGCCGACGGTCCCGCCGCGATGTCTCCGCCCTCGGGCTGACCGCCGTGCTCGCCGCCGCCGTGCTGCTGTTCCTCGCGATCGTCTCCGTGTCCCAGGGCATCCCGGACCTGGAATGGCTGCGCCGGTGGGTGCGGATGGCGGCCCTCGTCGGGCTCGTCGGCTGCATCGCCGGCGGCCGGCTCAGCCTGCGCTCGCTCGCCGTCGGGCTCGGCGCCGCCATGGCCCTGAACGTGCCCCTCTTCTACGCCGGCCTCGTCCCCGCGCCCTACGGCAGTTTCCTGACCGGCATCCTCGCGGACAAGAACGTGGCGGGCCTCTACTACGCGGCCATGCCGGTCCTGGCGCTCGCCCTGGTGCGGACGCGGCGGTGGAAGCTGATCCTGCTCGTCGCCGCCGCGGTGTGCGTCGTCCTCACGGGCTCCCGCACCTCCATGGCGGGCTTCGCCTGCGCCGTCCTGTGGCTCTGGCTGACGCCGCGGATGGGGGCGGGTCTGCGCCTGGTCCTGCTGGCGGTCCTCGCCTGGGCGGTCGCGTTCGCCGAGGAGAACCTGGCCCGCATCGCCTTCTTCGCGGACCGCACCGGCACGGACTGGCTGCGCTCGAACATCCAGGCCGAGACGGCCGTGCGCGTCGCGGAGACGCCGTGGTACGGCCGGGGCCTCACCACGGCGTACGTGGACTTCGGCGGTGCCACGTGGCACTACCACAACTCCTACGCGGGCCTCTACACCGAGGGCGGTGTCGTGCTCCTCCTCGCCGTCCTCGGCGCCTACGCGTTCTTCGGGCTGCGCCTGTTCAGCGCCCGGCTGCGCACCCCCTCGCGCGTGGCGGTGGAGGCGGCGGCCGTCGTCGTGTTCGTCTCCGCGACGCAGCTGGGCGAGGTGTTCATCACGATCCCGAGCATGCTCGTCGTCGCCGCCGGCGTGACCCTCTGGCTCGACGAGCGGGACGCCCCGCTCGAGAGCGAGGTGCTCGAGCGGCGCCGTCGTCGGGTCCTGGCCGCGGCGCGCCGGGGGCAGCACGCCCCGTCCTCCGGCGGGCACGCCGTCCCCGATCTCTGACGCCGGCCGGTCAGGCGCCCGTCGGCTCCTCCTCCACGAGGTCCCCGTCGAGGGCCCGGGCGATCTCCCACGCCAGCAGCTCGACGATCGGCTGCGCGGTCTGCGCCATGGCGGCGTAGCCCTCGGCGGGGCCGCGGAACGGGTCCGGCAGATCCGCGTCCGGTCGCTCCCCCTGGGCGATCAGGCGGGAGCGCAGCTCCGCCAGCGCCGTGACGAGCGCGGTGACGCCCGCGCCCGGAGGGACCGCCGCGGCGAGCTCCTCGCCGTGGTCGCGCAGGAGGGTGCCCATGCCGAGGATCGTGAAGGTCCGGCGCACCGCCGCGGGGTCCTCACGCAGCACCTCGTCCAGGTGGTCGTCCGTCGCGGTCAGGACGAGGTCCTGGTCCGCCAGCGAACGCCCGGTCAGCTGCTGCGGTCGATGCTGCGTCAACGCGGCGCGGACTCGGCGGCTCGGCGCGAGGTCGAGCAGCGGGCCGGGGACGGTCAGCGCCTGGTTCGGTTCCGTGCCCGCGCTCGTGACCACCGCGCGGCCCCGGTCGCCGAGCAGGGCGTTGAGCTGCGCCTGCAGCGCGTACTCCACGTAGGCGGAGCGGCAGATGTTGCCCGTGCATACGACGAGGACGCGGGCGCTCGGCAGGGGGCCGGGGACACGGCCGGCCGGTGAGGCAGGCGAGGCTGGCTCAGCGGCCCTGACGGGCGCGGGAGCCACCGTGCGCTCGGTCGGCGTCGCACGCTGCCGCGGCGTGGCGGGGTCGGCCGGGTGGGGGCGGAATGCCGGGCCGAGCCGGAACTCGGCGAGGCGATCCTCCCGCGCCGTGGAGGCCGCCGGGGCGTCGGCGTCGCCGCCGTCACCCGCCGGGTGGCCGCCGTCGCGGGCCGGCACCTCGGGCTCCTCCGGCGTCGGCGGCAGGAACGGATTGCGGATCGGGGGGCGATGATCCCTGCTCATGGGTGTGTCCTCTCCGAGGCGGTCGTGACGCGCGGCAGCGCGGACGTGACGGGGTGCGGGGGCTCCACGTGTCGCAGGCGGTGCACCGGGTGCCAGCGGCGGCGCGCCCCCGTGAACGGCTTGGACAGGGGGGTGGCGAGCAGGGCGAGGCCTGCCAGCCAGCTGAGGGCGAGCGCGAGGGCGAACTTGGCGGCGTTGTCCTCCACGCCGTGGCGCGTGACCCACATCAGCACCCAGCCGTGCAGCAGCACCACCACCGTGCCCGTCCGGACCAGGGCGGTGATGGCGCGGCGCAGGGCCTGACCCGTCCCGGTGCGTCGGGCGAAGGAGCGCAGCAGCCTCTCCACCGTGGAACCGAACACGAGCACCATCCCCGCGGACATCAGGACGCCCACGGCGGGGGTGAGCACCGGCGTGCCGAAGCCGCCGAACTTGATGTTGGGCGGCTCCAGGCCCAGCCGGACCGCGACCATCCCGAGCAGCACCAGGCCGACGCCGATGAGCGTCCGGTGGCGCCGCACGTGCGGCTGGACGCGGCGGCGGAACATCTCCCCGCTGAGGACGAACAACAGGCACGGCAGGGCCAGCCCGACGCCCAGCGGCGTGCGGGCGATCGCGGAGTCCGGCACGAGGTGGGCCCACGCCAGCCCGGCCAGGCCCACGGCCCAGGCGACGGCGGACGGGAAGCGCTCGAGGAATCGGCGCAGCACCGTGGTGAAGAACAGGACGGAGATGAACCAGAACGCCCACCACGGGGGCTCCTGGTCCGCGCCCCCGTACCAGCCGGTGATCATCAGGCGCCGCAGGAGGTCGGGGTCGTCGGCGAACCACGCGAATGCGGCCACGGACATGAGCGCCGCCCACACCAGGTACGGCACCATCAGGCTCCGGAAGCGGCCCCACACGTCCGTGGCCCAGGGGCGGCCGCGCGTCCAGAAGTAGCCGGTGAGGAAGAAGAACAGCGGCATCCGCCAGATCTCCAGGTACCGGCTGAAGGTGAGGTCCGTCAGGTATGCGTGACCCAGCACCACCGCCGCGATGGAGACAAGCCGAAGGGCGTCCACCCCCGTGTTGCGGGTGGACGCCCTTCGGCGCGCGGCGGCCGGACGACCGGTGTCAGCGATCCTCGGCTCCGGGACGGCTCAGCGGTGCGCGGCGCCGGTCTCGACGGCGTGGGCGCCGGAGGCGGCGTGCTCGACGACGGGACGGGTGTGGATGGCGGTGGTGTCCACGGTGTCGCTGCGGCCCAGGAACGCCTTGGGGATCATGAAGGCCACAGTGGCCAGGGCCAGCGCGATCAGGCCGGGGATCCAGACCGACTCGAGCGACCAGAAGCCCATGGCGTAGAGGCAGCCGAGGAACGCGCCGAAGGCGACGATGAAGGCGATCAGGGAACCCCAGACGCCGCCCACGTTGGAGTGGTCGATGGCCTTGCCGTTGCGGATCACGTGATGCTCCTTCGGTGCGGTCCCGGCCGGGGCGGACGCCCGGCCGAAGTGATGCGAGTCAGTCGGATCCCAGGATAGCAAGCGCGGAACTGGCCCCGATCCGGGTGGCGCCGGCCTCGATCATCGCCAGGGCGTCCTCGCGGGTGCGCACCCCGCCGGAGGCCTTCACTCCGATGTCCTCGCCCACGGTGCGGCGCATCAGCGCGACGTGCTCGACGGTGGCGCCCGCGGTGGAGAAGCCCGTGGAGGTCTTCACGAAGTCCGCCCCGGCCTCGACCGCGGCCTCGCAGGCCAGGACGATCGCGTCGTCGTCCAGGAGGGCGGTCTCCACGATCACCTTGAGCAACGCCCCGCCATCGCCCGCGGGGCCGTCCGCGTGGGCGGCCTCGGCCACGGCGCGGACGTCCGCGACGAGCCGGGCGCGGTCCCCGGCGCGGGCCGCGGCGATGTCGAGGACCATGTCCACCTCGTCCGCGCCGGCGTCGATCGCCTGCCGGGCCTCGAAGGCCTTGACCTCCGAGGTGTTGGCGCCGAGGGGGAAGCCGATCACGGTGCAGGTCAGCACGTCCGAGTCCGCGAGCTCGGCGGCCACCAGCGGCACCCACACGGGGTTGATGCAGACGCTCTTGACCCCGGCCTCGCGGGACTCGGCCACGAGGCGGCGCACGTCCGCCTCCGAGGTGTCGGCCTTCAGGGCGGTCGCGTCGATGTACTTCGCCAGCTCGGCGGTGGTGAGGGAGACGGTCATGCCCACCAGCCTACCGAGGCTCAGCCGCCCACGAGGGCCGTCACCTCGGCCCGCAGCGCCTCGAGCCGCTCGGCGGCCGCGGCCGGGTCGGCGTCCCGGGTGCCGAGGTAGCACTTGAGCTTGGGCTCGGTGCCGGAGGGGCGCACGAGGACGCGGGTGCCGGAGTCGGTGGCGAACAGCAGCGCGTCCGTGGGCGGCAGCCCGTCCCCGCCGGCGGCCAGGTCCCGGCGCACGGTGACCGGCTCGCCCGCGAGCGTGGCCGGCGCCTGCTGACGCAGGGCCGTCATGGTGCGGGCGATCAGGGACAGGTCCGCCACGCGGACCGAGACCTGGGCGCTGGGCATGGCGCCGGTGACCGCGTCGACGTCGGCCAGGGCGTCCATCAGGCCGCGTCCCTGCGCCGTGAGGGCGGCGGCCAGCTCCGCGGCCATGAGGGCGGCCGTGATGCCGTCCTTGTCCCGCACCATGTCCGGGTCCACGCAGTAGCCGAGGGCCTCCTCGTAGCCGAAGCCGAGGTCCGGGGCGCGGGAGATCCACTTGAAGCCGGTCAGCGTGACGTGGTGCCTCACCCCGTTCGCCTCCGCCAGGGCGGCCAGCTGCGGGGAGGAGACCACGGAGTTCGCGGCGCTGCGGCCGGCCGCGTGCAGGGCCGGCATCGCGTGCGCGCCCAGCAGCGTCCCGACGGCGTCGCCCGAGAGCATCCGCCACGTGCGGACGCCGTGCGCGTCGGTGACGGGCGCGGCCAGGGCCAGGCGGTCGGCGTCGGGGTCGTTGGCGATCACCAGGTCCGCGTCCACCTCGGCGGCCAGGGCGAGGGCGAGGTCCATCGCCCCCGGCTCCTCCGGGTTGGGGAACGCGACCGTGGGGAAGGCCGGGTCCGGGGCGGCCTGCTCGGCCACCACGTGGACGGGGCCGAAGCCGGCGTCCTCGAGCAGGCCCGGGACCACGGCGCCGCCCACCCCGTGCAGGGGCGTGTAGACCACGCGCAGGTCGCGGTGGCCGTGCCGGTCGTCGTCGAGCACGCCGAGGGCCGCCGCGCGGTAGGCCTCCAGCAGGTCCGGCCCGGCCACGGTCCAGCCGTCGTCGGCGAGCGGGATGTCCGCGGTCCACGCCGCGTGGTCGATGCGGGCGGCGATCTCCGCGTCCGCGGGGGAGACGATCTGCGCCCCGCGACCCGCCTCGTCCGTGAGCCGCCCGCCGAGGTAGACCTTGTAGCCGTTGTCCGCGGGCGGGTTGTGGCTGGCGGTGACCATCACGCCCGCGTCCGCGCTGAGATGGCGCACCGCGAAGGCGAGGACCGGCGTCGGCAGCGCCTCTGGCAGCAGGACGGTCTGCACGCCCGCGGCCGTCAGGACGGCGGCCGTGTCCGCGGCGAAGGCGGCCGAACCGCGCCGCGCGTCGTACCCGACGACGGCCAGCGGCGGGGCTGCGTCCCGTCCGACGCCGTCCCACAGGTGGGCGGCCAGACCCGCCGCGGTGCGGCGCACCACGAGCCGGTTCATGCGGGACTCGCCCGGGCCCTCCTCGGCGCGCAGGCCGGCGGTGCCGAAGGCGAGCGGCCCGGCGAAGCGGGCGGCGAGCGCCGCCCGGGCGGCCGCGGCCTCCGGGCCGACGCCGGCGGCCGCGTCGAGCTCGGCGCGCAGGGTGTCCCGGTGCGCGGGGTCGGGGTCCTCCGCCGCCCACCGCTCAGCCCGGGCGAGGACGTCCTCCGGGAGCGCGGCGACGTCGTCGTGCGGGGGATGCGCGGGCATCAGAGCCGCCCCACGATGTCCGCGAGCAGGCGCGCGATGCGCGGGCCGGCGGCCTGGCCGGCCTCGACGACCTCGGCGTGGGACAGCGGCGTCTCCGAGATGCCGGCGCCGAGGTTGGTCACCAGCGAGATGCCGAACACCTCCAGCCCGGCGTGACGGGCCGCGATCGCGTCCAGTGCCGTGGACATGCCGACGAGGTCGCCGCCGAGGGTGCGCGCCATCCGCACCTCGGCGGGGGTCTCGTACTGCGGGCCGGCGAACTGGACGTACACGCCCTCGCGCAGGGACGGGTCCACCTCACGGGCGATCGCGCGCAGCCGCGGCGAGTAGAGGTCGGTGAGGTCCACGAACGTGGCGCCGGCGAGCGGGGTGGCGCCGGTGAGGTTGATGTGGTCCGCGATCAGGACGGGGGTGCCCGGGGCGATCTCCGGGTCCAGCCCGCCACAGCCGTTGGTCAGCACCACGGTGCGCGCCCCGGCGGCGGCGGCGGTGCGGACGGTGTGCGCCACGGCCTGGGCGTCGCGGGACTCGTAGAAGTGCGTGCGCGAGCCGAAGACGAGGGCGTGCGTGCCGTCCGGCAGCCGGACCGAGCGGATCACCGCGTTGTGGCCGGGCACCTTCGGGGCGTGGAAGCCGGGCACCTCGGCCAGCGGCACGGCGGCGACCTCCTCGCCGATCAGGCCGGCGGCCTCGCCCCAGCCGGAGCCGAGGACGACGGCGACGCGGTGCTCCGCCACGCCCGTCGCCCGGGCGATGGTGTCGGCGGCCGCGCGGGCCTCGGCGAAGCCCGGATGGTCGCCGGTCAAGGGGGAGTCGGGGGAGGGGATGCTGGTCTGGTCGGTCACGTCGTGGAGTCTAGGCGGTGTCCCGTGAGCGCGGGCTAGGACTTTCCCGTCCGCGGCGGACACAATGGAGCCCGTGACCGAGGAAAACAGCACCTTCATCCCGTCCCTGACCATCATCGGCGGCGGCCCCGGCGGCTACGAGGCCGCCATGGTGGCCGCGAAGCTGGGCGCCCGCGTGACCCTGGTCGAGCGCCAGGGGGTGGGCGGCGCGGCCGTCCTCACGGACGTGGTCCCCTCCAAGACGCTGATCGCCGCCGCCGACTCGATGCGCCGCGTGGGCGCCTCCGTGGACCTGGGGGTGGACCTCGGCGGGGCCGAGGCCCACGCGGACATGGGCCGGGTCGGCCACCGCATCCTGAACCTGGCCCACGAGCAGTCCTCGGACATCCGCGCGGGCCTCGAGCGGGTCGGCGTCCGGGTGATCGACGGCGTGGGCCGCGTCGTCGGCCCCCACGAGGTGTCCGTCCGCGCCCTCGACGACGCCGACGCCGGCGCCGAGCCCGAGATCATCACCTCGGACGCGATCCTCGTGGCCGTCGGCGCGAGCCCCCGCGAGCTGCCGACCGCCGTCCCGGACGGCGAGCGGATCTTCAACTGGAAGCAGGTCTACAACCTCAAGGAGCTGCCCGAGCACCTGATCGTCGTGGGCTCCGGCGTCACCGGCGCCGAGTTCGCCTCGGCCTACAACCGCCTCGGCGCCAAGGTCACCCTCGTCTCCTCGCGCGACCGCGTGCTCCCCGGCGAGGACGCCGACGCTGCCGAGCTGCTCGAGAAGGTCTTCGAGGGCAACGGCCTCAGGGTGGTCTCCCGTTCCCGGGCCGAGTCCGTCGAGCGGACCGAGACCGGCGTGCGCGTGCACCTCTCCGGCGAGGGGGCCGAGGACACCCCGTCGATCGAGGGCTCCCACGCGTTGGTGGCCGTCGGCGGCGTGCCGAACACGGCGGGCCTCGGCCTCGACGACGTGGGCGTGAAGCTGTCCGGCTCCGGCCACGTGCTCGTGGACGGCGTCTCCCGCACGTCCGTGCCGAGCATCTACGCGGCGGGCGACTGCACGGGCACGCTCGCCCTCGCCTCGGTGGCGGCCATGCAGGGGCGCATCGCCGTCGCCCACCTGCTCGGCGACGCCCTCAAGCCGCTGCGCCCGCACCTGCTGGCCTCGAACATCTTCACCTCGCCGGAGATCGCCACCGTGGGCGTCACGCAGGCGCAGGTGGACTCCGGCCAGTACCAGGCGGACGTGCTGCGCCTGGACTTCCACACCAACCCCCGCGCCAAGATGTCCGGCGCGGAGGAGGGGTTCGTGAAGATCTTCGCGCGCCAGGGCTCCGGCACCGTGATCGGCGGTGTGGTGGTCTCGCCGCGCGCCTCCGAGCTGATCTACGCGCTCGCGCTCGCGGTCACGCACAAGCTGCACGTGGACGACCTCGCGGACACCTTCACCGTGTACCCGTCCATGTCCGGGTCGATCGCGGAGGCGGCGCGACGCCTGCACGTGCGCATCTGACCCAGAGACGACTTTCGGTCGTGAGATAGGCCCTATCTCACGACCGAAAGCGTCCATTCCCCCGATGTCACGTTCGACAGTGCGGGCGGGGGCCCCGGGCGGGGAACCGGGCGGGGTCAGCGCGCGGCGCGACGCTCGCGGGCCGAGGTGACGGTGTCGAGGTCCGTGTGGCGGGTCTCGGGGGAGAGGGCCAGCGCGATGACGGTGATCGCCGAGGCGGCGGCCAGGTAGTAGCCGACGTAGGCGACATCGAACTTCTGCACCAGCCAGGCGGCGATAAACGGGGTCAGCGCGGCGCCGAGGATCGAGGACACGTTGTAGGCGATGCCGGAGCCGGTGTAGCGCGTGTTCGTGGGGAACAGCTCGGGCAGCACCGCGGACATCGGCCCGAAGGTCAGGCCCATGAGCGTCATGCCCGTGGCCAGGAACGCCAGCATCAGCGGCACGTTCAGCTCCGCGCCCACGCCCATGTTCTCCGGCGAGAGCCACAGGCCGAACGAGAGGCCGAACAGCACCATGAGCACCGAGATCACGATCAGGGTGGGGCGGCGGCCGAAGCGGTCCGCCAGCAGGCCGGAGACCGGCACGAACGCCGCGAAGAACAGGATGCCGACCAGCTGCAGCACGAGGAACTCGGCGTAGGGGACACCCAGGAAGCCGTTGGCCGGCTTGCCGATCGCGTAGGACAGGATCCACGTGGTCATCAGGTAGAAGAGCACGTAGGTGGCGTACATGACGAAGGTGCCCAGGATCAGCTCCCACCAGTTGCGGCGGAAGACCTCGCCCAGCGGCGCCTTCACACGCTGGTCGCGGTCGAGGGCGCGCTGGAAGACCGGGGTCTCCTCGAGCTTGACGCGGACGTAGAGGCCCACGGCCACCATCACGATCGAGAGCAGGAACGGCACGCGCCACACCCACGTGAGGAACGGGCCGTCGAGCACCGGGTTCGTGGAGTCGTGGTCGAAGCCGAGCACGAGCGCGAGGAACAGGCCGTTGGCCAGCAGGAAGCCGATCGGCGCGCCGAGCTGCGGCCACATGGCCGCCTGCGCGCGCTTGCCGTCCTTGGCGTACTCGGTGGCCAGCAGGGCGGCGCCGGACCACTCGCCGCCGAGCCCCAGACCCTGGAAGAAGCGCAGCAGCGTCAGCATGGCCGGCGCCCACAGGCCGATCTGGAAGTACGTGGGCAGCAGGCCGATGAGGAACGTCGCGATGCCCATGGTCAGCAGCGAGCCGATGAGCGTGGTCTTGCGGCCCACGCGATCGCCCAGGTGGCCGAAGACGACGGCGCCCAGCGGCCGGGCGATGAACGCCGCGCCGAAGGTGGCCATGGAGGCCAGCAGGGCCGTGTTGTCGTCGCCGCCCGCGAAGAAGATCAGCGGGAACACCGAGACGGCGGCCGTGGCGTAGATGTAGAAGTCGTAGAACTCGATCGAGGTGCCCACGAGGGAGGCGATGATGACCCGCGAGCGGGGCACCTCCTCCGCGGTGGCGACCGCGTCCGACGTGAGATCGGTGGGGGCGCCCGGGTTCACGGGCGGGGTGGAGTGGGACATGGTGTCTCCCTGGTATGACGGGCACAGGGGGTCGCGAGCGACCACGATGTGAGACGAAGATGCGTGTCAGGTTAAGCCTCGTCGCGCCGATCTGCGAGAGTCACATCCTCGTCGTCCACCATGTGGAACCAGTCCGCGACGCCGGCGCTCCCCGCCGTCGTCGCCGGCGGCTCACTCCGCGTCGGCGATGGTGGCGATCACCGTGCCGGCCGTGACCGTCTGGCCCGGCTCGACCTCGAGACCGCTGACCACGCCCGCGCGGTGGGCCGCGAGCGGCTGCTCCATCTTCATGGCCTCCACGACCACGATCAGGTCGCCCTCGGCCACGGTCTGGCCGTTCTCGGCGGCGACCTTCACCACGGTGCCCTGCATCGGGGCGGTCAGCGCGTCCGTGCTGACGGCCGCGGCCACCGGTGCGCCGCGCTTGCCGCGGGGCCGGCGTCGTCCCGCACCGGCCCGCTGGGCGGCGCCGGAGATCGTGTGCAGGGCCTCGCCCCACGTGGGCAGGGTGACGTCCACGCGCTTGCCGTTGACCTCCACGGTCACGGTGTGGCGCGCCTCGCGGGGGGCCGGCTCGGCCGGGGTGAGGGCGCTCGGCTCGATGCGGTTCGCGAACTCCGTCTCGATCCACCGGGTGTGCACCGAGAACGGCTCCTCCGAGCCGGCGATCTCGGGGGCGAAGGCGGGGTCGCGCACCACGGCGCGGTGGAAGGGCAGCACCGAGGGCATGCCGACGATCTCGGCCTCGCGCAGGGCGCGGGCGGCGCGCTGCAGGGCCTGGCGGCGGTCCGCACCGGTGACGATCAGCTTGGCGACCATGGAGTCGAAGGCCCCGGACACGGTCTCGCCCTCCACCACGCCGGAGTCCACGCGCACGCCCGGGCCGCTGGGCATGCGGAACGTGGTGAGCCGGCCGGGGGCGGGCAGGAAGTTGCGGCCCGGGTCCTCGCCGTTGAGGCGGAACTCGATCGAGTGGCCGCGGGGCTGCGGGTCCGTGTAGCCGAGGGCCTCGCCGCGGGCCAGGCGGAACTGCTCGCGTACGAGGTCGATGCCGGTGATCTCCTCGGAGACCGGGTGCTCCACCTGCAGACGCGTGTTCACCTCGAGGAAGGAGATGGTGCCGTCCTGGCCCACGAGGAACTCGCACGTGCCCGCGCCGACGTAGCCGGCCTCCTGCAGGATCGCCTTGGAGGACTCCACGAGGCGGGCGTTCTGCTCGTCCGTGAGGAACGGCGCCGGGGCCTCCTCCACGAGCTTCTGGTTGCGGCGCTGCAGCGAGCAGTCGCGGGTGGAGATCACGACGACGTCGCCGTGCACGTCCGCCAGGCACTGCGTCTCCACGTGGCGCGGCTTGTCCAGGAAGCGCTCCACGAAGCACTCGCCCCGGCCGAACGCGGCCACGGCCTCACGGACCGCGGACTCGTAGAACTCGGGGATCTCCTCGCGCGTGCGGGCCACCTTGATGCCGCGGCCGCCGCCGCCGTAGGCCGCCTTGATGGCCACCGGCAGGCCGAACTCGTCCGCGAACGCGACGACCTCCTCCGTGCCGGTCACGGGGGAGGTGGTGCCCGGCGCCAGCGGGGCGCCGACCTTGGTGGCCAGCTGGCGGGCCGAGACCTTGTCGCCCAGCCGGTCGATCGCCTCGGCGGGCGGGCCGATCCACACGAGGCCGGCGTCGGTCACGGCGCGCGCGAAGTCCGCGTTCTCGGAGAGGAAGCCGTAGCCGGGGTGCACGGCGTCCGCGCCCGCGCGCTCGGCGGCGTCGAGGATCTTGCCGATCACCAGATAGGAGTCGGCGGCGGTCTCCCCGCCGAGGGCCACGGCCTCGTCTGCGAGCCTCACGTGCAGGGCGTCCCGGTCCGGCTCGGCGTAGACGGCCACGGAGGTCAGCCCCTCGTCCTGGCAGGCCCGGATGATGCGCACGGCGATCTCGCCGCGGTTGGCGATCAGCACCCGGGAGAACCGGCGCTCCGCCGCGGGGTCGACGGGCGGGACGACCGAGGCCTGCGGTGCGTCGGCGATGCTCATGGGCGATGGACTCCTCGGACGATCACGGCTGGGGGTGCGGGCGCCACGTCCGGGGTCGTGCCCCTCACCCGGTGGGGCGAAAGGCGCGGGACGGCGCCGACTCTGACCAGCACCCTACTCGTTGTGGCGGAACCCTCCGAGGCACGCGGCCCTGTCGCGCCGGATCAGCGCTGCGCGTTGGTGGGTTCCCACAACCGGGTGAAGTCCTGGCCCAGGGCCGCCGCGGCCCGCCGCAGCCACGCCACGGACAGCCCGATCACCGCGTTGGGGTCCCCGTCCACGCCGTCCACGAGGGCCGCGCCCGCGCCGTCCACCGTGAACGCGCCCGCGCAGTGCAGCGGCTCGCCCGTGGCCACGTAGGCCTGGATCTCGGCCTCGGTGACGGCGCCGAAGCGCACGACGGCGGACACCACGCCCGCCTCCGCGGCCATCCCGGACTCGACCCCGGGCTCCGGCAGCACCAGGCCCAGCCAGTGGCCCGAATGCAGCACGCCCTCCCGGCCGGCCTGGGCGCGCCAGCGCTCGACGGCGACCTCGGGCTCGTAGGGCTTGCCGTGGGCGCGGCCCTCGAACTCGAACACGGAGTCGCAGCCGAGCACGAGCGTGGGGGCCTCGACGCCGGCGGCCGCCACACGGGCGGCCACGTCGCGGCCCTTGGCCTCCGCCAGCAGGCCCGCCAGCTCCGCCGGCGACGGGTCGCCCGCCGCGGCGCCCACGGCCGCCTCGTCCACTCCCGAGACGACGACGCGGAACGGCACCCGCGCCCGGGTCAGGACCTCCGCCCGGCCGGGGGAGGCCGAGCCGAGCACCAGCCGCAGGCTCATGCCGGGGCCGGCCGCGCCGTCGTCGTGCGGGATCACGCGAGCGCCTCCCGCAGGGTGTCCAGGCCCATGCCGCCCAGGCGCAGGGCCCGGGTGTGGAAGGCCTTGAGGTCGAAGTCGGCGCCCTCGGCCTGCTCGTGCTCGGCGCGGATCTGCTCCCAGATGCGCTGGCCCACCTTGTACGCCGGCGCCTGCCCCGGCCAGCCGAGGTACCGCGTGAACTCGAAGCGCCGCTGGCCCTCGGAGATCCTCAGGTGCTTGGACAGGAACGCGTAGCCCTTCTCCGGGGTCCACGCGCCGCCGCCCTCGGACTCGGGGGCGTCGAAGCCGCAGTGGTAGCCGATGTCGAACACCACGCGGGCCGCGCGCATGCGCTGCATGTCCAGCATGCCGAGGTGGTCGCCCGGGTCGTCGAGGAAGCCGAGCTCCTCCATGAGCTTCTCCGCGTACAGCGCCCAGCCCTCGCCATGGCCGGACGTCCAGCAGAAGCTGCGGCGCCACAGGTTGAGGTTCTCCCGGTTCATCATGGCGGTGGCGATCTGCAGGTGATGGCCCGGCACGCCCTCGTGGTAGACCGTGGTGGTCTCCGCCCACGTGGTGAACTCGTCCTCGCCCGGGGGCACGGACCACCACATGCGGCCGGGCCGGGAGAAGTCGTCCGAGGGGCCGGTGTAGTAGATGCCGCCCTCCTGGGTGGGGGCGATCATGCACTCGAGCCGGTCCATCGGGGCCGGGATCTCGAAGTGCTCCTTCATGGCCTCGACCGCGTCGTCGGAGAGCCGCTGCATCCACGTGCGCAGGGCCTCGGTGCCCTTCAGGGTGCGCTCCGGGTCCGCGTCCAGGATCGCGCGCGCCTCCTCGATCGTGGCGCCCGGCCGGATGCGTTCGGCGTCCGCCTGCTGCGCGGCGATGATGCGGGCCAGCTCCTCCTGGCCCCAGCGGTAGGTCTCCTCGAGGTCGATCTCGGCGCCGAGGAAGTCGCGGGAGGCCAGCCGGTAGTACTCGATCCCGACGCCGTCCGCCTCCGGGGCGTGCGGGCGCAGCTCGGCCTCGAGCGTGTCCGCGAAGTCGCGGTAGGCCTGCGCGGCGGCGTCCGCGCCGGAGCGGATGCGGGCGGCCAGGGCGTCGTCCACGACGTCGGCTGTCTCGGCCCGCTCGACCAGGCCCGGGAAGAACCCGCCCGCGGCGCCGTGGGCGCGGGCCTGCTCCACCACGATGTCCACCTGGCGCACCGCGGCCACGTGGCCGGCGTCGCGGGAGGCGAGCAGGGATTCGGTGTAGCCGCGCAGGGCGGCCGGCAGGTTCTCGAGGCGGCCGGCGATGTGGCCCCACTGCTCCGCGGTGTCCGTGGGCATGAGGTCGAAGACCGCGCGGATGCCCTGGGCGGGGGAGGCGATGTTGTTCAGCTCGGTGCGGCCGGTCGCGTGGATCTCGCGCTCGAGGCCGATGCGCTCCTGCATGGCCGCCTTCGTGACGCGGTCCGTCTCGTCCTGCGGCTCGAGCGCGGCCAGCTCCTCGAGCAGGCGGGCGTTGAGCTCGTCGTCGGCGCGGGCGCCGGCGGGGGAGAAGTCCGTGTACTCGGTCTCGCGGCCCGGGAAGCCGAGCTCGGTGGCGGTGTCCGGGTGCAGGGCGAGGAGGTCGGTCACGTAGCGCTCGGCGAGCGCGTCGATGGCGGACGGGGTGCGGGCGCCGTCGACGGCGGCCTCGGAGGTGTGCTGGGTCATACCGGCACTCTAGGCGCTGGCGCCCGCCCCCGGCTCACTGCGGGCCCGCGCCCTGACGCCACTGACCGCGGCCGGGCCGGGCCCACAGGCCCAGGTCGCCGCGACGGCGGAGCGTGCGGTCCAGGGGGCGGGGGTCGGCGGCCTCGGCGGCGAGTCGGGCGGCTTCGGCCCGGGCCGCGGCGGCCGCCTCGAGGACGGCGGCCAGTGCGGCCATCTCCTCCGGCTCCAACTCCGGGCCGTTGAGCTGCAGCGGGTCGGCCGACGCCGGCGTGGCCTGCGTGGACGCGTCGTTCTCGTCCGGGGCGCCCGGGCCCAGCGGGGCGCTCACAGCGGCATGTTCCCGTGCTTCTTGGCGGGGCGGGCCTCGCGCTTGTGCAGGGTGGCGCGCAGGGCGCGGATGAGCTGGCCGCGGGTGGCGTGCGGGGGCACCACGGCGTCCACGTAGCCCAGCTCGGCGGCCTGGTATGGGTTGAGCAGCTCGGCCTC
The DNA here is from genome assembly GCF_053627955.1 of Micrococcus sp. 093350064-1. Classification (NCBI taxonomy): domain Bacteria; kingdom Bacillati; phylum Actinomycetota; class Actinomycetes; order Micrococcales; family Micrococcaceae; genus Micrococcus; species Micrococcus sp. 093350064-1. The sequence goes on from NZ_JBSEYU010000005.1 coordinate 192,854, forward strand.
GTAGTCGGCCACGATCTCGGCCCGGCGCGCGTCGACGTCGCCGCCCGCCTCCGCCGTCGCCTTCAGGTCGCGCCGGTACAGGATGTTCACGGCGCCCTGGGCGCCCATCACGCCGATCTGGGCGCTCGGCCAGGCCAGGTTCAGGTCGGCGCCGAGCTTCTTGGAGCCCATCACGATGTATGCGCCGCCGAAGGCCTTGCGCGTGATCACGGTCAGCTTCGGCACGGTGGCCTCGGCGTAGGCGTAGATCAGCTTGGCGCCGCGGCGGATGATGCCGTTGAACTCCTGGTCCGTGCCGGGCAGGAACCCGGGCACGTCCACGAGGGTGATGATCGGGATGTTGAACGCGTCGCAGAAGCGCACGAACCGCGCGGCCTTCTCCGAGGCGGCGATGTCCAGGGTGCCGGCGAACTGCATCGGCTGGTTCGCGACGACGCCCACGCTCATGCCGTCCAGGCGGGCCAGGCCGGTGATCACGTTGGGCGCGTACAGCTCCTGCAGCTGCAGCAGGTGGCCCTCGTCCACGATCGAGGCGATGACCTCGAGCATGTCGTAGGGCTGGTTGGCGGAGTCCGGGATGATCTCGTCCAGGGCGAGGTCCTCGTCCGTGGGCTCCGGGTCCGCGGCCTCGAAGGTCGGGGCCTCTGCGAGGTTGTTGGAGGGCAGCAGCTCGAGCAGCTCCTGCACGTAGGCGATCGCGTCCTCCTCCGAGGAGGCCATGTAGTGGGCGGTGCCGGAGGTGGCGTTGTGCGAGCGGGCGCCGCCGAGGGTCTCCATGTCCACGTCCTCGCCCGTGACGGTCTTGATCACGTCCGGGCCGGTGATGAACATGTGCGAGGTCTGGTCCACCATCACCACGACGTCCGTCAGGGCCGGCGAATAGGCCGCGCCGCCGGCGGAGGGGCCCATGATCAGCGAGATCTGCGGGATCATGCCCGAGGCCAGGACGTTGTTCCGGAAGATGTCCGCGAACTGGGCGAGGGAGGCCACGCCCTCCTGGATGCGCGCGCCGCCGCCGTCGAGGATGCCGATCACGGGGCAGCCGTTGCGCGCGGCGAACTCCTGGACCTTCACGATCTTCTGGCCGTTGCGCTCGGACAGCGAGCCGCCGAAGACGGTGAAGTCCTGGGAGTAGACGGCCACCTGGCGCCCGTCCACGGTGCCGAAGCCGGACACCAGGCCGTCGCCGGCCGGGTGCTTGGCGTCCATGCCGAACGCGGTGGTGCGGTGCACGGCCAGCGCGTCCAGCTCCACGAAGGAGCCCTCGTCCAGGAGGAGGTCGATCCGCTCGCGCGCGGTGTGCTTGCCGCGAGCGTGCTGGCGCTCGACGGCGTCCGGGCCGCCGGGCGCGGCCGTCGCCTCGAGCCGCCGATGCAGGTCGGCCAGCCGGCCGGCCGTGGTGGTCAGATCGGGATCGGTCACACGTCCTCCTTGTGGTGGTCCGCCAGATGCGGAGGCTCAGTCGGCCAGTCTACGGGCCGCCGCGGACGCCCTCGGTTGGAGGAAGCCCACAAACGACGAGGACGTCGGCCCGGGCCGCCCCTCCGCGCGCCCCGGGAGCGGATCGGCCCGCCCAGCCCGCCCCCGGGAACGCCGTGTATATCTAGGGGCATGCACCCCGACGACGCCCCCACACCGGATCTGACCTGGCTGGACTCCGCCGGCTCCACGCAGGATGAGCTCCTCGCACGGCTGGACCGCGAGGGACACCGGCACGGTGCGGCCGTGGCCACCGCGGACCAGCGGGCCGGCCGGGGACGGCACTCCCGGGTGTGGAGCGCCGCGCCGGGTGCGGCGCTCGCCCTGTCCGTGTACCTGCGTCCCGAGTCCGGCGGGGTGCCGGTCTCCCCGGCCCACCTGAGCTGGCTCTCGCTCGTCGCCTCCGCCACGGTCGCCGAGCGCCTCGCGGCCCGGGGCGTCCCGACGCACGTGAAGTGGCCGAACGACGTGCTCGCCACCGACGGGCGCAAGCTGTGCGGCGTGCTGGCCACGGTGGCGCTGTCCTCGGACGGCAAGGGGCCCGGCGTCGTCGTCGGGATGGGCGTGAACCTGGACCACCGCGGGGCCGCCCCGGTGGACACCGCCACGGACCTGGCGGAGTGGATCGGCGCGGACGCCGTGCCCGCCCCCCGGGACCTCGCGGTCGAGCTGCGCGACGCCGTCGTGGCGGCCGTGGACCGCTTCGCGGCGGGCGTGGCGGGGCAGACGACGGCCGTCGACGGGCGTCACCCGGCCGTGGCGGCCGTGGCGGACCGGCTCTCCACGCTGGGCCGCGCGGTGCGCGCCGAGCTGCCCGGCGGCGGCGTGCTGGAGGGCACGGCCGTGGGCCTCGGCCCCGGTGGCACCCTGCGCGTGAAGCGCGTCACACCGGACCGTGGCACAATCGAGACCGAGGTCAGTGCGGGGGACGTGGCCCACCTGCGCGGAGACGTCCATCGCGGCGCATGACACACCCGTCCCGGTCAGGAGGTGACCGCCGTGCGACTCGAGCCCGGTGAGCAGGTGATGGTCCGCACCCGCACCCACCCGCGCGCGCTGCTGCGCCCGGCCGCGGTCCTCGTGGCCGTCGCGTTCCTGCTCGGCCTGGCCGTCGGCGTGCTCGCACGCCCCGACCTGCCCGGGATCGTCGCCGCGAACCGCGCCGTGCTCGAGGCGGCCGCGTGGGTGGTCGCGGCGCTCGTCCTGCTCCCCGGCACCGTCCGCCCGCTGTGGCGCTGGGTCTTCCGGCGCACCGTGCTCACCGACCGCCGCATCCTCCAGGGCGCCGGCGTCGGCGGCTCCGGTGCCGCCATGCCGCTCGTGTCCATCGCCGACGTGCAGCGGCGCCGCCGCGGCTCGGGTGCCGGAGACCTGCACATCCTCTTCCAGGAGCCCGCCCGCCAGGTCCACTGGCGGCTGCGCGACGTCCCCGAGGCCGCGCGCTTCGAGGAGGCCCTGGCCCACCTCACCCGCCAGGCCCGCACCGCAACCTGGCCCGCCCCCGTCCCGACAGGAGGCCTCCGATGAGCCGTCCGGAGACACCGGACACCGCACCGCTGCCGATCGTCCCGCCGGCCGAGGACACGACCGCCCGCGACGCCGAGGCACGGCCCGCCGGCTGGACGAGCGCGATGCGCACGCTCGACGCCGGCTTGGTGGTGGGCCCGCGCGCCTACACCTCGCGGGAGGTGGCGCAGCGCCTCGGCGTCTCGATGGCCTCCGCCCGGAAGATCTGGCGTGCGCTGGGCTATCCGACGTCGCCGGAGGGGCACAAGGCCTTCACCGAGGCGGACATCGAGGCGTTCGAGTCCGTGCTCACGCTCGTACGCTCGGGGACGCTGAACGAGGACACCGCCATCTCTCTGGCCCGCTCGATCGGGCAGATGACGGACCGCATGGTGGTGTGGCAGATCGAGGCGCTCGTGGAGGACAAGATCGCGTCCGAGGGCCTGACGGACCCGGAGGCACGGCGGGCCGTCGTCGACATGCTCCCGGACATGGTCGGACCGCTCGAGAAGGCCATGCGGATCGTCTATCGGCGCCAGCTCAACCGCGCCGTCCAGCGCCTGACCGTGCGCGTGGAGGCCGGGCTGGCGGCCAGCGCCCAGGGCCGCGACGGCTCCGAGTCGGATGCGCCGCTGCCGCTGGCCCGCGCCGTCGGCTTCGCGGACATGGTCTCCTACACGACGCTCTCCCGGACCATGGACGACCGGACGCTGGCCCGCATGGTGCTGCGCTTCGAGTCCCTCGCCGCGGAGACCATCTCGGCCGGCGGCGGCTGGCTCGTGAAGACCATCGGCGACGAGGTCATGTTCAACGCCGAGACCCCCGAGGCCGGCGCCGCGATCGCGCTCTCCCTGGCCGAGACCATCGCCGCGGACGAGGGGCTGCCCTCGGCGCGCGTCGCCCTGACATGGGGACGGGTGCTCTCCCGCATGGGGGACATCTACGGGCCCACCGTGAACCTCGCCGCGCGGCTGACGTCCCTGGCCGATCCGGGTACCGTGCTCGTGGACGCCATGACCGCTGCGGCCCTGTCCCGGGACGAGCGCTTCGTGCTCGTCCCGCAGCCGCCCAGGATCGTCCGCGGGTTCGGAGAGGTCCGCCCCTCCCTGCTCTTGGACGGGTCGGCCCAGACCCTGCTCGCCGACTGATCGAGGACCCCGTGGACCCCCGCCCCGAGACCCCGTCCGCGCCGCGGCCCCAGGCCGCGGGCGCCACCCACGTGGGCGCCGTCCGCGACCTGAACGAGGACGCGTGGACCCTCGTCGGGGAGCCGCTGGTGCTCGCCGCCGTGGCCGACGGCATGGGCGGGCACGAGGCCGGCGAGGTGGCCTCGGCCGCCGCGATCGAGACCCTGCGCCGCCGCGCCCCCGAGGTGCTCGCCCCGGGCACGGCCCACACGCCCCAGGAGCTCGGCCACCTGATCCACGAGGCGGACGCCGCCGTCGTCGAGGCCGGGCTGGGGCGCTCCGGCACCACCCTGACCGTCCTGGCCTGCCTGGACACGGAGCGCGGCCGCTGGGCCGTGGCGAACGTCGGCGACTCCCGGGTGTACCTGCGGCCCGTCGGCTCGCCGGTGCTCCAGCAGCTCACGGTGGACCACTCGGCGGTCCAGATGCTCGTCGACGCGGGGGAGCTCACCCCCGCCGAAGCCCGCGTCCACCCGCGCCGCAACGTCATCACCCGCGCGCTCGGCTCGCGCGAGGCGCTCACGGTGGACGTGGCCGAGGTCCCCCTCGCCTCCGGGGACCTCGTCCTGCTGTGCAGCGACGGCCTGACCGGCGAGCTGCTGGACGAGGAGATCCGCGCGCTGATCGACGACGCCGACACCCTCGAGGACGCCCTCGAGAAGCTCATCGGCGCCGCCCTGTGGCGCGGCGGCCGGGACAACATCACGGCGGTGCTCGTGCGCATCCCCTGACCCGGGTGCGCCGTCCGGGACGCCGACTACGCTGGGCCGGGTGAGCACCCCCAAGGAATCCGCCGCCCAGCCCGATCCGCAGGACATCCCCGCCGCGGACCTGCGGGAGGAGTACGAGGACCTCGTGGAGCGGGTCCGCGCCGCCCGGACCGCCTACTACCAGCGGGACGCCCCGGAGATCTCGGACGCCGAGTACGACGCGCTGTACCGCCGCCTCGAGGACCTCGAGGCCCTGCACCCCGAGCTCGTGGCCAACGACTCGCCCACCCAGGAGGTCGGCGGCGAGGTCTCGGAGGCGTTCGCCCCCGTCCGGCACGGGGCCCGCATGTACTCGCTCGAGGACCTGTTCTCCATCGAGGAGCTCGAGGTCTGGTTCCGCCGCGCGGCGCAGGCCCTGACGCAGGTGCGACCGGGCGTGGCGCCCCGCTGGCTCGTGGAGGTGAAGATCGACGGGCTCGCCGTCGCCCTGCGCTACCGGGACGGGCGGCTCGTGCAGGCCGCCACCCGCGGCGACGGCGTCACGGGCGAGGACGTCACCGCCAACGTGCGCACCATCGGGGACATCCCGCACGAGCTCTCCGGCGAGGGCTGGCCCGCCGAGTTCGAGGTGCGCGGCGAGGTGTTCATGTCCTCCGCCGCCTTCGCCGAGCTCAACGCGCGTCGTGCCGAGGAGGGTCAGACGCCGTTCGCGAACCCGCGCAACGCCGCCGCCGGCGCCCTGCGTCAGAAGGACCCGGCCGTCACCGCGCAGCGCCCGCTGGCCATGTTCGTGCACGGCATCGGCTCGGTCGAGGCGTTCGGACTGGAGTCCCAGCACGAGGTGTACGACGCGCTCGCGGGCTGGGGCCTGCCCGTGAGCCCCTACACCCGCGTGGTGGAGGGTGCGGACGAGGAGGCGTTGGCCGCCGTCGTCGCGGTGATCGAGGAGTACGGCCGGCGCCGGCACGAGCTGATCCACGAGATCGACGGCATCGTGGTGAAGGCGGACGCGTTCGCGGACCAGCGCTACCTCGGCCACACCTCCCGCGTGCCCCGCTGGGCGGCGGCGTACAAGTACCCGCCGGAGGAGGTGCACACGCTGCTGCGGGACATCGCGGTCTCGGTGGGCCGCACCGGTCGGGTGACCCCGTTCGCGGTGTTGGAGCCGGTCACCGTGGCCGGGTCCACCGTCTCTCTGGCCACCCTGCACAACCAGGACGTGGTCAAGGCCAAGGGCGTGCTGATCGGGGACACCGTGGTGGTGCGCAAGGCCGGGGACGTGATCCCCGAGGTCGTGGGCCCCGTGCTGCCGCTGCGCGAGAAGGCGATCGAGGCGGGCCGGGAGCTGCGCGAGTTCGTCATGCCCGCGCACTGCCCCTCGTGCGGCACGCCGCTGGCCCCGGCCAAGGAGGGGGACGTGGACCTGCGCTGCCCCAACGCCCGCTCCTGCCCGGCCCAGCTGGCCGGCCGCGTCGAGCACCTGGCCAGCCGCGGCGCCTTCGACGTGGAGGCGCTCGGCGAGGAGGCCGCCCGCTGGCTCGTCCAGGGCCCCGGCGAGGACCCGGCCGAGCACGAGGGGCAGGTGCGCCCCGAGGGTCCCGGCCCCATCACGGCGGAGGCGCAGATCTTCGACCTCGCCTCCGGCACGCCGGAGGAGATCACCGGCCCCCGCGGCGAGGACGGGCTGACGGACCTGCAGCGCTCCCTCGGCGAGGTCCGCGTGTGGCGCGAGGGCCGTACGAAGGTGGACGGCCGCATGGTGCCCTCGGGCGTGTTCACGCTCAAGCCGTACTTCTTCACCGCCGGCACCGCGAAGAAGCCGTCCGCGCCCACGGCCAACACGCTCCGCCTGTTCGACGAGCTCGAGAAGGCCAAGTCCCAGCCGCTGTGGCGCACCCTCGTGGCGCTGTCCATCCGGCACGTGGGCCCGACGGCGGCCCGCTCGCTGGCCACGGCGTTCGGCTCGATGGCGGCGCTGCGCGCGGCGGCCGAGGCCGGCGACCGGGACCGGTTGGCCGAGATCGACGGCGTCGGTCCGATCATCGCGGACGCGCTCATCGAGTGGTTCGCCGAGGACTGGCACCGGGAGATCGTGGACCGCTGGGCCGCGGCGGGCGTGGTCATGGAGGACGAGCAGGACGAGTCGACCCCGCGCACGCTCGAGGGCCTGACCGTGGTGGTCACCGGCTCGCTCGAGGGCTTCTCCCGCGACTCCGCGAAGGAGGCGATCCTCGTGCGCGGCGGCAGGGCCTCCGGGTCCGTGTCCAAGAAGACCGACTTCCTGGTGGCCGGCGAGGCCGCCGGCTCCAAGCTGGACAAGGCGCAGTCCCTCGGCGTGCCCGTGCTGGACGAGGCCGGGTTCACGGCGCTGCTGGCCGGTGGCCCGGACGCGGTGCGCCCGGCGGACACGGACGACGCCCCCGACGGCGCCGCAGAGGGGGAGGCCTCGGCATGAGCGCGCGCACCACGGTCCCGGGCCTGCTCGTGGTCGCCAAGGCCGCCGCGCGCGCCGGCGCGGACGTCCTGGTCCGGCGCTGGACCGGTCACCACCCGGCCGTCCCGCTGGGCATCGAGGAGATCGGCGCGCAGACGAAGTCCTCCGGCTCCGACTGGGTCACCGACTACGACCGCCGCGCCGAGCAGGCCGTCCGGGAGGTCGTCGCCGGCTACCGCCCCTCGGACGAGATCACCGGCGAGGAGTACGGCGCCACCCGTCCGGCCGAGCCGTCCGGGTACCGCTGGTCCATCGACCCGCTGGATGGCACCACGAACTTCGTGCGCGGGCTTCCGCAGTTCTGCACCTCGGTGGCCGTCACCGGCCCGGTGGACGCCGAGACCGCCGACCTGCTGGGGGTGGCCGAGGGCACCGAACGCTGGCTGGCCGGCGTCGTGGCGGCGCCCGCGCTGGGGCGCACCTGGTACGCGAGCGCGGGCCGGGGCGCCTTCAGCACCGCGGACGCGACGACGGCGGGCGTGGACCTGCCCGACCGCGATGCCGCCCCCGTGCGGCTCACCGGTCCCCTGCCCGGACGCTCGGGGCGACTGCTCGCCACCGGCTTCGGCTACGACCCCGCCCGCCGGGCCCTGCAGGTGCGGGCGCTCGCGGCCCTGCTGCCCGCGTTCGGGGACGTGCGACGGATCGGCTCGGCGGCGCTGGACCTGTGCATGGTCGCCGACGGCACCCTGGACGCGTACGCCGAGTTCGGCACGCAGGAGTACGACTGGGCCGCCGGCGCGTTGGTGGCGGAGGAGGCCGGCGTCGCGGTGACGCGGCCCGCCTCGGCGGACGGCACGGCACATCCTGACTGGATGGTGGCCGGCGACGTGGACGGGTCCGCCCTGGCCGCCATGACGGGGGAGAGGGCATGAGGCGGATCGTCGGAGACCCGTGGTTCTACCCGGTCCTGTTCGTGGCCGGCGGCCTGACGTTCATGATCGCGGGGACGCGCCTGCAGCAGGTCGGGATGATCGTGGCCGGGCTCGTCCTGGCCGGCTACGCGGTCACGTACCGGTGGGCGGTCCGGGTCCGCTCGCGGCCGTTCGCCGGCGCGCAGGCGCACGTCGAGCGCGGCGGCGTCGTCGTGTTCTGGCGGCCGGGCTGTTCGTTCACGAGGCGGCTGGTCAAGGAACTGACGGCGCAGGAGCGGGAGCGCGCCTACTGGGTGAACATCTGGCAGGAGCCGGCGGCCGCGACGTTCCTCGAAGGGCTGCACGAGGCGCGCGACGGCCACCCCCACCAGGCCGTGCCCACCGCCTGGCTGCGTCGGCGCGACTACGTCGTGGCCACGGACGCGACCCGCGCCCGCCTGAAGGACACGCTGCGCCAGCACGCCGGAGGCGACGCATGAGCGCCCTCGTCCGCCCGCTGCGCCCCGAGGACCACGAGGCGGTCGCCGAGCTCACCCTGGCGTCCTATGTCGACGGCGGCCACATCGCCCCCGACGACGCCTACGTGAAGACCCTCATGGACGTGGCCGACCGGGCCGGCCGCGCGGAGGTGCTCGTGGCCGAGGTCGACGGCGAGGTGGCCGGGTCCGTGGTGCTCACCCCGCCCGGCTCGCCCCTGGCCGAGACCTCCGGCGACGGGGAGTACGAGTTCCGCATGCTCGCCGTGCACCCGCGGTTCCACCGCCGTGGGGTGGGCGGCGCCCTGCTGGCCGAGATCGTGGCGCGGGCCCGCGCCGAGGAGGGCGTGGACGCCGTCGTGCTGACCACCATGCCCTCCATGACCGGCGCCCACCGGATGTACGAGCGCGCCGGCTTCGTGCGCGTCCCGGAGCGGGACTGGTTCCTCGCGGACGTGGTGCCGGACCTCGACCCGGCCGACGAGACCGGCCCGTTCCTCGTCTACCGGCTCGCGCTGGACTGACCCCGGGCGGGACATCGGCACCGGGACCCCACTCGGGGCGGGAAATCCCTGTCATGCGGGCCCGGAGCGCCGCGGTGGGGTGGATTTCCCGCCTCGAAGCGGTGGCGGTGGCCGGGCAGGCCCCGGCACTAGACTCGACCCCGATGTGGCCGCCGCCGCGCCGGCGTCGTCCACCCCGCCCCGACCCGTCACACGAGGAGATCCATGCCTGAGATCACCCGGGATCAGGTGGAGCATCTGGCTCGCCTGGCCCACATCCGGATGACCGACGAGGAGCTGGACACGATGTCCGGCGACCTGGAGAAGATCCTGGAGCACGTCTCCGCGGTCCAGGCCGCCGCGGGCGACGACGTGACGCCGACGTCCCACCCCATCGCGTTGCAGAACGTGTTCCGCGAGGACGTGCCCGCCGGCATGCTCACGCAGGAGGAGGCCCTCGACCAGGCGCCGGACTCCGAGGACGGCCAGTTCAAGGTCCCCGCCATCCTGGACGGAGAGTGATCACCCCCATGACCGAGACGTTCGACGTGAACGCGACCCTCGGCGCCCACGAGCTCGTCCGGCTCACCGCGCTGCAGATGGCCGAGCGCCTGCGCGCCGGCACCACCACGTCCGTGGAGCTCGTCCAGGCCCACCTGGACCGCATCGCGGCCCACGACGGCGACGTGCGCGCCGACGCCGACGGCGACCGCGGCGTGCGCGCCTACCTCCACGTGAACACGGACGAGGCCCTCGCCGTCGCCGCCGAGGTGGACGCGATCCGCGCCGCCGGCGGCCCCGAGGCCGACGCCCTGCACCCGCTGGCCGGCGTGCCCGTGGCCGTGAAGGACAACATCGTCACGCGCGGCCAGCCGACCACGGCCGCCTCCCGCATGCTCGAGGGCTGGCTCAGCCCGTACGACGCCACGGTGGTGGCCCGCCTCCGCGAGGCCCGCCTGCCGATCCTCGGCAAGACCAACCTCGACGAGTTCGCGATGGGCGGCTCCACCGAGCACTCCGCGTTCGGCATCACCCGCAACCCGTGGGACGGGGACCGCGTGCCCGGCGGCTCGGGCGGCGGGTCGGCGGCCGCCGTCGCCGCCTTCCTGGCCCCCTTCGCCCTCGGCTCGGACACGGGCGGATCCGTCCGTGAGCCCGCCGCGTTCACCGGCACGGTCGGCGTGAAGCCCACCTACGGCGCCGTGTCCCGGTACGGCCTGATCGCCATGGCCTCCTCGCTGGACCAGATCGGCCCCGCCGCCCGCACCGTGGCCGACGCCGCGGCGCTGCAGCAGGTCATCGGCGGCCACGACCCGCAGGACTCCACGTCCCTGGCCGACGCGCCGGCGGACCTGACCGCCGCGGCCCGCGGCCGTGACCTGGCGGGGCTGCGCGTCGGCGTCGTGACGGACCTGCCGGCGGACGCGTTCCACCCGGGCATCCGGGCCGGCTTCGACGAGCACGTCGCGGCCCTGCGTGAGGCCGGCGCGGAGATCGTGGAGGTCTCCTGCCCCAGCTTCGACGCCGCCCTCGGGGCGTACTACCTGATCATGCCCTCGGAGGCCTCCTCCAACCTGGCCCGCTTCGACGGCGTCCGCTACGGCCACCGCGTGGTGCCCGACGGCGGCGGCACGATCGAGCAGGTCATGGGCGCCACCCGCGCCGCCGGGTTCGGCGCCGAGGTCAAGCGGCGCATCATCCTGGGCACCTATGCGCTGTCCGCCGGCTACTACGACGCCTACTACGGCTCCGCGCAGAAGGTCCGCACGCTCGTGCAGGAGGACTTCGCCCGCGCCTTCGAGCAGGTGGACGTCATCCTCACGCCCACCGCGCCGACCCCGGCGTTCGAGCTGGGCGCGAAGACGGACGACCCGATGACCATGTACGTCAACGACCTCGCAACCATCCCGGCCAACCTCGCCGGCATCCCGGGCATGTCCGTGCCGGGTGGCGTCGTCGACGGGCTGCCCTACGGCCTGCAGCTGATGGCACCGGCGCGCGAGGACGCGCGCCTGTACGAGGCCGGCGCCGCGCTCGAACGCCTCGTGGCCCAGCGCCGGGGCGGGCCGGTGTGGGCCGAGGCCCCCGAGCTGGAGAAGGGCGCGCAGCGCGCCACCACCGCGACCACGGCAGGAGGCCGGGCATGAGCCACGCAGAGCAGACCATGGACTTCGCGGAGGCGATGGAGCGCTTCGACCCCGTGCTGGGCTTCGAGGTGCACGTGGAGCTGAACACCGCCACGAAGATCTTCTCCTCGGCGCCCAACGCGTTCGGCGACGAGCCGAACACGAACGTGACCCCGCTCGACCTCGGCCTGCCGGGCACCCTGCCGGTGCTCAACCGCAAGGTCGTGGAGTACGCGATCCGCCTGGGCGTGGCCCTGGACGCGCAGGTCGCCGAGACCTGCCGGTTCGCGCGGAAGAACTACTTCTACCCGGACACGCCGAAGAACTTCCAGACCTCCCAGTACGACGAGCCGATCGTCTTCGACGGCCACCTGGACGTCGAGTTGGAGGACGGTGAGGTCTTCCGCGTGGAGATCGAGCGCGCGCACCTCGAGGACGACGCCGGCAAGCTCACCCACGTGGGCGGCTCCGGGCGGATCCAGGGCGCCTCCGCGTCCCTCGTCGACTACAACCGTGCGGGCGTGCCGCTCATCGAGATCGTCACCAAGCCGATCGTCGGCGCCGGTGCGCGGGCCCCCGAGCTGGCCCGCGCCTACGTCACCGCGATCCGGGACATCGTGCAGGCCATCGACATCTCCGACGCGCGGATGGAGCGCGGCAACGTCCGCTGCGACGCGAACGTCTCGCTGATGCCCAAGGGCGCCACCGAGTTCGGCACCCGCACCGAGACGAAGAACGTGAACTCCACGCGCGCCGTGCAGCACGCGGTCACCCACGAGATCCAGCGCCAGGCCGCGGTGCTCGCCGCGGGCGGCACCGTGACGCAGGAGACCCGCCACTGGCACGAGGACACCCGCAGCACCACCTCGGGCCGCCCGAAGTCGGACGCGGACGACTACCGGTACTTCCCCGAGCCGGACCTCGTGCCCGTGCACGTGGACGCCGCGTGGGTCGAGCGCGTGCGCGCGGCCATGCCCGAGCTGCCGGCCGTGCGGAACAAGCGGCTCAAGGCAGAGTGGGGCTTCTCGGACGAGGAGTTCCGCGACGTCGTCAACGCCGGCGTCCTGGACGAGATCGTCGCGACCGTGGAGGCCGGCGCCTCCGCGGCGGCCGCCCGCAAGTGGTGGATGGGCGAGATCGCCCGCCTGGCGAACGTCCGCGAGGTCGCCGTCGCCGAGCTGGGGATCACCCCGGCGCACGTGGTGGAGATCGAGGAGCTGATCGCCGCGAAGACGATCAATGACAAGATCGCCAAGCAGGTGCTCGGTCTCGTGGCCGACGGTGAGGGCGCCCCGAAGGAGGTCGTCTCGGCGAAGGGCCTGGCCGTGGTGTCCGACGACGGCGCGCTCACGGAGGCCGTCGACGCCGCGATCGCCGCCAACCCGGACGTGGCCGAGAAGATCAAGGGCGGCAAGATGGCCGCCGTCGGCGCCCTGATCGGCCCGGTCATGAAGGCCACCCGCGGGCAGGCCGACGCCGGCCGCGTCCGCGAGATCGTCCTGGAGCGCCTGGGCGTGTCCTGACGACCGCGCGGGCCCTCAGCCGTCCAGGGCGGTGAGGGCCCGCGCCACGCGGGGCAGGGTCTTGCGCAGCAGACGCCGCCAGGACCCCGCGGCCAGCCCGCCGACGATCGCGTCCCGGGCCGCCGCGTCGTCGAGCGTCTCCATGGCCATCGCCCCGAGCCACACGCGGGCCCGCCGCGCCTCGGCCGCGTCCCGGGCCAGGTCGGGCACCTTCTCCTCGCCGTGCCACAGCGCCAGGTAGGCGACGTTGAGGGCCGGGTCCCACGCGCACGCGAGGTCCCAGTCCAGCACCCCGGCCAGCGCCCAGCGCAGCGGGGCGCGCGGGTCCTCGTCCTCGGGCACGGCGCGCCAGCGCATGTTGTGCCCGGCCAGGTCGCCGTGCACGAGCGACGGCGGCACGGGCGGCGCGGCGGTCCACGTCGTCACCGCGTCCGCGAGGGCAGCCACCGCGTCCGGCCACGCCTCGGCGCCCAGCCGCGCGTCGACGTCGTGCCCCTCCCACGCGCCCAGGCGCGCGGCGACCGCCCCCGGCAGCGCCGCGACGTGCCGGGCGCGCTCCGGCGTCCACGGGCCGCGGAACGCGAACGGGCGGCCGAGGTGCGGGGCGATCCGCGGGTCGGTGACGTCCACGGCGGCGAGGTCGTCGAGGACGCCGCGCAGCACGGCCGGATCGCCCTCGTGCGGCGGGTGCGGTCCGCCCGGGAGGAAGCGCTGCAGCACCGCGGCGCCCGGGCCCGCGGGGACGGGGTCCGAGAGGGCGATCGGCACGGTCCACGGCACGCGGCGCTCGGCCAGGGCCGCGGCGAGCCCGTCGAGGAGGGCCAGACGCCGGGGCAGGTGCGCCGCGGGGTCCCGCTCGGGCGCCCACCGCGCGGCGGGGGCGGCGCCGACCTCGTGGGCCCGCGTCATCCGGAGGACGCCGACGTCCTCGAGCACCAGCACGCGGTGGAACTGCCCGCCCTCCTCCACGGACGCCGCGGCCCAGTCGGCTGTGCGGAGCCGGCGGGCGAGGGCGGGGTCGAGGCCGGGGCGGAGGTGCTGCAGGGCGCGGTGGACCAGCTCGAGCTCGCTGGGGGCAGGCGGGGAGACCACACGACCACGCTAACCCTCCCTCCGCCCTCCCGGACTTTCGAACGTGACATCGGGGGAATGGGGACTTTCGAACGGGAGAGAGGCCCTCCCTCACGTTCGAAAGCGGCCGGGGGAGAGGGGGCGGGCGGATACTGGAGGGCATGCCCGCCACCCCGCGCACGTCCCGCACCCCGGCCGGCCCGGCCGTCCGACCCGCCCCCGCGCTGCCCGCCCCGTCCGCGCGCACGGTGCGGTGGGAGATCGCGATCGTCCTCGGCCTCTCCCTGGGGAAGTCGGCGGTCTATGCGATCGTCCAGCTCATCGACAAGGCCACCCAGGCCCCGCTCGGCGAGCAGACCACCGTCCTCAACCCGGCCCTGGCCGACCGCTGGGCCTTCGACCTGACCTATCAGCTGCTCGGCATCGGGTTCGCGCTCGTGCCGGTGGCCCTCGTGCTGCACCTGATGCACCTGCGCGGCCGGAACCCGTTCCGGGTGCTCGGCCTCGACCTGCGCCGCCCCGGCCGCGACGTGGCCTGGGGCCTGGGCCTGTTCGCGGCCATCGGGCTGGGCACGCTCGGCGTCTACGCCGCCGGCCGGGCCCTGGGGATCACGACGGCGATCGTCGGCTCGGCGCTCGGGGAGAGCTGGTACCAGGTGCCGGTCCTGCTGCTCTCCGCGCTGCGGCACGGACTGCTGGAGGAGGTCATCGTGGGCGCCTGGCTCGTCGACCGCCTCGGGTATCTGCAGCGGCTGCGCGCCGCGGGCCTGGCACGCGATCCGGCGCCGGCCGTGCCGTCGTCGTGGGCGAGCGCCGAGGGGCTGTTCCTGCCGACCCGCGTGGCCGTCGTCGTGCTCGCCCTCGCGCTGCTGCGCGGGGCGTACCACCTGTACCAGGGGATCGGGCCGGGCGTGGGCAACGCCCTGATGGGTGTGGTGTTCGCGCTCGTGTTCCTGCGGGTGCGCCGGGTGATGCCGCTGGTCATCGCGCACACGCTGCTGGACGCCGTCGGGTTCGTCGGCTACCCGCTGCTGGCGCGGGCGGGGCTGCTCGGCTGAGCGGCCCCGCCCCCGCGCTCAGAGCGTGACCTCGCCCTTCGGGGTGCGGAAGGTGACCGAGACGATGCCCGGGGTGCCGGAGGGCGCGACGTACTCGATGTTCACGTCCTGGACCTGGCCGTCCTCGTCGTCGCCGAGCCACTCGGCGAGGCGCTCGGGGGAGCCGGCGATGTTCAGGCGCTCGATGGTGGCCTGCGGCTCGGCCGCCTGCGAGGGGTGCATGTCCTCCTGACCGTCGGCCCAGCGCAGGATGAACGGCAGCTGCGGGTCCGCGAGGGTTCCCTTGACGCCGATCTGCCGCCAGGACAGCTCCCGGCCGTCCGGGAAGCGACGGTTGCCGGGGACGGCCTCACGGCCGAGGCGGCGCTCGAACCGGCCGATGTCCGTGGTGGCCACCGCCCAGCTCATCCAGCCGCCGCCCTGCTCGGTGCGGGCGCGCACGAGCTGGCCGAACGGCGCGCTGAGGGAGGCCGGGTGGTCCAGGGCCTCGACGACCTCCAGATACTGCCTGCCCGCCATGGGGAACAGGGCGTTCTGCGTGCCGAAGCGGGGGTGGACACCGCCCTTGATCCGCTCGATGCCCAGCGTCTCGGCGATGCGGGCGACCGTGGCGTCCAGGCCCTCGGGGCCGGCGGCGTAGGACACGTGGTCCATGCGACAGGTGTGCACTGCGCTGTTCCTCTCCGTTCCCGGGCTGCCCCGGGGGTTGACCTGGTGCGAGTCGCGGGGCGTCGAGCCCTTGACGGGTCGGGCGCCCCGTGCGGAGAGCGTATCCGCGTGTGACACGCGTGACGAAATCGTGGCGGGGCGGCGGGCTACACTCGGAGGCACGGTCACGAGAGTCAGCAACAGGCCCCGGCATGCTGACCGGCAACCCTCCTTCCGCGGTGGGGTGCCCCGGGTGACGACCAGGCCGGCCCCACAACGGACGCCGGCAAGCGCGGGCCGATCCCACGGCCCCTCTCGACGGCGCCGGGTCATCTCCGGCACCTCGACGACGCCGGTTCCCGGATCGGCACGTCGGCCGGCGGGCGGGGCGGCCGGGTCCGGCCCCTGAACCCCTCAGGAGGGTCCGCCATGACCGACCAGACCACCCCGACCCCCGACGCCTGGGGCTTCTCCACCGCGCAGGTCCACGCGGGCGTCGCCGTCGGCCAGCACGCCTTCGGTGCGACCGCCCTGCCGATCTTCCAGACCACCTCGTACGACTTCCCGTCCGCCCAGGTGGCCGCGGACCGGTTCGCGCTCAAGGACCTCGACCCGCTCTACACCCGCATCGGCAACCCGACGCAGGGCCCGGTGGAGGAGAAGATCGCCGCGCTCGAGGGCGGTGTGGGCGCGCTGCTGCTGGCCTCCGGTCAGGCGGCGACGACGTTCGCGATCCTCAACCTCGCCGGCGCCGGCGACCACGTGGTCGCCTCGGCCAGCCTCTACGGCGGCACGCAGAACCTGTTCAAGCACACCCTCGCCAAGGTCGGCGTCGAGACGACGTTCGTGACCGACCCGGACGACCTCGAGTCCTGGCGCGCCGCCGTCCGGCCGAACACCAAGGCGTTCTTCGGCGAGACCCTCGGCAACCCGCGCGGGGACGTCCTGGACGTGCGCGCCGTCGCCGACGCCGCCCACGAGGCCGGGGTGCCGCTGATCGTGGACAACACGCTGGCCACCCCGTACCTGCTGCGGCCCATCGAGCACGGCGCCGACGTCGTCACCCACTCCGCCACGAAGTACCTCGGCGGGCACGCCGCGGCCATCGCGGGCGTGATCGTCGACGCCGGCACGTTCGACTACGCGCAGCACGCCGAGCGGTACCCCGGCTTCAACGAGCCGGACGAGTCGTACCACGGCCTCGTCTACGCGCGGGACCTCGGGGTGGGCTCGCCGCTCGGCGCCAACCTGGCCTTCATCCTCAAGGCGCGCGTGCAGCTGCTGCGCGACTACGGCTCGGCCATCTCCCCGTTCAACGCGTTCCTGGTGAACCTCGGCCTGGAGACCCTGTCCCTGCGCATGGAGCGGCAGGTGGCCAACGCGGCCGCGGTGGCGCGCTGGCTGGAGGGTCGCGACGACGTCGAGCGCGTGGTCTACGCCGGCCTGGAGTCCAGCCCGTGGCACGAGCGGGCCCAGCGCTACCTGCCGAAGGGCGCGGGCGCGTTCGTCTCCTTCGAGATCGCGGGCGGCCGAGAGGCCGGGGCCGCGTTCGTGGACGGGCTCACCCTGCACCACCACGTGGCCAACATCGGCGACGTCCGCTCGCTCGTGGTGCACCCGGCCTCGACCACCCACTCCCAGCTCACCGACGACGAGCAGCGCGCCGCCGGCGTCACCCCCGGCCTGGTGCGGCTCTCGCTCGGCGTGGAGGACATCGAGGACATCCTCGCCGACCTCGAGCGCGGCTTCGCGGCCGCCGCTCGCCGCGGCGACGACGACGCGGGGGAGCGGGCATGACCGCCGTCGCCACGCGTCCGTCGCGCACCGCGCTGCCCCGCGGCGGCCGCCACCGTCTGCGGGTCGGCGAGCTGCGCACCGAGACCGGCGGGCTGCTGCCCGACGTCGAGCTGACCTACGAGACCTGGGGCACCCTCGCCGCCGACGGCTCCAACGCCGTGCTCGTGCTGCACGCCCTCACCGGCGACGCGCACGTGGCCGCGCACGAGGAGGACCCGACGCCGGGCTGGTGGGACGCCCTCGTCGGCCCGGGCCGCGCCGTGGACACGGACCGGTGGTTCGTGGTCGCCCCCGCCATGATCGGCGGCTGCCACGGCTCCACCGGGCCCTCGACGCCGGCCCCCGACGGGCGGCCCTGGGGCTCCCGGTTCCCGTTCCTCACGCTGCGGGACGCGGTCGAGGCCGAGCGGCGCCTGGCCGACCACCTCGGGATCGGCGCCTGGCGTGCCGTGATCGGCGGATCGATGGGCGGGGCCCGCGCCCTCGAGTGGGCTGCGACCCACCCCGCGCGCGTCGCCGGGGTGGGCGTGCTGGCCGCCACCGCGGCCTCCTCCGCCGACCAGATCGCGTGGGGCCAGGCGCAGACCGCGGCCATCCGCCTCGACCCGGACTTCCAGGGCGGCGACTACTACCCCGGCCCCGGCCCCGTGGCCGGCCTGGGCATCGCCCGGCGCATCGCCCACACCACCTACCGCACGGCGGGCGAGCTCGGCCAGCGGTTCGGCCGGGAACCGCAGG
The DNA here is from genome assembly GCF_053627955.1 of Micrococcus sp. 093350064-1. Classification (NCBI taxonomy): domain Bacteria; kingdom Bacillati; phylum Actinomycetota; class Actinomycetes; order Micrococcales; family Micrococcaceae; genus Micrococcus; species Micrococcus sp. 093350064-1. The sequence continues at coordinate 211,045 of NZ_JBSEYU010000005.1, forward strand.
GCGTCGAGGACCCGTTCGGCGCCGTCGTCGGGGTGCCGGGCGGGCGCGGGCGCTACGCCGTGGAGTCCTACCTGGACCACCAGGCGGCCAAGCTCACCGACCGGTTCGACGCGAACTCCTACCTCGTGGTCACCGAGGCCCTCATGGGCCACGACGTCGGGCGCGGGCGCGGCGGCGTGGCGGCGGCGCTCGCGGACTACCGGGGCCGGGCGTTCGTGGCCGCCGTCGACTCGGACCGGCTCTACCTGCCGGCCGAGTCCGAGGCGCTCGCGGCGGCGCTGCCCGCGCGGCCGCCGGTGCACACGATCGCCTCGCCCATCGGCCACGACGGCTTCCTCACCGAATACGGCCAGGTGGCCGACACGCTGAAGCGCGCCCTCGCCCTCTGAACTTTCGTTCGGGAAACGGCGGCGTGTCGCGGCACTGTCGTTCGGGAAACGGACCCCGGCCCCCGCCGGCCGGGCTCAGGGCTCGACGACGTCCAGCGGCTCGGTGTGGTCCGAGCCCTGCGGCATCGGCGCGCCGAAGAGCGGCTCGGGGACGGGGCGCTTGGCCGTGACGCCGTCGCCCGAGGAGACGCCGCGGAGGCGGCGGACCACCCACGGCGCCAGGTGCGTGCGCACCCATGCGGCGTCCGACGCGCGGGCCGCGCGCCACGCGCGCGGCGCCGGCGGGGCCAGGCGCAGGTGCTCGAGGCCGTGCTCCACGCCGAGGGTGTCCAGCACCATCGCGGCGATCGTGTGGTGGCCGAGCGCGGAGAAGTGCAGGCGGTCCTCGGCCCACATCTCCCGCCGGGCGAGGTCCTTGAGTGACCACATGTCCGGCACCAGCGCGTCGTGCCGCAGGGCGATGGTGCGCACGTTCTCGTTGTAGATCGCCACGGTGCCGCGGATGCGGCCGATGACGGGCGTGCCCTTCACGTCGGTCGCGTTGAACAGCAGCACGGTGGCGCCGTCGGAGGCCAGACGCTCGACGACGGCGTCCAGCCGGACCGCGATCTCGTCCGGGTCCGCGCCGCGCAGGATGTCGTTGCCGCCCGCACACACGCTGATGAGGTCCGGCCGCAGGGCGAGCGCCGGCTCCACCTGGTCCTCGGCGATCTGGTCCAGCAGCTTCCCGCGGACCGCCAGGTTGGCGTAGGCCAGGTCCTCGCCGGGCGGCGTCAGGCGGGAGAGCTCCTCGGCCAGGCGGTCGGCCCAGCCGCGGTGGTAGCCGGGACGGTCCGGGTCCGGGTCGCCGATGCCCTCGGAGAACGAGTCCCCGATGGCGACGTAGCGGCGCCAGGGATGGGCGGCGGGGTCGTCGACCGGGGTCGCGTCGGAGGCGTGCGGAGGCTGAGAGGAGGATGGGTTACCCACGGGTAGGATTCTGCCCGCGTCGCGCGGGAGGGGTCAACCTCCGGGAGGGGCCGACCGCGCCGCTCGCTAGGCTGGCGGACGTGAACGCGAACCCCACCCCCGCCGTCGAGCCCGTCGTCCGCTGGTCCCGCCCCGAGGGCGAGCGCACCGAGGACCTGCTGATCGTCCTGCACGGCTACGGCGCGAACGAGGACGACCTGTTCGGCCTCGTCCCGCACCTGCCCGAGCACGTCACGGTGGCCGCCGTGCGCGCGCCCCTGCCCCTGCAGCCGGGCTCCCACGCCTGGTTCCCGCTCTCCCAAGACCCGGTCACGGGGGAGCTGGGCTCCACCGCCGAGCCGGTCCGCGAGGCCGTCAAGGCCCTGCACGCCTGGGTGCAGGCCGTGCGCGGGGACTTCCGCACCGTCTCCCTGCTCGGCTTCTCACAGGGCATGGCCATGGCCACGTCGCTGCTGCGCCTGGACCCGGAGGCCTACGCGTGCACCGTGGCGCTGTCCGGCTTCGTGGTGGACCCGCAGCTCGCGGAGCCGCAGCTGCGTGAGCTGTTCACCCGCGACGACGACGTCGCCCGCGTCCGACCGAAGGTCTTCTGGGGCCGCGGCCAGGAGGACCCGATCATCTCCGAGCCCCGGGTCGAGGAGACCCATGCCTGGCTGAACGCCCACGTGGACCTCATGAAGATCGTCTACGCCGGGCTCGGCCACGCGATCAACGAGCAGGAGCTGGGCCACGTGAAGGAGTACCTCGCCCACATGGTGCCGCCCCGCGGCTGACGCACCGGACACGCTCGACGACGGCGCCGCGGCCGCCCGACGGGGCGTCGGCTCAGGCCTGCCCGGCCTGGACGACGAACGCCTCGCCGGCGAACTCGACGACGTCCCCGTCGTGCAGCTGGGCGCCGCGGCGCGTCTCCACCGCGCCGTTGACGGTGACGAGCCCGTCGGTGACGACGTCGCGGGCCATGGCCCCGTCCTCCACGAGGGAGGCGAGCTTGAGCGCCTGGCCGAGGCGGATGGACTCGTCACGGATGGGCAGGGGCTGGGCGTCGGGTGCGTTCGTCTCGGTCATGGTGTCCATCATGGCCGGTAGGCTGGACGGGATCGACCGGCGCGCCGCGCCGGAACGGGCCCGCCGCGTCGGAGGCGGCCGGGTGCCGTCGTCGTCGTGATCCCCTCCCGCCCCGCCGATGAGTACGGAAGTGATGCCCCCATGGCTGCCAAGTCCCCGCTGGACAACGTCATCAACCTCGCCAAGCGCCGAGGCTTCGTGTTCCAGGCCGGTGAGATCTACGGCGGTTCGCGCTCCGCGTGGGACTACGGGCCCCTGGGTGTGGAGCTGAAGGAGAACATCAAGGCCGAGTGGTGGAAGACCTTCGTGCGCTCCCGTGAGGACATGGTGGGCCTGGACTCCTCCATCATCCTGCCGCGCGCGGTGTGGGAGGCCTCCGGCCACGTCGAGACCTTCACCGACCCGCTCGTGGAGTGCACCCAGTGCCACAGGCGCCACCGCCAGGACCACCTGCTCGAGGCGTTCGAGGCCAAGAAGGGCCGGCCGGCCGAGGGCATGGCCGAGATCGTGTGCCCGGACTGCGGCACCCAGGGCGCCTGGACCGAACCGCAGCTGTTCTCGGGCCTGGTCAAGACCTACCTCGGCCCCGTGGACAACGAGGAGGGCCTGCACTACATGCGCCCGGAGACGGCGCAGGGCATCTTCGTGAACTTCCTCAACGTTCTGGGCGCGGCCCGGAAGAAGCCGCCGTTCGGCATCGGCCAGATCGGCAAGGCGTTCCGCAACGAGATCACCCCGGGCAACTTCATCTTCCGCACCCGTGAGTTCGAGCAGATGGAGATCGAGTACTTCGTGCCGCCGGCCGAGGCGGGCCAGCACTTCGACCGCTGGGTCGAGGACTGCTGGGACTGGTTCATCGACCTCGGCATCGACCCCGCGCACCTGCGCAAGTTCGACGTCCCCGCGGACGAGCGGGCGCACTACTCGGACGCCACGATCGACCTCGAGTACGACTTCGGCTTCACCGGCGGCGACGGCTGGGGCGAGCTGATGGGCATCGCGAACCGCACCGACTACGACCTGGGCCGGCACACCGAGCACTCGGGCACCAAGATGCAGTACTTCGACCAGGCCAACAACGAGCACTACACCCCGTACGTGATCGAGCCGTCCTTCGGCCTGACCCGCGCCATGATGGCGTTCCTCGTGGACGCCTATGCCGAGGACGAGGCCCCGAACGCCAAGGGCGGGGTGGACGTGCGCACCGTGCTCAAGCTGGACCCGCGCCTGGCCCCGGTCAAGGCCGCCGTGCTCCCGCTGTCCAAGAAGCCCGAGCTGCAGCCGGCCACCCAGTCCCTCGCCGCGGAGCTGCGCGGCCTGTGGAACATCGAGACGGACGACTCCGGCGCGATCGGCCGTCGCTACCGCCGCCAGGACGAGATCGGCACCCCGTTCTGCATCACCGTGGACTTCGACACCCTCGAGGACCAGGCCGTGACCATCCGCGAGCGGGACACCATGGCCCAGGAGCGCGTGGCGCTGTCCCAGGTGAAGTCCTACCTGCTGGAGCGCCTGGTCAAGTGAGCGGGGACGTGACGGGAGCGGCCGGGGCCGCGGGACACGACGACGGCGGCGCGCTGTTCGACTCCGCCGCGGTCGCCGGCGGGGAGATCGTGCTGCGTCCCTGGCGGCCCGGGGACGACCTGGCCCTGCTCGAGGTGTGGGGTGACCCGGCCAACGCGCAGCAGCACCAGGACCGGGCGATGCTCGCCGAGGACGCGGAACGGCCCTGGCGCCGCGCGCTCGTGGCCGAGGCCGCCGGGGTGCCGGTGGCGGCCGGCGTCGTCTATGCCTCGTCCGTGCACCCGCGGCGGCTGTGGCTGTACGTCGAGACCGCGGCTGCCGAGCGGCGCCGGGGCATCGGCCGGGCGCTCGTGGCGGCCCTGCGGGGGCTCGCCGCGGAGGCGCACGCCGCCGGCGCCATCCCGACGACGGCTCTGAAGGCTCGGTTCGCCAAGGACGCCCTGGTGCCCGGAGTGGCCGGCGCCGACCCGCAGACCGAGGCCGACGGTGCGACGGGCCGCCCGCCCGTGGACACGGAGGCCGTGCGGTCCCAGACCGCCGCACTGGCCGCCGGCACCGAGGCGTTCCTCGTGGCCCAGGGCTTCACCCCCGTGCAGCGCTCCCGCCGCGTCGCGATCGCCCCGGGGGCCATCGGCCTGCCGGATGTGCGCGGGGAGGAGCACCCGGACGGCGTGGTCCTCGAGGAGGCCTCGACCGGCTCCGTCGAGCTGACGCAGGCGGTCGCCGCGTTCTATGACGCCGTGCACGCGTGGGACCCGTCGACCCTGAGCGTCGGGGCCGCCCAGCAGCTGCTGCTGGGCCCGGCCACCGGGGCCGCGGGCGCCGTCGTGCTCCGCGACGCGCCGAAGGCCGAGGGCGGGCGCATCCGCGCGTTCGCGGTGTCCTACACCCCGGAGCGCCAGGACGCGCCGGCCGATGTGCTCGTGGGCTGGGATCCGGAGCTGGGGGAGGAGGACGCGCTGCAGGCCGTGGCCGACCTGCTCGCCCTGCTCGTGGCCCAGTACCCCGTGCAGATCGAGGTGGACGAGGCGATGGCCCCGCTGGAGCGGATCGTGGACGGGCTCATCGGCGGCAACGCGGCGCGGACGCTGGTGGACACGTACGTGTTCGTGGACGACGCGCCGGGCGCGTGAACCGGGCGGCCGTAGCGGACCGCCGGCGCACCCGCACCCTGCGGGGCACCGTCCTGGCGGTGGCCCTGCTCAACGGCGCCTACCTGGTGGTCGAGATCATCCTGGCGGTGGGGATCGGCTCGGTGGCCCTCGTGGCGGACTCCGTCGACTTCTTCGAGGACTTCGCCGTCAACCTGCTGATCTTCGTGGCGCTCGGGTGGACGGCGGCCCGGCAGGCGGTCATCGGCAAGGTCATGGCCGGGATCATCGTGCTGCCGGCCGTGGCGGCGCTCGTCATGGCGGCCACGAAGATCGGCGACCCCGAGCCGCCGGCCGCGGGCGTGCTGCTGGGGGCGGCCGTCGGCTCGCTCCTCGTGAACATCGTGTGCGTGGTCCTGCTGGCCCGCGTCCGCGTCGACGGCGGCTCCCTCACCCGGGCGGCCTGGCTCGCGGCGCGCAACGACCTCGTGGCCGGCGTCGTGCTGATCGCCCTGTCCGGGATCACGGTGCTGACGGCGTCGGGCTGGGCGGACATCATCGTGGGCGTGCTTCTCGTGCTGCTCAACGGCTCCGCCGCCAAGGAGATCTGGGAGGCCGCGACCGAGGAGCACCTGGCGGCCCAGGCCCTCGCCGGCGAGGTCGACGACGACTGAGCGGTTCCTACGGGGCGGCGGGCAGCCGGGCGGCGAGCACCGCCCCGACGGCGGCCAGGCCCAGGAACACCGTCAGCGCCGGTGCAAGACCGACGGCGCCGGCCAGCGCCCCGACCGCCGGGCTGAGCCCAACCCCGGCCAGCCGCATGCACCAGCTCGTCACCGCCAGCCCGGTCTGCGGCCGGAGCCCGGGCGCCTCGTCGCCGAGCGCATAGGCCACGGGCACCACCACGGCGCAGCCGAGCCCCGCCAGGGCCAGCCCCGCGAACGCGGCAGGCACGGCCACCGGCTCGGGCAGCGGCGCCAGGGCCAGCCCCAGCCCCACGACGACGGCGCCCAGCCCCGCCGTCAGCGCCCCGCGGCGTCCCAGGGCGGCGAGGGTGCGGTCGCCCGCGAGGCGTCCGACGAACTGCGCGCCCAGCAGCGTCGACGCGCCGAGCACCGCCGCGGCCGGATCCAGGCCGCGCTCCGTGATCAGGAACAGGGTGGCCCACGCGTTGCCGAACTCCTCCACGCCGAACCCGGCCATCGCGATCACCACGGCGGGGACGAGCACGGCCACGGCGGCGCGGCGGGGGAGGGCTTGGGCGGCCGGGGCAGGCGGCGTGGACGTCTCCGACGGTGCGGGTGACTGATCCGCGGCGCCGCGGGCGGACGCCGAGTCCACGGGAGCCTCCGCCAGGAACAGGCGCCGGACCCCCAGCAGCACCGCGACGCACACGGCGCCGTTGAGCCCCAGGTGCAGGGCCGCGGGGCCGCCCACGGTGATGACCGCCGCACCGAGCCCGGCACCGGCGGCCGCTCCGAGGCTCCAGCCGGCGTGCATGGTCGTGAGCACGGGCCGGGCCAGCCGGGTCTACACCTGCAGGCCCTGCGCGTTCTGGGCGGTGTCCACGACGGCGTCGAGCACGCCCGAGGCCACGACGAGGCCCGCGAAGACCCACAGCGGCCAGGCCGCGGCCGTGCCCGCACCGTGCCCGGCCCCCGCGCCCGCCCCGGCGATGTCGAGGACGAGACCGGCCGCCGTCGTGAGCAGGGCGATGGCCACGCTGCCGGCGAGCATGACGCGGCGGGCGCCGAACCGGCGCAGGATCGGGGCGGGCAGGGGCCCGGCGAGCGTGCCGCCCACGGCGAGCGCGATGACGAGCAGGCCGAACGCGGCCGGGTCCAGGCCGAACGCGGCCTTGGCCTCCGGGTAGTGCGGGATGAGCGCGCCGAGCAGGGCGCCGTTCGTCGCGAAGGCGGCGGTGACGGCCCAGCGCGCGCGACGGGCTCGGGCGACGCCGTCGTCGGCGGTCGGGAGGTGCGGCGGGGCCTCGCTCATGCATCCCAGCCGAGCAGGCGCCAGACCTCCGCCCAGCCGGCGAAGATCTTCGCGTTGTACTCGACCCCGAGCTGGTTGGGGTTGGCGAACAGGACCCAGTCGGCGGCGGCGACGGCGTCGTCGGCGGCGAGCTTCTCCGCGACCTCCTCGGCGGACCCGGCATAGGTCGGGCCGGAGCGGGCGGCGCCGCCCTCGAGCATGCCGGAGGAGTCGCGCGAAGCCCGCTCCCGGCCGAAGTACAGCTCGTCCTCCCGGTCCTGGATGACGAACGCGGAGCGCGTGACCGCCGTGCGGCCCGGACCGGCGTGGCCGGCCGCGGCGAAGGCCTCCCGGTAGCGCGCGATCTGGTCGGCCTGCTGGACGTGGAAGGGGCGGCCGTCGTCCTGCAGGAGCAGGGTGGAGGAGAGCATGTTGTAGCCGTCCGTGGCGGCGCCGGCCACCGAGCCCACGGAGCCGGACCCCCACCAGATGCGGTCCGCGAGCCCGGGGGAGTGCGGCTCGATCCGCAGCGGCTGCGAGCTGTGCGCCCAGCCGGAGGTGAGGTCCGGCGTTGCGATGCCCTCGCCGCGCACGGCCGAGAGGAACCGGCGTCCGCGCTCTCGGGTCACGTCGGCCCAGGTCTGCCCCTCGTCGAGGGCGTAGCCGAACTGCGCCTGGCCGTCGAGGGCGGCCTCGGGTGAGCCGCGGGAGACGCCGAGCTCGAGCCGGCCGCCGGAGATGAGGTCCGTGGTGGCCGCGGCCTCGGCCATGTACAGGGGGTTCTCATACCGCAGGTCGATCACGCCGGTGCCGAGGCTGATCCGCTCGGTGCGGGCGGCCATCGCGGCGAGGATCGGGAACGGCGAGGAGAACATCCGCTGGAAGTGGTGGACGCGGAGCCAGGCGCCGTCGAGTCCGGCGTCCTCGGCGGCCACGGCCATGGCGACGACGTCGTCGAGGGCCTGCCGCGCGTCCGGTTCGGCGCCGGGACGGTGGATCCAGTGGCCGAAGTTGAGGAAGCCGAGGTGCTTGCGGGTCATGCCGGGTGCAACCGCGGGGCGGGCGGGGCTGTTCCCGGTGCTCGTCTGACCGCCGGCCGGCGACATCACCTGCGGGCAGACCCGCGGAGATGTCGCTGCGGAGCGGTCGATCGTCGCGGCGTCCGCCATACTGGCGGGCATGAGTGAGCAGTGGAGCGAGAAGGACATCGAGCTGGCGAACCGGCTCTTCGACATGGCGCGGGACGGGGACACGGCCCAGCTGAAGGCATACCTGGACGCCGGGGTGAGCACGCGCCTGCGCAACCACGCGGGCGACTCCTTCCTCACGCTCGCCGCCTATCACCAGCACCCGGACACGGTGGCGATGCTGATCGAGGCCGGCGCCGAGATCGAGCACGCCAACGATCGCGGCCAGCGCGCCCTGACCTGCGCCACGTTCAAGCGGGATGTCGCCTCGATGCGGCATCTGCTGGCTGCCGGGGCGGACCCGGACGCGGGCACCCCCTCGGCGCGCCAGACCGCTCAGATGTTCGCCGGTGCGGACCTGCTGGCGGTGCTCGACGGCGAGGACGCGGCGCCGGCGTCGGAGGCCTGACCCGCCGGGAGGATGGTCTGCCCGTCCCGGCGGGGTGCCTCGGTGATCGCCTCCCAGCGGGCCTCGTCGTGGGGCACGGTGACGCGGGTGCCGGGCGGAATGGAAGAATGGGGTCCGACATGACTTCTTCCCACACCCTCCCCGCCGCGGCGGTGACCGACGCCGACGACGTCGCCGACCTCCACGCCGCGCACTACGCCAAGTCCGCCGGCGCGGGTCGACGCATCACCGACGACGATCAGCTCCACGAGGCCCGCCACCCCGCCCCGACGACGGACCGCCTGACCCTGCCCCCGCTGCGGCTGGGGCCGCTGACCATCGACGTCCCCGTGGTGCTCGCCCCGATGGCCGGCATCACGAACACCGCGTTCCGCCGCCTGTGCCGCGAGTACGGCGGCGGCCTCTACGTCAACGAGATGGTCACAGCCCGCGCGCTCGTCGAGCGCAAGCCCGAGTCGATGCGGATCATCCAGCACGACCCGGACGAGGTGCCCCGCTCCGTGCAGCTCTACTCCGTGGACCCGGTCACCACCGGCGCGGCGGTGCGGATGCTGGTCGAGGAGGGCCGCTGCGACCACATCGACATGAACTTCGGCTGCCCCGTGCCGAAGGTGACCCGGCGCGGCGGCGGCTCGGCCTTGCCATGGAAGTCGGAGCTGTTCGCCTCGATCGTCAAGGCCGCCGTCACCGAGGCCTCGAAGAAGGACATCCCGGTGACCGTGAAGATGCGCCGCGGCATCGACGAGGACCACCTGACCTTCCTCGACGCCGGCCGCACGGCCCGCGACCTCGGCGTCGCCGCCGTCGCCCTCCACGGCCGCACCACGCGCCAGTTCTACTCGGGCACCGCCGTGTGGGACGACATCGCCCGGCTGCGCGAGGCCCTGCCGGACATCCCCGTGCTCGGCAACGGCGACATCTGGTCCGCGGAGGACGCCATCGCGATGGTCGAGCGCACGGGCGTGGACGGCGTCGTGATCGGCCGCGGCTGCCAGGGAAGGCCCTGGCTGTTCGGGGACCTGCAGGCCGCCTTCGAGGGCCGCCAGGACCGGTTCCAGCCGACCCTGGGCATGGTCGCGGACACGCTGTACCGCCACGCCGAGCTGCTCGTGGACACCTTCGGCGGCGACGAGCTCAAGGCGCTGCGGGACATCCGCAAGCACGTGGCCTGGTACTTCAAGGGCTACCCCGTGGGCTCGGAGATCCGCACCGCGCTGTCCACCGTCCCGGACCTGGCCACGATGCGCGAGATCCTCGCCCGCGTGGACCGCGACCAGCCCTACCCGGGCGAGGCCGCCGAGGGCCCCCGCGGCCGGGCCGGCGCCCCCAAGCGCCCGCACCTGCCGGACGGCTGGCTGGACTCCCGCGAGCTCAACGCCGAGCAGCAGGCCATGATCCAGGCCGCCGAGCTGGACGTCTCCGGTGGCTGAGCCCACGACGCCGGTGCCCGCCGCCGGAACGCCCGCCGCGCCGTCGTCGCACTGGACCGGCGCCGCCCACCAGCCGGTGCTGTTCGGCCCGGAAGGCCGGCCCCCGTATGCCGGCCGCGCCGTGCAGACCCCCGGCTACACGCCGTGGGACCGGGAGCGGTGGCTGCCCGAGCCGCCCAAGTCCTCCTACCGTTCGGACTTCGAGCGGGACCGTGCCCGCGTGCTGCACTCCGCGGGCCTGCGCCGGCTGGGGGCCAAGACCCAGGTGGTCGCCCCGGACGCGGACGACTTCGCCCGCACCCGCCTGACGCACTCGCTCGAGGTGGCGCAGGTGGGGCGTGAGCTCGGCAGGTCGCTGGGCTGCGACCCCGACCTCGTGGACACCGCCTGCCTGTCCCACGACCTCGGCCACCCGCCCTTCGGGCACAACGGGGAGAAGGCGCTCGACGCGCTCAGCGAGGACGTCGGCGGCTTCGAGGGCAACGCCCAGACCCTGCGCCTGCTGGCCCGCCTCGAGCAGAAGAAGCTCTTCGCGGACGGCTCCTCCGCGGGCCTGAACCTCACGCGCGCCGCCCTCGACGCCGCATGCAAGTACCCGTGGACCCGTGAGGACGCCCCGCTGCGCCCCGACGGCACGCGTTCGCGCAAGTTCGGCGTCTACGAGGACGACCTGCCCGTGTTCCGCTGGTTCCGCGCCGGGGTGCCCGGCACGCGCACGTCCATGGAGGCCCAGGTCATGGACCTCGCGGACGACATCTCCTACTCCGTGCACGACGTGGAGGACGGCGTGGTCAACGCCGTGTTCCAGCTCAAGTGGCTGGCCATCCCGGAGCACCGGGAGCGCGTCGTGGAGACCACCCGCCAGTGGTACCTGCCGCACACGGACCCGGCCGAGGTCGACGCGGCCCTGGCCCGCCTCGAGGCCACCGACGTGTGGGTCTCCGAGATGGACGGCTCCCGGCGGGCGCTCGCGGCGATGAAGGACATGACGAGCCAGCTGATCGGCCGGTTCTGCACCGCCGCCTTCGACGCCACGCGCCAGGTGTTCGGCAACGAGCCGCTGACCCGCCACGGCGCCGACGTCGTGGTGCCCGAGGAGACGGAGACGGAGATCGCCGTGATGAAGGGCATCGCGGCGGCCTACGTGATGACCGCCGAGCAGCGCCAGCCGCTCTACGCGCGGCAGCGCGAGGTGCTCGCGGAGCTCGTGGCGCTGCTCGACGCGACGGGGGACCGGTACCTCGAGCCGATGTTCGCGTTCGACTGGGCGCAGGCCCCCGACGACGCCGCCCGGCGGCGCGTGGTGATCGACCAGATCGCCTCGCTCACCGATTCGACCGCCGTCGAGTGGCATCACACCCTGGTGCAGGGCGCGGAGTTCCGGCGCGTCTGGCTCTGACGCGGGTCCAGCAGCGCGGGCAGCACCGCGCCGGCGGGACCTCGCAGGACGTGCGTGACCGCGCCGCTCAGCTCGGTCTCCACCGGATTCACCTCGACGACGGCGGCTCCGGCCCCCAGCGCCACGAACGGCAGGGACGCCGCCGGCTGCACGATGCCCGAGGTGCCCACGACGACGCACAGGTCGCAGTCCTCGAGCGCGGCGAACGCGCGGTCCCAGGGCTCGGCCGGCAGCATCTCCCCGAACCACACGATCCCCGGGCGGATCAGTCCGTCCCCGCACACGGTGCAGGCCGGCGGTGCCTCGCGGAGCATCGCCTCGAGGTCGGCCTCGGAGTCGGCCGTCGCCTCGTCCGCGGGCGCGCCCGGGTCGACGTCGGCGGGGGCCCCGCACTCGGCGCAGCGGTGCTCGAACAGGGAGCCGTGCAGGTGCGCGAGCACCCGGGCGCCGGCGCGCTCGTGCAGGTCGTCCACGTTCTGGGTGACCACCTCCAGGCCGGGTGTGCGGCGCTGCCAGGCGGCGACGGCGTCGTGCCCCGGATTCGGTTGGCGGGCCCGCACCATCCGGGCACGCCACCGGTACCAGGACCACACGAGCGCGGGATCCGCGAGGAATGCCTCCTCCGTGGCGAGCTCCTCCGCGGAGAACCGCTCCCACAGGCCGGTCTGGGCGTCGCGGAACGTGGGGATGCCGGACTCGGCGCTCATCCCCGCCCCGGAGAGCACCACGGGACGCTCGGCGGCGGCCACGAGCGCGCGGACGGCGTCCAGCGCGTCAGGGGCGAGGTCGGGGGCGGAGGCGGCGAGGACGGGGTACGGATCGGCCATGTCCCCAGCCTAGGCAGGCCGCACGGGTGGTCGCCTCCCCTTGTTCGGGGGCGGTTTGCGGCGTTATTCCGTCGGAATACCGCCGAATATCGCCCCCGAACCACAGGGTGGGGTCAGGCGATGTCGGGCGCCGTCGTCGGCAGGCCCGTGCCGGCGGCGCGGGCGAGGGCCCGGCGCAGGCCGCGGGCCTTGAGGAGGACCTCGTCGTGCTCGGCGGCCGGGTCAGAGTCCGCGACGATCGCCCCGCCGGCCCCCACGGACCAGCGGCCCCCGGCGAGCACGGCCGTGCGGATCACGACGGACAACGACGTCGTCCCGTCCGCGCTCAGCATCCCCAGCGCCCCGGAGTAGACCCCGCGCGGGGAGGCCTCCCACGCGGCCAGCAGCTCGACGCTGCGGCGCTTCGGCGCGCCCGTCATCGACCCGCCGGGGAACAGCGACCGCACCACGTCCACGGGCTCGACGCCGGCCCGTGCCGTGCCCGTGACCGTGGAGACGAGCTGGTGGACGCTCGCGTAGCTCTCCACCGCCATGAGGGAGGGCACCTGCACGGAGCCGGGCTCGCACACCCGGGAGAGGTCGTTGCGCAGCAGGTCCACGATCATGAGGTTCTCGGCGCGCGTCTTGGGGTCGGCGGCGAGCGCGCGGGCGGCCTCGGCGTCCCCGGCCGGGTCCGGCAGGCGGGCGGCCGTGCCCTTGATCGGCTTGGTGCTGTACCGGCCCTCGCGCCCGGCGAGGAACCGCTCCGGTGAGGCAGAGACCACGGCCCACCGGCGGGCGCCCGTGCCGTGCTCCAGCAGCGCCGCGTACGGGGCCGGCTGGTGCGCGGCGAGCTCGTGGAACAGGACCAGCGGGTTCACGCGCAGCCCGGGATCGGCGTCGAAGCGGGTGGTCAGGCACAGCTCGTAGGAGTCGCCGGCATGCAGCGCGGCGCGGCAACGGGCGATCTGCTCGGCGTACGCCGCCCGGTCCTCGCGCCACGTGCCCGGCGCCTCCTCATCGGCCCGCGGCCCCGGGCCGGCGTCCCGCGGCGGGGGCACGACGACGTCGCCCGCCGCCGTCTCGAGAGCGCGGCGGGCCGCGGCGAGGGCGCGGCGCACGTCCGCCGCCCAGCGGTCGGCCCCGGCCTCCGCGGTGGTCGGATCGAGGGAGACGACGCAGCAGTGCAGCACCCCGGCCGCGTGGTCGGCCACGACGTAGCGGGACGGGCGCACCCAGAACTGCGCGGGCAGGGGCGCGGGGTCCTCGGGTCGGCGTGAGGGCGGGGACACCCCCAAATCCGCCATGCCAAGTTCGTAGCCGAGCCAGCCGACCAGGCCGCCGCGCAGGGGCAGGCCCTCGCCGCCGACCACCGACCGGGGCGCGGCCGCGGCCCCGAGGTCCGCCCACGCGCGGTCCGGATCGGCGGGGTCGTCGTGCCGGACCAGCCGCGGGCCAGGGGAGGGCACGCGACCCTGCTCCTCGCCGAGCACGTCCAGCCCGTCGCCCGCCACGGACCAGCGCGCCTCGGCCGGGTCCGGCAGAGCGGAGTCCAGCCAGAACGACGCGGCCCCGCGCACGACGGCGTGCGCATAGACCGCGGCCACGGCGGTCGCCGCCGTGTGCCCGGCCGCCGCGAGCGCCGCGGCGTCGAGCGTGCGCACGGCCACGTGCAACGGGGTGGCAGCGGCCTCGGACGGTGCGGGGGCGGTGGGCATGGCCCCCAGCGTAGGGGTCAGCCCCCGCCGGGATCGCCGCGGGCGCCGTCGTCGGGTGGGCCGTGCCCGGGGCCGACGCGTGGGCGGTGCTCGTCGAGCCGGTCCTCGCGCTGCTCCTGCTGGCGACGTTCCTGGCGGTGCCGTTCGCCGCGCTGGGCGCGGGGCTGCGGGACGGCAGGTTCCTCGGGGCACTGCTGGTCCTGAACTTCGTGGTGGTGCCGGCGGTGGTGTTCGGGCTGAGCCGGTTCGTGGCCCACGACGACGCGCTGCTCGTGGGCGTGCTCCTCGTGCTGCTGGCCCCGTGCGTGGACTACGTCATCGCGTTCACCGCACTCGCGGGCGGGGCGGCGGTGGCCGCGGTCGACGTCGGGCCCTTCGTCCGTGCTCTGGTCATGCTGATTCTGGTGCCGCTCGCGCTCGCGGCGCTGCTCCAGTGGGGTGCGGTGCGCGGCCGCGGTGGGGTGCGGGACACGGCGGCCGGGGTGGTGCGCGGGTTCACGGTGGCGATGGTCCCGCTCATGGTCGTCACGCTGTTCACGGTGGTCGCCTCGCAGATCCGCGGGGTGGGGGAACGGCTGCCCGCGCTGGCCGCCGTCGTGCCCCTGTTCGTGGCGTTCGCCGTCGTGATGGTGGCCCTCGGTGTGGTGGCTGCGCGGTGGGCGCGCCTCGATGTGCCCGCAGGACGAGCGCTCGTGTCCTCGGGCGCGACGCGGAACTCCCTGGTCGTGCTGCCGCTGGCGTTGGCCCTGCCGGCGAGCCTGGACCCGGCCCCGCTCGTGGTGGTGACGCAGACGCTCGTGGAGCTCGGGGCGATGGTGAGCCTCGTCCGCCTGGTGCCCCGGCTGCTGCCGCTGCACGGGCAGTCCGCGGGGGCGGGCGCGGGTCGAACCGTGACCTGACCGCCCAGAATGTTGCCTTACCGTGACCGGAATCACGGTCCCGGGTGGCTATGGTGGGCGACATGAGCCTCTCGTTCGTGTCCTCGGCGCGCCGCCGTCACGGCGGCCTGGCGTCGGCCGCGCTGTTCCATCCGCTGGTCGAGGCGGCCACCGGCGCACTGCCCGTCATCGACCCCGCCACCGGGCGCCCCGCGTCCGAGGGAGTGGACGCGGCGCGGACCGAAGCGTCCCGCGCGGCAGGGACCGGTCCTGCACAGGCCGCAGCGGAGACCGAGCCATCCACGCAGGGCGGTTCCGCTCGGGGCTGACCGCCCCGCCCCGTCCCTAGAATGGTCCGCATGGCTGGACTGATCGTGCGCAAGGACATCGACCTCGTCCGCGAGCGCACGGACCTGAAGGCCGTGGTGGAGGAGTTCGTCACCCTGCGCTCGGCGGGCGTGGGCTCGTTCAAGGGGCTGTGCCCGTTCCACGACGAGCGGACGCCGTCGTTCCACGTGCGCCCCGGCGTGGGCACCTATCACTGCTTCGGATGCGGCGCGCACGGGGACGTCATCAGCTTCCTCATGGAACTTGAACACACCACGTTCATGGAGACCGTGGAGCGACTGGCGTCCCGGGTGGGGGTGGAGCTGCACTACGAGGACGGCGGCACCGGCCCGGACAAGGCGGAGACGGGGCGCCGTCGTCGCCTGTTCGAGGCGAACAAGGTGGCGGACGAGTTCTTCCGTCGGGCCCTCGGCTCGCCCGAGGCCCAGGCCGCCCGCGACTTCCTCACCCAGCGCGGGTTCACGCAGGAGCACGCGGTGCAGTTCGGCCTCGGGTACGCCCCGCAGGGGTGGTCGCATCTGCTGGACCACCTCCGGCAGCGCGGCTTCCGGGACGAGGAGCTGCGCGCCTCCGGGCTGGTGTCCGAGGGACAGCGCGGCCTGTACGACCGGTTCCGCGGCCGCCTGCTCTGGCCCATCCGGGACATGACCGGCGCGACCATCGGCTTCGGCGCCCGCAAGCTCTACGACGACGATCCCGGCCCCAAGTACCTGAACACCCCCGAGACGCCGCTCTACAAGAAGTCCCAGGTGCTCTACGGCATCGACCTGGCCAAGCGCACGATCGCCAAGGAACGCCAGCTGGTGCTCGTCGAGGGCTACACGGACGTGATGGCGGCCCACCTGGCCGGCGTCGGCACGGCCGTGGCCACGTGCGGCACCGCGTTCGGCGCGGACCACATCAAGGTGGCCCGCCGCCTGATCTCCGACGACGGCACGGGCGGCGAGGTGATCTTCACCTTCGACGGCGACGAGGCCGGGCAGAAGGCCGCCCTCAAGGCGTTCGACGAGGACCACCGGTTCCTCGCCAAGACGTTCGTGGCCGTGGAGCCCAGCGGCATGGACCCGTGCGACCTGCGCATGCAGAAGGGCGACGAGGCCGTGCGCGCGCTCATCGCCTCGCGGCGGCCGCTCTTCGAATTCGCGATCCGGGCGGGGCTGAAGGACTACGACCTGAACACCGTGGAGGGCCGCGCCGGCGCCCTGCGCCACGCGGCGCCGATCGTGGCGGGGATCAAGGACGCCGTCCTGCGCCCGGGCTACGAGCGGGAGTTGGCCGGCTGGCTCGGCCTGGGCCCGAACGCCGTGCACCGGGCCGTGGCCGCGGCCGGGCGCGCACCGCGGCGGGGGCCCGAGCCCGAGGCACGGCCGACCCCGGCGAGCGACGGGCAGGCGGTCGGGCCCACGGGCCGCCACGGGGAGGCTGCCGCCCCGGCGCCGCGGATCGTGGTGCCGGTGGACCCGCGTGACCCCGTCGCCCGCCGGGAGCGGGAGTCCCTCGAGGTGGTGCTGCAGCACCCCACCCTGCTCTCCGCGGAGCAGTGGACCGCGCTGTACGCCGCCCGCTTCACGGTCCCGCAGTACGCCGCCGTCCACCAGGGCGTGAAGGTGGCCGGGTCGGCGGGGGCGACACCGCAGCGCTGGGTGGACGCCGTGCGGGACGCCGTGCCCCAGGAGGTGGCCGGCGTCGTCTCCGAGCTGGCCGTCCGCGACCTGCCCGCCCGCACTCCCGAGGATGTGGACCGGTACTGCCGGGACATCATGAACCGCCTGTTCGCCCTGCAGATCGTGCACCGCAAGGAGGAGCTGCTCGGGCGCCTGCAGCGGCTCGGCCCCGAGGGCGACCCCGCCGAGTTCACCCGCCTCAACAGCGAGCTCATGGAACTGGAGGCGCGCCGCCGGGCCCTCCGAGCCGACGACTGACCCCCACCCGTTTTCGTTCGGGAAACGGCGGCTCCAGGCGCGTTTTCGTTCGGGAAACGGCGGCCCGTCGGCCGCGCGGCGTCAGCGCTCGTCGACCGTGAGCACCTCGCCGGACGTGGCGTCGATCTCGACCTCGGGGCCGTCGGAGCCGTCCTCGCGATCGAACCGGACCTCCCACTGGAGGGTGCCGTTGTCGTCCTCCAGGTCCATCTCGTCCAGGGTCACCCCGTCACGGCCCTCCCGGGCGGTGTCGAGGGCCTGCTGGGCGGTGACCTCGGCCTCCTTCGCCTTCTGGACGTCCTCGGGATCCGACTCGCGATCGGTCTCGGTGATGTCGCCGTCGGCGGTGACGTCCAGCTCCTTGGCCCCCTCGCCCACCACGACGTCGACCTCCCAGGTCGTGTCATCGTCGTTGGCATCCACCGCGACGATGATGCCGTCGGCGTACTTCTCCAGGACCGCGTCGATCACCGCGTAGGCGGGCTCGTCGGCCTGGCCGGTGGCCGAGCCGCTGCCGGCCGCGGCGGCCGTCGACGAGGCCGAAGCGGAGGAGGCTGATGACGACGCCGAGCCCGACGCGTCGTCCGTGGTGGGGGTGCTCGCCACCGCCGAGGAGGCGTCGACCCCCGGCGAGGCGGAGCCGTCGTCGCCGTTGTCGGAGGTGGTGCCGCAGGCCGCGAGGGCGAGGGCGGCGAGCATGCCCGTGCCGGTCAGGGCGGTCTTGCGTGTGAGGGTCGTGATGGTCATGGACACGTCTCTCCTTCGGGTCCGTTCCTGATGGTTTTGGGGTGTCCGCGCACCGTAGGCCCGCCGGAACCGTGCCTGGCAAGGGCCCGGTCCCCGGGCGTGGGTAGGACGACGACGGCGCCCCGCGGCCGGGTGGCGCGCAGGCAGGGGCTCTGGTAGAGTTCCATCCGTTGTCCGAACGGCTCCGGCGGTTCGCGGCACATTCCCCCGTAGCTCAACGGCAGAGCATTCGACTGTTAATCGAAGGGTTGTTGGTTCGAATCCAACCGGGGGAGCGATCCTGAGGCCCCTGCACCGACCATGTCGGTGCGGGGGCTTCTTCGTGCCTGGAGGACGACCGGGCCGAACAGTTCAGCGAGCGTGATGTCGAGCCACCCCGCGATCGAGGCCAGTTCGGGGAACGTGAAGTCCTGCTGTCCGCTCATCCGCCGGCTGACCGCGCTGCGTGTCAGGCCCATGTGCCGGGCCATGTCGGACTGGTTGACCTGCCGGCGGCCCATCCAGGCGCGGATCTCCGCGAGGAGCGCGGTCTTGATTTCTGACTCATCCATGTGTCCAGCGTAGCGAAGGGCAGGCCAGTCGTCATGGGATACGAAAAAAAATTGCTACATAAGCAACATACGGCTTGACCAGTGTTGCGGGTAGCACAACACTGGTGGCCATGACGAGACAGAAGCAGTTAACTCTGCAAATCCGCTCCAGGTTGGCCCTGGCCGACAAAAGCATGGGGGACCTGGGCGAAGCCCTCGGTCTAAGCCGCGCATCGGTGTCAGCACGTATGAACGGGCACCGCGATTTCACCTTCACGGAACTCGAGACCGTCGCTGACTTTCTTGGGTTGTCGATGCGAGACCTCTTCGTGTTCGAGGCCGAGGAGGGGAAGCCGTGACGGCGACAGTGGTTGACCCTGACCACGGCGCGTCCATGACTGCTGCGGCAGCGCGTGACCTCACGGACCAGATTAAGACTGGCATGGAGTCGGTCTACCACCTCATCCGTTCGGCATATCGAGGACGGGCCTGGGCCGTTCTTGGCTACCGCAGCTGGGACGACTACGTGACCCGTGAGTTCGGAAACCTCCACCTCCGTCCGCCCTTGGAATATCGGCAGGACGTGGTCCTCTCACTTCGTGAGGCCGGCATGAGCGCACGCGCCATCGCAACCGCCACTCAGTTGTCTAAGAGCACCGTGCACCGGGAACTCGACGCGACGGCGGGTCGAGATGTCCCAAATGGGACACCTGGAAACGCTCGGCGGGTGACTGGCACGGACGGGAAGACCTATCAGCCGGTGCGCGAGCGAGCCGCGACGTCGTCCGAAGGGCCAGAGGCGGTGCTCGAGGGCCAGATGGGCCTGGACTCGGTGCTGGACATGCCGGCCGAGGACTTCGGGATCGAGCCGCTGAACTTGGTCCGGCACGACGAGGAACAGAAGGGCCGCGCGCGTCGTGTGCTGACTGCGTTCAACGGGTCGGGTGCGGCCGCGGTGCCAGCGCTGATCAAGGCGGCTACCCCGGTGGCCTCGCTGGTGTCTCCGGCGACGGGTAAGGCGCTGGTCGAAGACGAGGACTTGCACGGGGTCGTGTGGGACTCGGTGCGGTGCGTGCGGACGCTGGCGCACGTGATCCGGTCCGTGGGGCATGTCGAGGGCGAGTCCCAGGCGGAGATCCGGTCGACGCTGCGGGACGCGGTGGACGACCTGGATGAGGTGCTGAAGAAGATCGAGGAGGGCACGCGATGAGCGCGCAGCAGATGTGGGAGGCCCGAACGTCTGGGCCGAAAAGGGCGGAAGCCCCGGCCAGCGGGCAGGCTGTCGGGGCTTCCGAAAACGCTCAATCCGAGACGGTGCACATTCCAAAGAACACGCTGGTCGAGCACTCAAAGGATAGCACCGGGGCGCGGCCCACGGACAGTGGGATTCGGACGCTTCCGCGCCGGGTCAACCCGAACGATGGGCGGTTCATCCGGGCCGTGGTGGCCGGGACCGCTGTGGCCGGGCTGGTGGCGTTCTCCATTTCGTTCGCGGCGCTGTACGAGGTCGCGGCGTGGCTGGGGCTGCCGCCGTTCATGCATTGGGCAGTGCCGGTCTTCATAGACCTGGCGATCCTGGTCTACGCAGGCTCCGTACTGGTGCACGAGTCTCGAGGGGAGTCCGCGCGGGCGTCGTGGTGGGCGCTGGGGGCGTTCACGGGGCTGTCGATGATCGCCAACGGGGCGCATGCGTGGAGTGCTGAGAACGCGAGCGTGTGGCAGTCCGTGGTGGGTGCGCTCATCGCGGTGATGGTTCCGGTGGCGGTGTTCGTGGCCACGGATCAGCTGGCGCGGGTCGCGGTGGAGAACCCGGACTCGCGGCGGGCCGAGCGCGCATCGCAGGTGTCGGAGGAAGCAGAGCAGCTGAAGGCTCAGGCGGAGCTGGATCGTCAGCGCGCGGAGCTGGAGGCCGAACTCGCAGCGAGCCGCTGGCAGATCGAGGCCCAGCGGCGCGAGGCCGAGCGGGAGGCCGAGGTGGCCGAGGCTCGGCACCGGCAGGAGCTGGAACGGATGGAGCGTCAAGCCAAACTCGAGACCGAACGCGAGGCCCGCGAGGTTCCGCAGGCCGTGGTCGAGGAATCGCAGGTCGCCCAGGGGATCGAGGTCGTCGAGACCGTGGCGTCGTCAGAGCCGGTCGCCGCAGAGACGAAGACGGTGGAGAAGGCATCGGGTGCGGACATCACCGCATGGATCGTGGCCCGTGCGCAGGAGGGCCAGGTGCCCTCGGCGGCGGAGGTCGCAGAGAAGTTCGGGTGCTCAGAGCGCACCGGGCGCCGCCGCTTGGCCGATGCCCGTGAGGCGCACGCCGAGGCATTCGGGACCGAGGAGGAGCAGGCATGAGCATCGAAGCGATGAAGTGGGCGCAGAAAGTCGCGGAGACAGGCCAACTCAACACCGGCCAGGCGTTCGTGCTTTTGCTGCTGGGTGACCATGCGGACGAGGCGTGGTCGTGCCACCCGAGCCAGGAGTTGTTGGCCCGGCGGTCGGCCCAGACGGTGCGTTCGGTGGAGCGGCACATCGCCCGCCTGCGAGACCTGGGCCTGGTGGACACCGAGTCTCGCTACGGGGACGGGCGCGGGCGGATCGGCTTGAGGTACTACCTCCGCGAAGAGGCCCTGAACGACCTTGTCCAAGACGCCGAGACCCGCATGAACACGCGACCCGACAATCTGTCGGGTAAATCTGAGACCCGCACGAAGACGCGACCCGACAATCTGTCGGGTAAATCTGAGACCCGCACGAAGACGCGACCCGACAATCTGTCGGGTAAATCTGAGACCCGCATGAACACGCGACCCGACAATCTGTCGGGTGAGTCGACTCACCCGACAATTTCGGCGGACTCACCCGACAATCACGACTTTGCCGACTATAAGGATCGCGCGCGGACTAACCCTCAAGAACCCTCATCTGTCCGTCCGTCAGTCCGTCAGTCCGGTGCAGTGCGCGCGGAGACGACGACGGACGACGGACGACGGACCGATCAGGTCATCGACGGTGGGGAAGGCGTGGGGCTGGTCCATCGGGGTGTGGTCCTGGCGGACTTGGTTCAGCGGGTGCCGGCGGCTGCGGACCTCGGAGACGGGCAGCTGCGGTCCATCGTGGACGTGGTCTTGGCGCGGGCCTCGGGGCCGGTGCGCAAGCCCACGGCCTTCGTGGCGCGGTCCTTGGCCTCGGAGTTCGAGGAATTGGTCGCTGTGACCCGGCCCCGGCCGGTCGCCGTGACTCAGGCTCCGGCTGCTTCGGGGCAGGTGCGTGAGCTGCGGACCGGTGAGCCGTGCCAGGACCCGGACGTGCACATCCCGGCGTACGGGCAGGCCGTGCTTGCAGACTGCCCGCACTGCCGGCTGGAGCGGCGGGCGATGCCACGGGCGTTGATGGAGGCGGTGGACTGATGACCGGGCAGGCGGACCGGGTGGCTCCGGCGGGGATGGTGCTGGTGACCGGTGACGAGCTGGCGGAAGCGGTGGCCTCGGTGCGAGGCACGGTGGTGGCCGTACTCGGACCCTCGGGCAACGGCGACGTCGTCGAGGACGTGCTCCAGAGCACGTGGGAGTCCGCGTGGCACTCCCGGGAGCGGTTCGATCCGGACCGGGGTTCCCTGCGGACCTGGGTCGGCACCATCGCCCGGAACCGAGCGGTGGATCATCTGCGGGCGGTCGGCCGGTCGCGGGCGGGCCAGGAGGCGCTGGAGGCTTCCGCGGTGGCGCGGGAGAAGACCGCGGTGTCGACGGTCATGGAGGACCCGGCCGAGGCTGTGGTTGAAGCGCTGGCTGCACACCGGGAAGTCGCGGAGGTGATGCGGGTGGTCGAGTCGGTCATGGAGTCCTCGGAGATGACGGCCCGTGCCCTGGCCGTGGTGCTGGCGTTCGGGGATGACGTCGTGGCGGCATCGGAGGCGATGGGCGTCTCGGTGACCGCACTGCGTCAGGCCCGGCGTGAGCTGGTGCGCTGTGCCCGGGTGGTCCGGGCGGCGCAGGAGGTGGCCCGTTCGGGGCAGGCGGTGACGATGCGTGTGCTGATCAGCTGCCTTCCCGACGACGGGGACGCGGGGGACTGGGCGCGGCAGGTCGCGTTGGCCTGCGCGCAGGCGGGGGGCCGGATGGAAGCGGTCACGGTCGAGGACGTCATGCAGGCCACCGGGTTCAGCCACTCCACGAGTCGGCAGTACCTGGCCGAGACACGGCACCTGCTGAGGGTGGCGACAACGGTGATCCGAAACGAGAGGGCAGAGAAGTGAGCGAGCAGACGGAGTTCGAGCAGAGCCATGACGTCCCGGAGGGTCAGGAGCCGCGCGTGGTCTACGTAGAGCGGGACCGGGGACTGGTCGCGTCCGTGCGGCGACTGCGCCAGCGCGCAGGCGAGGCCGGGCGGCGGTGGGTGGCGGAGTCCGTGGACGCGCCGCTGCCGACGTCGTGGCAGGAGCGGGTACCGGACGCGTGGGACTCGGCGCGGGGTCGGTGGGTGATCGCGGCCGTGGCGCTGGCGGTGCTCGTGGTGTGGGTGCTGGTGGTGCAGGCGATGGCGCGCTGACAGACCTTCGCGGTGGGGACCGCGAACCCAGGACGAGACACGGCAACGAAGCAAGAGCGGGCCAGACGAGCGGCGAGGAGTCGGACATGTTGAACGGAATCAACCCGGACGGGCTGTCGGGGTGGTCACAGATCAGTGGATGGGTGGTCGGGACGGCGCTGGTCGTGCTGATCCTGGCGGTGGGGGCTGGCGTGGCGCTGGCGGTGTGGGGCAGGGCCTTGTTCTCACCTGGCGGGATGCGCAAGGGGTGGACGATGGTCGCGTTGGCGGCGGTGGGGGCGACGGTGCTGGGCGCTGGCACGGCCGGCACGAGCTGGGGGGCTGGGCTGGGGACGAGCGAGCTGATGCCCGCCGGGGCCAGGCCGCAGTCGGTCGCGATCGAGAAGAACGCCCCGAAGCAGACCTGCAACCGGCAGGCGGTGCGGGACTTCGACAAGGAGGAGCCGTCGCCGGATCGGGCAGAGCGTGAGCGTGTGATCAGTGCGTTGCTCGGTGGACAGCCCGCGTTGGACGGGTACGAGTGGGGCAAGGAGGCTACGGGCACGGAATCCTCGTACACGGTCGTCACATCGGTGAAGTGGTACGCCACGGGCGAGGTGAACGGGTCGGGTGAGCCGGACTGCTCGGCACAGAACGAGGCCACGGCCGAGTGCTCGCCGGTCGAGGTGCACGTGGCGCGTCAGTCGCTGACCAACGGTGCTCAGACCGGGCGGACCCTGACGCTGACGCGGGGTCAGAACTGCTCTTGATCTGATCTGCGAGTTGCCCCCACCTGCTGCGGATGCAGCGGGTGGGGGCTTTCTCGTGTGCGGGCCAGGTGACATGCGTGGCGGTGGGGCGCGTCGTACATCTGGCAGCGGGCGGGAGTTGCCCGTTCGGCCCGGAAGGTATCCAGGCCGTCGTCACATCACATCCCTACGGGAGGACCTCTGATGAGCAATCTGATTCACGCGGCCACCACGGTGGCTGCCGGTGTCCCGGACATCGCACCGAGCTTCAACGGGCCGTGGATGCCCACCATCCAGAACATCACGGGCCTGGCGTTGGGCACCTTCCTGGTCATCCTGATCGTCGCCGTCGGCATCGGCGTGCTGGTCTGGATCTTCGGCAAGCTCTCCTCGAGCGGCCGCGCGCAGGACGTGGGTATCAGCTTCGTGGTCTGGGGCATCGTTGCTGCGGCCCTGATCGCCGGTGCTGCGAGCCTGATCGGCTGGGGCGCTGGCCTGCCGCTGTTCTGAGGTCCTGAGCGCACTCACGGAGGGAGAGAACGATGTGGGAGAAGGACTTCGAGGAGTTCATGCGGGGTTCGATCCTGGGGCTGGCGAAGGCCGCTTCCGGGCTGCTCGAGCAGGCTTTCTCCGTGGGTGCGCTGACCCCGGAGTGGTGGGTCACGGTCGTCGGCGGGCAGGTCACTACGACGGTGGCCGGTGGCGAGAGCACGGTGATCGACCACCCGGGGATGCTGAACATCATCGTGGTGGCGATGATCCCGCTGCTGATGATCTTCGTGGCCGTGCAGGTCGTGCTCTCGGCGGTGCGCGGGTCTACGGCCGGCATGGTGCGCGCGTTCCTGGCGGCGGTGTTCAGCATCCCGGCGACTTACGTGGTGGTCGGGCTGGTGTGGATGGCGATGGGGGCGACCCAGCAGCTGACCTTGTGGATCTTGCGGGTCGGTTCCGGTGGCACCGATGGCCAGGACGAGGCGGTGGCCGGCGTGCTGGGGCTGTTCGGTCTGACCTACGACGCCGCCAACGACAAGATCCTGCTGGATGAGAACTTCGCGCAGTGGGAGATGGCCAGCGAGAACTCGGAGAACGGGATGATCGTGGTCGCGGTGATCATCGCGCTGGTGATCTTCTTCGCCTGCTTCGTGCTGATGGCGATGATGATCTTCCGTCTGGTGCTGATTCTGATCTTGGCCTCGTTCGCGGCCCCGGCGATCTTCTCGTTGGCCCTGGAGCCGGCCAAGGCGCTGGCGGGGCGGTGGCTGTCGATGATGCTGGGGCTGATCATGGCCGGGCCACTCGCAGCCGCCGTTGTGCGGCTGGGCATGGCGATGGCGGCATTGTCCACGGATTGGGTGCAGACCGTGGCTGGCATGGTGCTGGTGTTCGTGGCCGCGGCCATGCCGATCTTCATGCTTGCAGTCACCGCGTGGCTGGCCGGCGGTGCTGGCCAGGCTGAGCAGGCGGGCGTGATGGCCGCGAGCCGGGCCGGGCGTGGAGCAATGAATTCGATGCGGGGCGTTTCGGCGCGGGCTGGCCGGATGCGCCAGCGTGCCGGGGCGATGGTGATGCGAGGAGGCCGCTGATGGCAACGATGATTCAGGAGTCGATGGACTCGGAGTACGACGACGTCCGATTCCCCCAGGAACGGACTCAGGGACTGATCCTGGGGCTGACCCTGGAGCAGGTGATCGTGGTTCTGGCCGGCGTGCTGATCGGCATGGCGTTCATCCTGCGTGGCGGGCCGGCCATGCTCGTGGGTATCGGGCTGATGGCCGTGATCGGCGCGTTCGGCGCGACCCGGTTCCGTGGCCGGTCCCTGCCTGGCTGGGTGTGGGTGGCGATGCAGTACCTGCGGCGCGGGGCAACGGATCAGCTCGAGTACCGCCAGGGGATGGCCCCGGCACACGTGCTGGAGCTGGTGGACGGCGAGCCGCAGGCCCCGGTGAGCGAGGCAGGGCCGCAGGCTCAGCGCGATGCGAAGGGGCGGATCAAGCCGGGTGAGCCGGCACGGTTCCGGCTGCCGGGTGTGGCCGGTGAGCTGATGGTCTACGCGATGCCCAACGGGGCCGGGTTCGTCTGGGACCCGCGCGCCCGGGAAGCGGTGGTCTGTGCGAAGGTCATGACGACGCGGGGCTTTGACCTGGAGTCCTTCGACGCTCAGGAGGAACGGTCCCTGTCGTGGGGATCGTCGCTGGCGGCGCTGTCGCGTCTGCCGGGTGTGGTGCGGATTCAGGCGTCGGATCAGACGACGCTCATCTCCGGTGCGGCCGTGGAGGACTTCTACGAGTCCAAGCAGGAGGGCGCGGGCCGGTCAGGGGCAAGCGTCGACCCGTTCCTGGACCAGGCGTTCCGTGAGCTGATGAAGGAGGCCCAGTCGATGCCGGTGCACGAGCAGTGGCTGACGCTGGTGGTCTCCCCGTCGAAGATCACCTCGCAGGTCAAGGCGCTCGGCGGGGGCACCCCGGCGCTCATGGAGCACATGCTCAAGCTGATGACGACGGTGGAGAGCACGCTGCCGCGCTCGGGGACCCAGGTGACCGCCTGGCACTCTCCGCGCACGCTGGCCGGTCTCTCGCGGTCGGCGTTCGACCCGGACGCCTCGGTGATGGTCTCGACCATGAAGGCGGACGGGAAGACGGCGGGTACCGCGCCCTCGAGCGCGGGACCGATGGCCGTGGAGGTCCATGCGGGCCACATGGTCACGGACGGGAACTACCACCGCACCTACAAGGTCTCCGAGCTGCCGCAGAACCTGGCCCGGCTGGGGTTCCTGGACGAGCTGGTGTTCGCCGGGGACTTCCGGCACACGGTCTCGGTGTTCCTGGCTCCGGTGGAGCGTGGGGCCGCGGTGCGGTCCGTGCAGCGGCGCAAGACGGACTGGCACACGAACTCGCGGCTGATGAGCAAGCTCGGGCGCATCGGGTCGTTGGAACATGACCAGTCCCTGGAGGACGTGGAGCGCGAGGAGGCCGAGCTGCGGCGTCGGCACACGGGCGTGGATGTCGTCGTGCTGGTCACGGTGACCGGGTCCTCGCGGTCCGAGCTGGAGTCCGCGGCTGCGGAGGTCGTGGCCTCCGGGATCACGGCCGGGTGCGAGCTGCGCCCGGTGTGGATGGAGCAGGACGCGGCGTTCGTGGCCGGTGCCCTGCCGTTCGGAAGGATGAAGCTCTGATGCGTGAAGAACCGAAGGTCGATCTGTTCCAGATCATCGAACCGGGCAAGGACGAAGCCCGAGAGGCCAAGCGTGCGGCCCGGGAGCTGGAGCGAGGCCAGCGGGCGCTGCGGAAGGCGATGGCTGCGCAGGCTAAGGAGGTGCGGTTCCCTCAGCCGCAGTGGGGCAAGGCCGGACCGCGCGGGGCACGGCAGCTGCGGGGGATGCGCACGCTGGCCCCGCGGCCGGTCCGCACGACGACGCATACGGCCTCGACGGCGTACCCGTTCGTGGCCGGCCCCGGTCTGGGTGCGCGCGGGCTGATGATCGGCAAGGACATGCACGGCGGCGGCGCGTTCTGCTTCGACCCGTGGGCACTCTATGAGGCCGGGATCATCTCGGGCATGTCGATGATGCTGTTCGGTCAGGTGGGCACCGGGAAGTCGTCACTGGCCAAGTCGCTGGCGGTGCGGCAGGTGCTGGCCGGGCGCAAGCTCTCGGTGGCCTCGGACAAGAAGGGCGAGTGGACCCGTGTGGTCAAGGGCCTGGGTGGATCGGTGATCCAGGTCGGCCCTGGCCTGGACACGCGCCTGAACCCGTTGGACCCGGGCACCCGGCCCTCGACGGACGTGCAGGGCGAGCTGATGACGGATCGGGCGTGGGCCTCGATGGTGCGGACTCGGCGCATGTCCATCTTGGTGGCCCTGGTGAAGATCCTCACCGACCGGGACATGACCTCGCCCGAGCACCATGTGCTCTCGGCGGGCCTGGACGCGGCTGTGGCGGTCGCGGACGCCGAGGGACGTCCGCCGATCATCCCGGACGTGATCCGGGCGCTGGACGCGGCCCGCACGGACCCGGACGCGATGAAGGCGCAGGCCGCGTCGGTGACGATGATGACGCTGGGCCGCGTGTCCTCCGGCGATCTGGCCGGCATGTTCGACGGGGAGACCACGGTGGTCCTGGACGATCAGGCGTGCGCGACGAGCATCGACACCTCCGCGTTGCTGGGTGCCTCCCCGGAGGCGGTGCGCGTGGTCAACGCGTGCGCGGGCGCGTGGACCGAAGCGATGGTCACCACGCGCGACGGCGGGCAGCGGATCGTGATCTACGAAGAGGGCTGGGACAACATCAGCTCCGAGGCCGACCTGCGGCGCATGGTCGAGCAGTGGAAGCTCAGCCGCGCCTACGGCATCTTCAACGTGCTTGTGCTGCACAAGATCGCTGACCTGGACATGGCTGGTGATCAGAGCTCGAAGATGGCCGCGATGGCCCGGTCCCTGCTGGCCGACGCGGACGTGAAGGTGATCTACCGGCAGGACCGGTCCGCGCTGAAGATCACGACGTCGGAGATGGAACTGTCCGACCGGGAGCGGTCCCTGGTGCGGTCCCTGCCCAAGGGCACGGGCCTGTGGCGTCTGGGGGATTCCTCGTTCGAGGTGCAGAACGTGCTCACGCGGGCCGAGCTGCCGCTGTTCGATACGGACGAGCGCATGGACAAGGCGAAGGAGGCGGTGGCCTGATGCGACGTGAACGTGGCAACAACTCGGTCCTGGAAGGGGACAGCCCGGCCGAGACGGCACTGATCTGGCTCATCGGTCCGGCCGTGCTGCTCTACGGGGCGTACCTGCTGGCCGGGTTCCTGGCCGGGCGTATCCACTGTGGGGCACCGACGAAGCCGGACTCGCTGTTCGCGCCGCTGGGCTTCCTCGTGGGCGAGCACGACCCGGCCACGTTCGGGGCCACCGCGCAGGGATGCACGGCGACCACCGGCGGGGTCATCGGCTGGCTGATCGGTCTGGGTGTGTTGGTGCTCGTGCTGATCGGCGTCGCGGTGACGGCGTGGAGCCGATACCAGCAGTCGGACAAGAAGTTCATCAAGGAGCTGCGCGAACGCGAGGGCCTGGCCCGGTCTACGGAGATCACCAAGACGGTGGGCCGCAAGTCGGTGCTGTCCCGGGTGAAGAAGGTCCGGCCCTCGATCAAGAAGCCGGCCATCACGGACGGGGCCATGCGCCTGGGCAAGGCCGAGGGCGTGGACGTGTTCGCGAGCTACGAGGAGTCGGTGGTGCTGATCGGCCCGCCGCGCTCGGGCAAGGGCGTGCACCTGCTGATCGGCGCGATTCTCGACGCACCCGGCCCGGTCATCACGACCAGCTCACGTGCGGACAACCTGGGGGCCACAGCCGAGCTGCGCAAGAAGAAGGGACCAGTGGCCCTGTTCGACCCGCAGGGACTGACCGGTCAGCCCTCCACGCTGAAGTGGTCCCCGATCACGGGCTGTGAAGAGCCGCGTGTGGCGAACCAGCGGGCGGCGTCGCTGATCGGTGCCTCCGGCCTGGGGTCCTCCAGCTCGAACGCGGAGTGGCAGGCCCCGGCCATCACGATCATGGAGTGCCTGCTGCACGCCGCGGCGCTGGGTGAGCGCACCGTGGATGACCTGATGCGGTGGGGCAACAACCCGGCCGAGGCCAAGGAGGCCGTGAAAATCCTCACCGAACATCCCAAGGCCGCGCTGAACTGGAACCTGGTGCTCAAGGGCATCATCGAGGGCGACCCGAAGCTGCTCCAGTCCAAGTGGTTCGGCGTCGAAGGTGCGGTCAAGGGGCTGTCGGTGCCCGAGGTCCGCGACGTGCTGCGACCCAACCGGTTCGAGGAGACCCTGGACATCGACAAGTTCCTCACCGAGTGCGGGACGCTCTACATCGTGGGCACCAAGACCGGCGGCTCGTCGGCGGGGCCGTTCCTGATCGCGATGATGGACGCCATCACCGAGCGGGCGCGCGAGCTGGCGGCGAAGTCGCCCGGGAACCGGCTCGACCCGCCGCTGTCGCTGGTGCTCGATGAGATTGCGAACATCTCCGGTGCCTGGCCGGGGCTGACCCAGCTCATGGCTGACGGCGGCGGCGTGGGCATCTCCCCGTTCGCGGTGTTCCAGTCGATGGCTCAGGCCCGCAACGAGTGGGGCGAGCAGCAGGCGCAGGCGTTGTTCGATGCGGCCACGGTGAAGGTCCAGCTCGGGGGTGCCTCGAACGTGTCCGACCTGGAGCAGTTCGCCAAGCTGGCCGGCCAGCGCAAGATCATGCGGACCTCGAAGTCTCGCGGCAAGGACCACACCTCGGTCTCCGAGCAGATCCACGACACCGACGTGGTCTCGGTCGCGGAGCTGCGTCGGCTGCCGTTC
Organism: Micrococcus sp. 093350064-1; assembly: GCF_053627955.1. Taxonomy (NCBI): domain Bacteria; kingdom Bacillati; phylum Actinomycetota; class Actinomycetes; order Micrococcales; family Micrococcaceae; genus Micrococcus; species Micrococcus sp. 093350064-1. The sequence continues at coordinate 241,033 of NZ_JBSEYU010000005.1, forward strand.
GGGTGGGGGGTCCTGCTGAACCGTAATGGGCGTCCGATCCTGATGCAGATGACCCGCTGGTGGGACCGCAAGGACGGCAAGCAGATCAAGGAGGCCGCGGGGCGGTACTCGAAGGCGCTGCTGGCTGAGCTGGAGTCCAAGGACCCGGCCCCGTCCACACCGACCGACGCGGACCGGGCCGAGGACTCCGTGGCGGCGTTGGACCCGGTGCCGGAGACGGCCCCGGCGATCCCGGTGCGGTGAGGGCATGGGCAGGTTCGGGCTGCACCGCACCAGCTCGGCCGAGTACAAGCGGTACCTGCGGTCCCAGGCATGGGGGTACAGGCGGGTGCGGTGGTTCGCAGACTGCCGGCAGGCCGGCCAAGAGCCGGCCTGCCAGGTCTGCGGGATCACGCTGACCCAGGCTGGGACCCTGGACCTGCACCACGTCTCGTACAAGGGCGTGGGCCAGGACGAGGAGGGCCGGTGGCAGGCCCGCGAAGCGCACAACGACCTGATGCCGTTGTGCCGGGACCACCATCAGCGGCTGCATCAGATCATGGACGGCAAGAAGGAGTTCTTTGGATGGGACCGCAGGCGGGCCACGGTCGTGATCGTGGCCAGGATGATCCGGCAGAGGCAGGCATGAGCACGGACGGGGGTGCACGGTGCCATGTCTGCCAGCGGCCCGTCTCCACGAGGTGGCACTGCGCCGATGGACGATACCTGGACCGCGCCGAGTGTCGTGCCACCGGCGGAATCGGGGTGTGGTTGTGCGGTACATGCGAGGACGCCGCGCATCGCTACATGCGCTCGACCGGGGCAGACGGGCGCGAGGCCGTTGAGGAGCTGTTCGCCCGGCTCGAGAGGCTGTTGGGCGGGCCAGCACGCCGGTACACGAGGGAAGGACGGAACTGATGGCATCGCCCTGGGTTGAAGACGACGAGCCCACGGACTGGGAGGCGCCGGCGGCCGCCGATGACGACGGACAGACGGGAACTCCGCTGCCCTACGTCGACCCGGAGGTCGCCGCGGAACTCGCGGGCGAGGGTCCGCCGGTGTGGATGGGCACGCGGTGGAGGGAGATCAAGGCAGAGCACCAGTGGGAGGCGTGGAACACGCTGCGTCGGTGGGTGGACTGGTTCGTAGCCGAGTACCGGCTGGTGACCTCGGTAGTGCCACCCTGCTGGTACAAGCACTCGGACCTGACGGCCGAGCTGTATGCGGCGATGTGCATGGAGTACAAGGTCTGGGAGGAACAGGCTCCGGGGCTGGGCCCGATGATGATGTGGCACCCGCATGTGGAGATGCTCACCGCGCGTCTGCGCCGCATGGTGGATGAGGCCGGCTGCGCGAAGATCGGGAGGCACAAGGAGCCCGAGGCGTACGGAGACCGGCCAGCGTTCACGCTGGACTACGACGAGGACGACTTCACGGCCTGGGCTGGTACCACCCGTGAACAGGACACCCTCGAACGACCCGCGACGGGCGTGCAATACGTGCGGGCACGTGTGGTGGACGGCGACGGCGGGCAGGTCGCGGTGTCGAACCCGGTGGGGCTGGCCGCCTCCCGGCAGCCTGAAGACGTGGCCGTGGTGCTGGAGATGTCCTCGTCTACGCCGTCGGCTCCACGGCTGGCGGTGTCCGTGGCTGATAGTCGGGACGACCTCAGTGTGGAGTGGGAGAGCTCCCCGGACGGGCACATCTGGGGCACCCTGGGAGATGAGCAACAGCCGGAAGACTCGAGCGAGGAGGAACGACGATGAACTGGGTTCGCGGCACCGGTAGCCCGTGGAACATGCACTGGGTCCAGCAAATGGACAGGCAGGAGTGGGACCTCTATGAGGACGACCGCACCGGCGCAATGTGGGTGGAGCGGGAGTACGGCACCGTGCTGGCCATGCTCAGCGACGGTGGCTGGCGGATGACGAAGAACGGGGCGCCGTACCGGTCCCGGTACCGCGTGTTCGAGTTGGCCGGAACCGATGTTATCGAGCGCACGGATGTGTTGTTCTCGGGGCTGGCTCATGGTGGGCACTTCGATGAACGCCAGGAGGGTGCTGGGCGGTATCAGGCCGTGCGTCGGGAATGCGTCGAAGCAATCGAACGGAAGCTCCAGGTCGCTGTGACGCAGAGCTGACTACAGGAGCACCATGACGGAGCGGCCCCGATACCGGAGAGGTATCGGGGCCGCGGGCTTCTCGGTCTGACGTAGGAGATTCAGTCAGGACGGCCAGCCTGTGATGCCTTCGAATAGTTGGCTCAGGCTGAGGCTGGCCGTCGTGTTGGGGTCAGTCAGTGCGATTGGTGGCGCGACGATGCCGTGCGGTCTCGAAGATCACGTGCAGGATCGAGGCAACCAGAATCAGAGCAAGTGCAAACCACGTCCACCCGTCCAGGCTAAGGTTCGCGATGTCGTGGCCCTGGTTCTGAAGGTCGGTGATGGTGCTCTTGAACTTGTAGCTGACGATGGCTGACAAGCTGACCAGGACAACAAGTGTGGCCCATGCGACTGCTCGTTTGCGGATGAGGATGGATGCACCGAACATGACGGTCCAGAATCCCACGACGATAGGGAGGGCGCTTGTCAGCATCAACGACCCCACCAGGTTCTGGAGCGAAGTCGGGACCTGGTCATTTTTGACTTCTTCGACACCAGCGAGGATCGGGACTGGTTGGGGGTCGGTGGTTGCGTCAGTGGGTTGGTCGTTGGGTGCGTCAGAAGACGGGTCGGTGGCTGAGGCGGAGGCGGTAAGCAGCAGGAGGGCGTGCAGGGGCGCAGGAGGGCGTGCAGGGGCGCAGGAGGGCGTGCAGGGTGCGGACCGGCGGAGCCGGAGCAAGTTAGATACTTAGCTATGCTAAGTCGCTTTCGGCCTAGTCAGGCCGGGATTCGTTGCACTGTGCTGGGGGTGCAGGCGCAGGGGGTCAAGCGTCGTCGGAGGCGTCCGTTTTGGGGGCCTGGGGGGTGTCCGGGGTGCGCGGCGGGTCGTTCTTGTGGATCGCTTAATGAACGGCGCGTGTGCTGACGCCTTCGCGCTCGGCAATGGCGCGCATGATCATGCCTTCGGTGCGCATGGCGCGGATACGTTCATGGAGCGCGGCGACCTTGACGAAGTACTTCTCGCAGGGCTGGGCAACCGTGCGCCGGAGCGGTCCGGGGTGCACCCCGGACCGCTCCACGAGGACGCGGGAGGGCCATTTGGGATTGGCTGGAGCTGGGCAGTCCGTGTCAGTGTGAAAAGTAGTTCAATTCTTCATAAGAAGTGAACTAATCACAGGAGGGGGTGGGGTCACAAAGCTAGAAGCGAGGCTCTCAATCAAAGCGACTATAATATTCGTCATTCTGATTTTTCTTCTAGCTTCTTTTCGAGCTTATTCTTCCTCCTGTTTAGGCGCCACCAAGAAACTGACCCCTTGAGCTGGAGGGCTCCTAGTTCGTCGAGGGATGGGAGCCCCTTGTCAGACAGCCTTTTGGAGACCTCTGTCTTGTCTGCTCCTTGCATCGTTGCAACGAGTGCGTGCGCTTCCTTGACTGGAGCGGATGCTAGAGGGTGGGTGGAGAGTTTCGCGTTGACTGCCCTTAGCTCCTCTTCAAGGGCTGAGCGGGAAATGCCTCGGAGTGGCATAGGTCACTTCCCCCTCAGGCAGGCAAGCGCAGCCCGTCCTCCTGCGGCGAGAAACGCCTCAGGGGTCCCCCGAGTCATGATCTGGGTGATCTGAGGCCCATTGAGACCGATTCCCATGAGGCACCTATAGACAGCCCAGGGCCACGCCTGCGTTTCGGCTACTTCCGGGCCGGTCTTCTTTTCCTCGATTAGAAGATCAGAGACATCCCACTCGCTGGATGTGCTTCCTTGATTCTCGAAGTCGCCGGGAAGCGAGGCGGCGGCTGCGTACCCGTCTGTTGCTTGAGGGGTGAAGGCGGGCTGGGCCGCCCAGGCGGTAGCCCCGAAGTTGCTGACGGTGAGGGCTCCTACGATGGAAAACGCGGCCCCGGACTGGGCTAGACGAGAGAGGCGCGGTCGATGCTTGTCGGGCATGAGAGTCTCCTTCGAGTGGATATGACGCGCCCCACTGTACTGTGCGTTCTCTATGCACCGCTATTGCTCTCTGATCCCTCTCGCTCAAGAGGACCTCTTCCTAGGTGTAAGAGGTCATGACGTTGTTGACTCGTGCCGGGGCCAACGAGGTTGGCGGGGCGTCCCCGCAGGAGGTATGAGGCCGATGGTAGTTG